>JACQVS010000191.1 GCA_016209605.1 Planctomycetota bacterium
GACGCAGAGGTGAGCTCCGCGACCAAGCCGCTACGCGGCTCGGTGCCCGGCGCAGGAGCGAATGGCCGGAGGAGCCGGGTACCCGCTTGCGGGTGCACGAAGTGGTCGCTCCGAGGCCCGCCTGGAGGCCGAGCGCGGAAGCGCGAGGACCGCAAGGGCCAAGATAAGACGTAAAGCGAATTAGAGAGAGGTCCTTGGACGCCAAGACTTCTCCTAAGGCTGCGAAGATGATTTGATGGAAGAATCTACGGCATCGAGATCTCCAGAGCTTCCCCCTCGATCTTTCCCCCGCTCACGGAATAGAGAAGCAGCCGCGTCGTCGGGCCGTTCACGGCGACAGCGAAGGTCTGCCGGTCGGGGCTCAGCCCGTAGCCTTGAATGGCGGTCTTGGGGAGGTCCTTCAGCTCCAGGCGGACGCCCCTCGACTCCGCCGTGCTGCCCCTTAACTCGCCGATGGGGAAGGAGCCGACGGCGGTGTTCTTGCTGCTTTTGTCGACGAAGGGCAGCACCGCCCAGGCCCAGTAGCCGCCGCTCGCGAGGCGGCTCAGCGACGGCTTCCCCGGCAGGCAAGTGGCGCCCGAAACCGAAAGCAGCGCCCCATCCTTGGCGGCGAGGAGGGCGAGATAACCGGAGACGCCGTCCTTCCAGTTGACGTCGGTGAAGACCAGGGTGACGGCGATGGTCTGGCCGTCGGGATCGGGGGTGGATGAGGAAGCGTCGTTGAAAATGACCTCCTCCGGCTTCTTGCCGAGGGCCTTGGCGATCTCGGAGCGCAGGTCCGAGAAGCGCCGGCTCCAGCGCTTCTTCTGGTCGCCGCCGATCGCCGCCAGCTCGAGGTCGCCGCTCTCTCCCTCCTCGGGGCGGTAGACCAGGAAGCTCCCCTCGGGCCCAGGGCCCACGACCTCGGCCTGCTCCAGCTTGAACAGCTCCCCCCCCTTCGCGCCTGAAGCCTCGGCGAGGGAAACGGCCGCCACCGTCTCGCTGCCGGTGGCGTAGACGAGAGCCTTGCCGCCGCCGGCCGGGATGACCACCGGGTTGCGCCGCGGCGTGCGCTCCGCCGACGGCGGCGGGCCGCTCAACCGGGCCCAGGCCTGGCCGTTTTCCGTGACTTTCCAGACGGCCTCCGAACCATCGACCGGCTCGCCGTTCTCCCAGCCGACGGTGAGCACCGCGAAGGACTGGAGGTCCAGCCAGGCGGCGGCGAGGTAGCGGAGGCGGCCGCCTCCCTGGGGCGGCTTGAGAACGGCCGGCCTGGCGCTCCCCTTCGCCTTTCCTTCCGGCAGATCGACCAGCCAGAGCTTCGAGGCCGGCTTGTCGATGGGTTCGCGGTCGGCGCCGCCCAGGAGGAGCACTTTCCGGCCATCGGGCGACCACACCGGCGTCCGGTGCGGGCAGCCGACCAAGAGGAGGTAATAGGCGAGGGTGACGATCAACGTGCAGCGGAGGATTTTGGTCATGGGAGTCCCTTGATGAAAAAGTGATCTTTCAAAGCTTGCGGGCATCGGCTAATATACTGTCCGTTGGTTTGGTTCAAGTCAACCTCAAGTCAACCTTCGGTCAGAGAAATTATTGGGAGACGTTCACATGCCGGAGCCAAAAAAACCGAGCCGATGTCCCTGTTGCGATCCCACCGTGGAAACCGTGGAAGAGGCCTTGACCCGCCGCCGCTTCCTCAAGACGGCGAGCGGGGCGGTCGTCACCGCCGCCGGGCTGGGCGCTTTGCCCTGGAGCCTGCCTCCGAAGGCTTGGGGGGCGGGGATGCCCTTCGTGCCGCCCGAGGACGCCAAGCCCCGCGCCGCGGAGGACTACGTCAAGCTGCTCTTTGAAAACCTCAAGCCGGAGCAGCGCCGGGAAATTTGCTTCCCCATCGACCATCCCTTGCGCAAGAAGGTGAGCAACAACTGGCATATCGTGCCCCAGTTGATCAAGGATTACTTCACCGCCGACCAGCAAGAGATCATCCGAAGCATCTTCAAGGGCGTGACCACGGAGGACGGCTACGAGCGCTTCCAGAAGCAGATGAAGGATGACTCCGGCGGTTTCGGCGAGTATTCCTGCGCCCTCTTCGGCAGCCCGGCCGAGGGGAAGTACCAGTGGGTGATGACCGGCCGCCACCTCACCCTTCGAGCGGACGGCAACACCATTGACAACGTGGCGCTGGGAGGGCCGATCTTTTACGGCCACGCCGTCACCTTCAACGAGAAGCCGGACCATCCCGGCAACGTCTGGTGGCATCAGGCGCGGCTGGCCAACGAGGTCTTCCAGGCCCTCGACGGCAAGCAGCGTGATAAAGCGCTGCTCGAGGAGCCCCCGGCCGATGAGGAGGCCTCGGTGCGCCTGCGCGGCAGCGTCGAGAACATTCCAGGCCTGGCGGTGGCCGAGCTGGCCGCGGATCAGAAAGCGCTCCTGGAAAAGACCTTGAAAAGCCTGCTCGCCATGCTCCGCGAGTCGGACGTGAACGAGGTGATGGAGTGCTTGAAGAAGAACGGCGGCCTCGAGTCCGCGCGCGTCTCATTCTACAAGAACGGGGATCTCGGCAGCGATGGCATCTGGGACATCTGGAGGGTCGAAGGGCCGGCCTTCGTGTGGTTCTTCCGCGGCGCGCCGCACGTGCACACGTGGGTGAACGTGGCGCACCGAGGCCAGGAGTGGATCTAATTATTTGGGCAGATAGTCTTCTCTTATTGGACTGAAAATATCCAGCGCCACCGCCCTCTTCTCCAGCCCTCGCGCCGCGTGCGGCGTGTTCCCGGGGATCAGGTACAGCTCGCCCGCTTTGACCACCCGCGTCTTCCCCGCCACCGTCAGCTCGAACTCGCCGCTGACGCAGATTCCCGCCTGCTCGTGCGGGTGGCGATGCTCGGGGACGACGCCGCCAGGCTCGAGGGTCACCAGGCTGAGCATGATTTTTTCCCCCCAGGCCAGCCGGGTGGCGACGCCGGTGAAGAGCTGCTTCACGGGGAGCTTTTCCGGATCGATGAAACGGTCCGGGAAAGGGGCCGGGATTCGAGAGGCGGCGGGCATGTCATTCCTCCTCGAGCCGCTTGTCCCAGTGGGAGTCGCTGGGATCCTCGTCCAGCCAGCGGAAGGCGCGCAGCCGCTCCGCGCTCAAGGCCCTGAGCCGGGCCAGCTCCTTTCGGTTGAGGTCGCGGTAAGCGCGGCGGTTGACGGGGAAGTCGCCGTCGATGGGCTCGCCGATCAGGCCCTCCTTGAAGGCCCACTGGGCGGAAAAGCGGATGGTTTCCTGGAGCAGGGCCGCTCCATCCTTGATCGGGGCGGCTTCCATGCCGGCCGCTTCCATCTCCTCGCGCAGCTCGCGGGCCATGGCTTCGAGTTCAGGACCCTGGGGGAAATCCCCCGCCTCTAGCTTTTCTTGAGTGCGGGCCCGCAGGAACCAGAACTCGCTCGTCGCTTTGCCCCGCTCGATCTCCTCCCGCGGGCGCAGCCTGGCGCCGGCAATGAACGCCGCGGCGGGCTTGCCGACCGCCGGCAGCATCTTCAAGATCTCCGGTTGCAGGCGCGCCTCGCGGTCGAAGGGAGGGAGGTCCTGCATCAGCCCCAGCGCAAAAAGCAGCGCCAACAAGCTCTCCCTCTGCAGGTGCACTTGCGCGCCGTCGGGAGGGCTGAGTTGGCCCGCTTCGGTTTCCAGGACCGCCTTCTCCCAGTCGTTGGCCGACTTCCAGAGGTTCTCTTTCTTCAGCCAGGCGATCAGGCGCTGGCGGTCCTCCTCGAATCGCTGGGCGACCTCCGTGGCCGTGGCTTCTCGGGCGGTGGGGAAGAGCCGCATGGAGTAAAGGGCATGGAGGAGGAGAGCGCGCCGGGCGGCGGCCTGGCTGTCCGGCCGGGCTCTCGGCGACGGCGCCGAGTCCGGAGCGGCGGAGTCCTCGCCAGCCGCGGCGAGATCCGCGAGGGCTGCTGCTGAGAGAAGAATGGCGGTACAGGTTTTCCGGTACATGGAGGTCATTATACCATCTTTCTTACCGGTTTTTTTGCGATAAGATGGAAGCAGCGTGCGGTTATTATCAGGCGTTGACTCATGAATTCACTGGGGATCTTTCAGCTTATTTCCGGGCTCATCGGCCTGGGGGTGGGGGCGGTGGTGTACATCTCGCCGCGCTTCGGCACGGGGAACAGCTGGCTGGGGATCTACCTTCTGACCACCGCCATCGCTGCCCTCACTTTGGCAGTTGAGAATTCCACCTGGACGCTCACGCCGGACTACCAGCTGCCGACCACTTTCTTCCTTCTGGCCTTGTCGGTGCCGATGGTTTTTCTCTTCAGCTTGCTGGGAACGCGCGCCGAGATCCAGAGCCGTTTCAGCCGATGGCGCGTTCCCGCCTTCTTCGTGGCTCTGCTGGGAGTCGGGCTGGCCTTTCTGGGGACCTTGAACCTGGGCTTGCTGAAGGGAACCGCGCTCCAGAACATTCTGGGGCCGCCCCCGCAATACCTGGAAAACGGCCGGCTTTCCGCCGGCCGGATGGGATACTGGACCGCCTTTTACATGCTGATCGTTTCAGCCTTCGCCCTCGCCAATCTGGAGCAAACCCTGCGTTCCGCCCAGGAGACGGTGCGCTGGAGCATCAAGTTCCTGCTCATCGGCCTGGCGGTCCAGTCGGCTTTTTTCTTTTACATGGCCTCCAGGATCATCTTGACTTCAGCCCTGCCGGAGCGGACCCTGGAAGCGTTCCCGTTCATCCTTCTCCCCTCCAACGTTTTCATCCTCCTTTCCTGGAACCGCATCCAGGAAAAGGTGCGGGTGGCGGTGTCTCAAGGCCTGGTTTACAGCTCGATCACGCTCATCGGCGCCGGCATTTACCTGGTCGTGGTGAGCCTGGCATCGCTCCGGCTTGGAGAACTGGTCACCTCCCGCGTTGAAGTTGAAGTGCCGATCATCCTGGCCTCCGTCATCCTCCTGGGGGTGGTGCTGCTGTCGACCCGGATGCGCCACAAGGTGCGGCGCTGGATCCGCCTGAACATCTTTTCGGGCAAGTACGATTACCGAACCTTCTGGATGGAAGCCGCCGAGCACATCCACGCGAGCGATGCGCCGGAAAAAATCGCCCAGGAGCTGGCCGAGCTGGTCCATCGAGCCCTCGGCGCCATCCAGGTTACGGTGTGGTTGCCGGTCAAGGACGCCCCCAAGATCGCTCTCAAGGCGCTGCATGGATCGCTGGCGTTGAAACGCGGCGCCGAAAGGGATGGCCTGCTGGAATGCCTGCATGGGATCGAGGGCCCGGTGAGCCTGGAGCAGCTGGCGCCTCACGAGGGCGGCGAGGCGGGGCCATCCCGGCAGGCGCTGATCGAGCTGCTGAAGGCGGTGCAAGCCACGCTTTGCGTGCCCTTGCGCTCGGGCGGCCAGACCATTGGCCTCTTGACCGTTGGCTCCAACCGCAGCGGCCATCCGTTCGAAACGGAGGACCGCGAGTTCTTGCGGGTGCTCGTTGGACACGCCGCGGGGGAGCTGCACATGAACGAGCTGCTCACCGCTCAAATCGAAGCGAAGGAAGCGGAAGCGTTCCGGAGATTTTCGACCTTCCTCCTCCACGACTTGAAGAACTACTCCTCGACGCTCTCGCTCCTCGCCAAGAACGCCGCCCGCCATCAGGAGAATCCGGAGTTTCAGAAGGACGCCTTCCAGTCGATCGAAGACACGGCGCAGAAGATGAGACGGCTGTGCAACACCCTGGGAACCTTTTCCACCAGCCTGGCGAGGAACCGCCGCCCGGAAGATTTGAACCAGATTGCCAAGCTCTCCGTCCAGGGCTTCAGCAGCGAGCTGGCGGAACGGCTGCGGCTCGAGCTCGATGAGCTTCCACAGGTCTCCCTGGATGCGGCGGAGGTGGGGCGCGTTCTGCACAATCTTCTTCTCAACGCCTTTGAAGCTTCGCCCGATGGCCAGGCCGTCCGCCTGAAAACTTCCGTGGTCGATGGCTTCGTCGAGGTCGCGGTCATCGACCAGGGAAGGGGCATGTCGAAAGAGTTTCTGGAGAAGGAGCTGTTCCTGCCGTTCCACACCACCAAGAGCGAAGGGCTGGGGATCGGCCTGTTCCAGTCCCGAAAGATCGTCGAGGCCCACGGCGGCACCATTCACGTGGAAAGCGAGGAAGGGAAGGGGACGACAGTGCGGGTGCGCTTCCCGGCGCCGCGGCAGGCTTAGGCTATAGCAAAAACCATCGCGGTTGGTAAGATGAGGGGCATGAGCTTGGAAAGCGATCCGCCTCGAGAACAGCCGCCCTTGCCGCGTCTTCTCATCGTCGATGATGACGAGCAGATCTTGAAGCAGTTGGGGTGGGCCCTGGCCGATGCCTACCAGGTGTTCACCGCGAGAGCTCGCAAGGCGGCCCTGGAGATCTTCAAGCGCGAAGGCATCCATCTTGTGCTCCTCGATCTCGGCCTCCCGCCCCAGCCCCGCGAGGCCGTCGAAGGCCTCGCCGCCCTCGAGGAGATGCTCCGCCACGACGCCTTGGCCAAGGTGATCATCGTCTCCGGGAACCGCGAGCGGGATAACGCCCTGCAGGCCGTCGAGCGCGGGGCTTACGACATCTTCCCCAAGCCCATCGAGGTCGATGAGCTGGAGGTGGTGCTGAGCCGCGCCCAGTGGCGGCTGGAGATGGAAATGGAGACTTCGGGCCAGCGCCAGCAGGCGGCCCGCCGCCACTTTCGGGGCCTGATCGGCACGAGCCTCAAGATGAAGGCAGTCTTCGACCAGGTGGAAAAAGTGGCGCGTGCTGAGGTTCAGGCGCTCATCCTGGGGGAGAGCGGCACCGGAAAGGAGCTGATCGCCCGGGCGCTCCACCAGCTGAGCGGCCGGAAGAACGGCCCGTTCGTGGCGATCAACTGCAGCGCCATACCGGAGAACTTGCTCGAGAGCGAGCTTTTCGGCCACGAGAAGGGGGCCTTCACGGGGGCCAGCGCGCAGCGCCTGGGGAAGGTGGAGTATGCCAAGGGCGGGACGCTCTTTCTCGATGAAATCGGCGATCTGGCGCCGGCGCTGCAGGCCAAGCTGCTCCGCTTCCTGCAGGAGAAGGCCATCGAGCGGGTGGGAGGCAGAGAGTTCATTCCCGTCGATGCGCGCGTCATCGCGGCGACCCATCAGGACCTGGAGAAGGCGGTGAAGGAGGGCCGCTTCCGCGAGGATTTGTACTTCCGGCTGGCGGTGGTGAAGATCCACCTGCCGCCGCTCCGGGAGCGCGGCCGCGACGTGATCGATCTCGCCGAGCATTTCATCGAAGTCTTCGCCCAGGAGTTGAACAAGCCTTCCAAGAAGCTTTCCCGCAAGGCGGCGGACATCCTCCTCAAGTATTCCTGGCCGGGGAACGTCCGCGAGCTGGAGAACCGCGTCAAGCGCGCCATGGTCCTCGCCGAGAAGTCGTTCATCGGGCCGGAGGAGCTGGAGCTGCCGGAGGAGATCGAAACGCCGGCGGCCGCCGGGGCCAGCTTGAAGAAGGCCAAGGAGAGCATCGAGCACGAGCTGGTCGAGAGGGCGCTCCTGGAAAACCAGCACAACATCACCAAGGCGGCCAAAGCCCTGGGGATCAGCCGCCCCACTTTGTATGAGCTGATGGATCGCTATGGACTCGATAAGGATTGAACCGACCACGCGCCGGAGATTTCTGCGCCAGGCGGCCGGCCTTCTGGGAGGCCTCGGATTTCTCGGAAGCCCTTCCTGGCGCGGGCTTTTCGGTGCCGAAGGCGGGGGGAGGAAAAGCTCCGCCCGCATCGCCGCCATCGTCACCGAGTACCGGCCGCTGTCGCACGCCGACGTCATCCTCTCCCGGCTCCTGGCCGACTACACCCTCGAGGGGGAGCCGTTCTACTCGCCGGTGCGCCTCCACTCCATGTACGTCGAGCAGTTTCCGGAGCGGGACATGGCCCGCTGGGTTTCGAAGGCGTACGGCGTGCGCCTGGCGGAGACCATCGAGGCCGCCATCCTGGATGAAGGCGGCAAGCTGGCCGTCGATGGGGTGTGGATCATCGGCGAGCACGGCAACTATCCCCAGAACGAGCGCGGCCAGACGCTCTATCCGCGGCGGCGTTTCTTTGAAGGGGTGGCGGCAGCCTTCAAGAAGGCGGGGGCGGTGGCGCCGGTGTTCAACGACAAGCATCTCTCGGCGCGCTGGGAGGATGCCCTCTGGATGGTCGAGACTGCCCGGTCGATGAACATCCCCTTCATGGCCGGCTCCTCCCTGCCGCTCGCATGGAGGCGGCCGCGCCTGGAGCTGCCTCTGGATAGTCCGCTCGAGGAGGCGCTGGCCGTCGGCTACGGCGGCATCGAGTCGTACGGCTTCCACGCCCTCGAGACCCTGCAGTGCATGGCCGAGCGCCGCTCGGGGGGCGAGGCCGGCGTGGCGGCGATCCAGTGCCTCGAGGGGGCCGCGGTGTGGGAGGCCGGGAAGCAGGGGAGGTGGTCGAGGCGACTCCTCGAGGCGGCCCTCGAGCGCCAGATCCGCAGGGGGCCCGGCGATCCGGAAAAGCAGGCGCAGGATCCGGCGGCCTTCCTCATCGAGCACCGCGACGGCTTCCGCGCCGCGGTCCTGATCCTGAACGGCGCGGCGAGCGAGTTCAGCTTTGCCGCCAAGCTGCCGGGCCAGGAGCGGCCGGTGTCGACGCTCTTCTGGCTGCAAGAGCCTGGCTACGGACACTTCGCCTACCTGGCCCGCGCCCTTTCCGAGATGGTGCTCTCGGGAAAGCCGGTTTACCCCGTTGAGCGCACGCTGCTCACCAGCGGCCTCCTCTGCCGGGCCCTGGACTCGCGCTTCGAAGGGCACCGTCGCATCGAGACGCCGGAGCTGGCGGTCGCGTACCGGGCGGTGGACCACGGCCTGGGGGCCTACTCCCGGCCGGATGATTACGAGAGGCGCTCGGGGGGCTGGATCGAGTTCTTCGGCGGCCCAGCTTCGCTTAACTGGCCGGGCAACTGGCGCGAACACCTCTGGGAGGGCGAGCCGAAGTGGGAGGCGAGCGAGGGGCTCCTGCGCAGCGCGGGGGGTAAGGGATATCTCGCCACCTTCGAGGAGTTCGCCGACTTCGAGCTGTTCGCCGAGCTGCGCGTCTGGGATGCGGCGGGGGGCCGAGGGAACAGCGGCATTTACCTCCGCTGCCAGCCGCACCGCGACCCGAAGGCCGAGTACCCGCCGGGCTACGAGGTGCAGGTCGACCACGGCGACGCGAACAATCCCACCGGCAGCATCTACAACATGGGCGCCCGCGCCGCCAAGGTCATCACTCGCGACCGCGAGTGGTTCACCTTGCGCGTCCTGGCGCAGGGCCCGCGCCTGCGCACCTGGGTGAACGGCGAGCCCATGGCCGACTGGACCGACCCCCAGGCGCGCTACCAGAAAGGCTACCTCCTCCTCCAGCAGCACCACGCCACCGGGGTGACCGAGTGGCGCGAGCTGAGGGTTCGGAGGGTGTAAGGAAGAAGCCAGATGGAGCGGACAGGGAATTTCCGCAGATATGGGATCAAGGGATTGGTTATCCTGCTCATCCTCGAGCTGGCGGCTTTTCTTTTGCTCGACTTCAGAACCACCGATTTCCTAAGGCGGGCTTCGCGCTTCGCGCTCCGCCCGCAACCCAATAATAACCGCAAAGACGCCAAGGACGCCAATTTAAGACGCAAAGCGAATTGGAGAGCGTTGGAAGATCACAAAAATTCTCCGCATGCTGCGAAGATGTTTCGGAGCTAGCGCCTATTCCACCACGCCAACCTCGAATACTGGCATCAATCACGGCCGTAGTCTCTCTTGACTCGCTGCGCCCTCAGCCCTTCGGTCGCTTCATCATTTATTCTTTATAGTCGGCCGACTTGACGAACTCCTCGTAAATCGGCTTGCCGTGGAGATCGCCGATCTTGACCTTGAACTTCTCCTCGAGGGCCTTGAGCAGCGCGACCGTTTCCTTGAAATCTTTGGCCCGCCGCGAGATGGTCACCAGCGTCCAGTAGGCCTCCTCCAGCGCCGGCTCTTCCAGCAACGGACGTCAATTCGACCTTGAACGCCATCCCTTTGCTCTTTCATTTCACGCCTGGAAACCGCGGTTTCACAGCCCCAGTTTTTTGCGAACTTGGCTATATGGGATCCGCTTCCTTGCCGCCAAGGCCTTCCTGGCCGCTTCCGCGTCGGCCTTGTCCTCCATTTGCTCGAATAGCTCCAGGATCTCGATTGGAACCAAAGCGGCCACCCGCCTGCCGTGCCGAGTGAGAACGATGCGCGACTTTCCATAAGCCACCAGGTTCAGACTTTCTGCGAAGTCTTGTCGCACTTTGCTGGCATTTTTTTCAATGCTTCTTGAGGTCACGCCTTTGATCCTCCCTGTATGAAAAATTGTACATTTTGTAATAATTGTACTTTTTCCTTAAAATTCTGTCAACATCATCGATTGAAGCTCAAGGAAAGGACTGCTTTCAGCCCATAAAAAGACCCAGGTCATAAAACTTTTTACAACCTGGGTTTTACCTGGCGCACCCGGCAGGACTCGAACCTGCAACTTATGGCTTCGAAGGCCATCACTCTATCCTTTGAGCTACGGGTGCCATCTACCTATTTCTTTTTTGCGACTTTTTGTCCGCCGAAGGCGGCAAAAAGGCGCAAAAAAAAATAGGTTCACGCCATTGACGCGGTGGATTATAGTACACTTTCTCCTCCGCTGCAATACTCGCCGCTGCCGGCAAAGATGGCCGCGGTTTCAAGCTTGCCCCCAGCCGGTCCTTCTGATTTATCTCTCCTTGATTTCCATAAGCCGCGATTTTTCTGGAGCCCTTCTCTTGCCCGTCCCTTTGGCACTCTCATTGCTTATCCCGCCCTCTCAGCGTCCCGAAGGCATTCAAGAGAACGAAAGGACCCTATGCTCTACGGCGTTTACCTTAGCACCGCCGGCGCCCTGGCGGAGGAGGCCCGGCAGGATGTCATCGCCAACAACCTGGCGAACGTCAACACCACTGGCTTCAAGGGCGACACCGCGGTTTTCCGCGCCCGCCTGGCGGAAGCGCTGGAAAAGTCGAGCGCCGCGAAAAATCGCCGCAGCCCGCTCCTCGATCAGGTAGGCGGCGGCTTGCTCCTCGATGAGGTCTCGTTCACAGGAAAGAACGGCCCTCTCGATCCCAGCTCGAGCGCCCTCGACCTCGGCCTGCAGGGAGACGGTTTCTTCCGGGTGAGCGATGGAGTGCAGGAGTTTTACACCCGCGATGGGCGGTTCCAGCGCTCCGCCGACGGGCTCCTGGTGACCGGGGATGGACTCCAGGTGCTCGATGACCGCGGCCGGCCCATCCGCATCCCGCTGGGGGAGCTGCGCGTCGGCGAGCGCGGGGACCTCTCCGTCGATGGCGCCGCCCTCGGGCGCCTGGGGCTCTCCGGCTCCCTGGACCCCCGCCAGTTCGAGAAGGTCGGAGCGAACCTTTACCGCCACCGCGGCGCCGGCACGGCGCCACGGGCCACCCCGGCGGTGCGGCAGTTTTACCTCGAGCGGTCGACCGTCAGCCCGATCCAGGAGATGGTCCGCATGATCCAGAGCCAGCGGGCCTACGAGACCAACGTGCACATGATCCGCATTCAAGACGCCACCTTGGAGCGGGCCGCGAACGGCATCGCCAAGATGGTAGTTTAGCAGGATTGACCAGAAATGAGATTTATGGATTGTTACTCCGCAACTTCTCCGCAGAATGCGGAGAAGTTGCGGATAGCTCGGTTGCGGGCGAAGCCCGCATTATGGAGGAACGACTGAACCATGGGCGTCCGCGCTTTGCACACCGCCGCCACCGGAATGGAGGCGCAGCTTCAGAACATCGATGTCATTGCCAACAACATGGCCAACATCAACACCCACGGCTTCCGGAAGGATCGCATCAACTTCGCTGATCTCTTCTACAACGCCGAGACCTTGATCGGCTCCGTGGGGCCGGGGGACAAGGTGCGGCCGTCGGGAATCCAGGTAGGGAACGGTGTCCGGGTCGTCTCCACCCAGAAGATCTTCACTCACGGCGGCTTCGACCGCTCCGGCGGCGAGCTGGATCTGGCCATCGCCAACGACGACAACTTGTTCTTCAAGATCCAGCGCGCCAGCGGCCAGGTGGCTTACACCCGCAACGGCAACTTCACCAAGGATGAGAACGGCAACCTGGTGACCGCCGATGGGGACCTCCTCGATCCGGCCATCACCATTCCCCAGGACGCGAAGCGCATCACCATCGCGCGGAACGGCACGGTCACGGCATTCGACGAGACCACCCCCGAAGGCAACATCGTCGGACAGATCACCCTGACGCGCTTTCTCAACCCGGGCGGACTGAAGCCGGTGGGGGACAACCTGTTCGTCGAATCTCCGGCCTCCGGAGCGCCGGCGGAGATCATTCCAAGCGAGAACGGCAACGGCCATCTCCTGCAGTTCCACCTGGAGCATTCAAACGTCCAGGCGGTCAAGGAGCTGATCAACCTCATCCAGGCGCAGCGCTCCTATGAAATCAATTCCAACGTCATCCGCGCCTCCGATCAGGCGCTCCAGCTGGCTAACAACTTGAGAGCGTAAACCATGAAATGGAAAATCCTGATCTTGCTGTGGCTTGCTCCGGCGGTTCCCCTCCGGGCAAGCGCTGAAGAAAGCCTCGGGGAGGCGCGGAAGATGCTGCTGGTCCTGAAGGCCAGCGCCGCGGCGGCGCCTCCTTTCGTGGCCCTGGCCGACATCGCGGAGTTTCCCAACGACCCCCTTGCCTTGCGGGCTCCGGCCGCCGCGCTGTTCATCGGCTTGACGCCGAAAAGCGGTGAGGTGCGGAGCATCCCCCGCGGCGAGGTCCTGGAGCGCTTGCGCACGGCGGGGCTGCCGGTCGAGAAGATCCGACTCGAAGGGGCCCAGGAAACGGTGGTCTTAGCTAGCCGTGAAGAGGTCCGCCCGGATCCCGGCCTGGACGCCGGCGATGCGCGGCGGCCGCGGCCGGCCGCCTCCGGAAAGCCGGCGGCCGATTTGAAACCGGTCCCTTCCTCGAAAAAGGGGAGCGACGATCCGGACCCGGCGGTCAAGGAAGGAGACGTCCTCATCCTCAAGAGCGACCGCGGCGTGGTGCAGATCGAGGAGCCGGTGAAGGCCCTCGCCGCTGGAAAGGCCGGCGACCTCATTCCCGTGGCCAACTTGCGCACCGGCAAGAATCTCACCGCCAAGGTGCTGGACCCCCAGGCGGTGGTTCCGGCGGGAACCGCCGGCCCGCCGCCGGCGCCTGAGAAGAAGTCGAGGGCGAAGAAATGAGCCGGTCCATCCGCCTCCTGGTGTTTTTCGCCGGGCTGGGCTGGGGCGCCGGCAGCCTCCCCGCCCAGTCTCTCTGGATGCGCCATTCGAACAGCGCGGGGCCGCGCTCCCTTTATGAAGCCGATCTCGCTCCGGAGACGCAGTTCAAGCTCAATGACTTGATCCTCATCCTGGTCGAGGAAAGCGGCACCGCCAGCAACAACACCAACACCAACCTGCGGAGAAAGTTCACCCTCGACGCCGAGGTCAAGGATTTCATCAAGCTCGATCCGGCCGACCTCGCCTTGCGGGCGGCGAACAGCGAACTCCTTCCCTCGGTCGACATCCAGAGCGAGAAGAAGCTGGAGTCGCGCGGCACCACGGACCGGCGCGAGAAGATCACCTTCAAGATCATGGCCCGGGTGGTGGACATCCGGCCCAACGGCAACCTGATCATCGAAGGCCGCACCACCCGGCTGGTCAATGATGAGGAGAGCCTGCTCACCATTTTCGGCGAGGTGAGCACGCTCGACATCCTCCCCAAGCTGCGGGCCGTGCGCTCCGAGCGCATCGCCGACCTGAAGCTGGTTTATTCCGGTAACGGGCCGGTGTCGCGGAACGCAGGCAGGTCGTGGTTCACCTGGATCCTCGACTGGATCTGGCCGTTTTAACCAGAAAGAGGCCGAAAGGGATCTCGAGCGGCTGACTCAGCCGCTCTTTTTTTGTTCTCCCGATTCCCGGGCGGAGGAAATGAAGGACTTACGATGAGAAAACCGATTGGCATGACCCTTGCTTTTTACCCCCGCCGTATGAAACATCTCAAGATCTTATGGGGTATTCTGGCGGCCGTCTTGGCCCTGGTCGTTTCCCCGGGCATCGCGAACGCGCAGAGGATCCGCGACCTGGCGCGCATCAAGGGAGTGCGGCCCCAGCACCTTACCGGAATTGGCCTGGTGATCGGCCTCAACTCCACCGGCGACAGCCAGCAGAACAAGCTCCTCAAGAAATTTTACCTCCAGCTCATCCAGAACATGGGCACGCGGATACCCATTGAAATCGAAGACCTCAAAACCCGCAACACCGCGGTGGTGGTGGTGAGCGCCACCGTGCCGTCTTCCCTGAAAGTCGGCTCGGAATTCGAGGTGGTGGTTTCCTCGATCGGCGATGCCGATTCCATCCTCGGAGGGTACTTGCTGGCCGTGCCTGTGCGGGGCCCCAATGCCATGGACCGCGACCAGAAAGTGCCCTACTTCGCCGTGGCGCAAGGCCGCATTTTCTCCGAGCGCGAGGGGGAGTCGAAGATGCGGGTCGGCAAGGCCCCCGCGGTCCTGGAAGCGCCCATTGACGAACTGCCCTTTCTCTCCAACCTCGAGGACGTCACCATCATCCTCAACGAGCCGGACTACGGCACCGTGGCGCGCATCGCCGCGAAGATCAACGAGCAGGACCTCTTCAAGGATCCGTCCGCGCCCGGCGCCGCCCCGCCCCTGGCCGCGGCCATTGACAGCGGCATGGTGCGCGTGCAGATCCCCACCGCTTTCCTGCAGGGAGACCGGGTGATCGACTTCATCTCCCAGGTGCTCGACATCGAAATGCCCGAGATCGAGCGCGAGGCCCTGGTGGCGGTGAACCGCCAGACCGGCTCGGTGGTGGTCAATGGCTCCGTCCGGGTCGCTTCCTCGGCCCTGATCAGTTACAAGGGGATGATGGTCCGCATCCCCGCGGCCGGCGGCCCCGATGAAAAAAAGGACGCCCCTACCGGCCTGCTGGAGCGCAATCCCCTGCTCATCGACGTCATCAAGGCCCTGGAAAAGGAGGAGTTCAAGAGCACGGACATCGCCCACATCCTGCGCCAGCTGCATCGAACCGGGGCCTTGATCGGAAAATTCGTCGAGGAATAACCGCATGATCCAGCCAATCGAATCCATCCTGTTGCCCGCGGCGCAAGGCGCCGCCGGCCTCGCCGCCAGGGAGGCGCGAAGCGCGAAGGAGGCCGCTGTCCGGTTCGAGGCCATCTTCCTCGAACAGCTGGTCAAGGAGATGATGCCGCGCGAGGGCCAGTCTTACTTCGGCTCCGGGTCCGGCGCGGAGGTTTTCAAAAATTTCTTCATCGAGGCGGTGGCCGGCGAAATGGCGCCGCGGGGGGTTCTGGGAATCCGGCCGCTCCTGGAGAAAGAGCTGAATAAATCCGATCAAAGGAAAGAGAGGAACGATAAATGGAAGTGACCTTGACCGCCAGCGACCTGGAATTCAAGAATCTGATCGAGCAGCTGATCGACGTCCTCAAGCTGCATATCAAGCACCATCGCGGCCTCCTGGAAATCATGGACCGCAAGAAGAAGGCCATGATCTCGATGAAACGGGAGGAGCTGGAGAAGATCCTCGACCTCGAGCGCGAGGTCATCGGCGCCGTGGGCGTGGTCGAGGAGGAGCGGATCCACCTCACCGCCGCCATCAGCAAGGCCCTCGGCAGCCCGAAGGGCGGGGCCATGCGGCTCGCCGAGCTGATCCAGCACGTCGGCGAGGACTACCGGGAAGAGCTTCTCGACCTGCGGGAGGAGATGCGTGACATCGCCGATGCCATGGACTGCCTCAACCAGATCAACCGCACCCTGGCGATGCACTCCCTGGATCACTTGCATCTTTACATCGCCATGCTCTCGGGGGTGGACCCCGAGGCCAAGACTTACGGTAAAGAAGGGGCCCTCAAGGAGAACAAGCCCTCCTTCCTGATGGACCGGAGAATTTGAGGGCCAGCCATGTCTTCGATCTTCACCTCCCTGAAAGTCGCCGGCTCGGCGCTCCATGCCGCCAGCGCCGCCGTGAGAACGGTGGGCCACAACATCGCCAACGGCGGCAATGAAGACTACAACCGCCAGCGCGTCAATCTGGTCGCCAACCAGCCCGATGTCCTCGGCAACCTGCAAATCGGCAACGGCGTCGAGCTGAAGCGGATCGAGCGCATCCTCGACCAGCGCGTCGAGACCCTGCTCCGGGACGCCCGCTCGGCCTTCAGCATGCTGCATGCCAAGGATCGGGCCCTGGAGCGGCTCGAGCAGATCTTCAACGAGCTGGATGGGACCGGCTTGAGCAGCGCCATCTCCAAATTTTTTGACGCCGCCGCTGATCTCGCCAACAACCCGGCGGACATCCCCACCCGGCAGGTGTTCATCTCCACCGCGCAGACGCTGGCAGGAGTTTTCCGCTCGCAGGACCGCGAGATCCATGACTTCCGCAAAGACCTCAACTTCCAGGTCGAGGAGACGGTGAACCGGGTGAACGAGCTGACCCGAAGCATCGCGGACCTCAATGAAAAGATCCTGGGAGTGGAGAAGGGAGGCGTGGCGATCGGCACGGCCAACGATCTCCGCGATCAGCGCGACGCCCTGACCAAGCAGCTCGCTGATCTGGTGGATATCAAGGTGGTCGAGACCTCCACCGGCGTCTACAACATTTCCCATGGCAGCGAGTTCCTGGTGGAAGGCCAGACCGCCCAGACCCTGGAGCTGGACACCGGCGCTGAGGAGGGGGTGCCGATTTCCGAGGTGAGGTTTTCCGGGAGCGGCCGGATCTACTCTGGGAACGGGGGAGCCTTGAAAGGACTGCTCGAGGCCCGGGACACCATTGCCGTCAAGTACCTCGATGAAATCAACGCTCTCGCCTCGGGAATCATCCTGGAGGTGAACAAGGTCCACACCGGCGGCGAAGGATTGATCGGCTGGTCCGATCTCCGCTCTTCCGAGGCGGTCGAGAGCATCAACGCCGCCTTGAACGAGGCCGGCCTGCCCTTCACCCCGCGGACGGGCAGCTTCGACCTGCGGGTCCGCGATACCGTCACCGGCCTGGTCAAGAATTACAACCTCCGGGTGGATCTCGACGGGTTGAACGGCGATGACACCAGCCTGCAGGACCTGGCGGACAGCATCGACGCCCAGGCGGGGGCGGATTTCCCGGAACTCGAGGCCTCCATCACCCTCGACAACCGCCTGCGCATTCGAAGCTCCAGCGACCGCATCACCTTCAGCTTCGCCAACGACAACTCCTATGTCCTGAGCGGCCTGGGGGTCGCCGGATTCTTCACGGGGAGCGATGCGACCGACATCGCGGTTTCTTCCGATATTACCGGGGATCCTCGACTGGTGGCCGCGGGTCAAGGGGATGGCCCCCTCGATCCGAGAAACATCCTGGCCATCTCGGCCCTCCGGAACACGCCGCTTCTGGGGGACGACTCCCAGACCTTCGAAGAGTTTTATCAGAGGACGGTCGGCCTCCTGGGAATAGAACGGCGGGAGACCAAGAATCGGCTCGAGAATCAAGGGGTGATCAAGGAGCATCTCGAAAACGAGCGCGCCGCCATCTCCGGAGTCAACGTCGATGAAGAGTCCATCGAGCTCATCAAGTATCAAAGGATGTTTCAGGGGGCGGCCAGGTACTTGAGCGTCGTCGACACCATGCTGGATTCGCTCCTCGACATAATCTGAGGGATTGCTGATCAAAACCGAATATGGCAACGGGCCCGATCATTTACCGCACCTCGACCTTCACCCATTTGAGTTCCTTGCAGAACCACATCCGGAGGAGCAACGACCGGATCCTGCAGAATGAAAAGGAGCTGGCCACCGGATTCCGCGTCAATGTCCCTTCCGATGACCCCCTTGCGGCGACTCGAATCCTGGCCTACCGGCGGCAGATCGAGCAGAGCAGCCAGTACGCCCGCAGCGCCTCGCTGGCGAACGCCGAGCTGGAGGCGGCGGACGGGGCCATGGCGGGGATCACCGAGATCCTGCTCAGGGCACAAGAGATCTATCAGCAGCAGGTGAATCCATTGAGCACCGAGACCAACGCCAGCGCCGCCGTCGAGACGGAGCAGCTCATCGAGCAGGCCATCGGCCTCGCCAACTCCAAGTTTGGAGGGAAGTACCTCTTTGGCGGGCGCGATGGCAGGGAAGCTCCGGCCCGGGCGGTTGGGGATTACGTCCAGTTCAACGGCTCCGAAAACTCCTCCAGCGTGGCCATTTTTCCCGGCCTCACCATCGAGCGGGACATTTCCGGGGCCGAGGCCTTCGGCGGCCTCAGCTCCGAGATTCTCGGCCGCGTCGACCTGAATCCTCAGGTGACGGCGGCGACCAAGCTGGTCGACCTCGACGGCGGAAACGGCGTCCGCCTGGGCTCCATCCGCATCGACGATGGGCTGGGGACGCAAGTGATTCTGGACTTGAGCGGCGCCGAGAACGTCGGCGACCTCATCAACCTGATCAACGACGATGGCACGGTCGCCGCCTCCATCAATACCGCCGGGAACGGCATCCAGCTCGCCCTTTCCGGAGGGGACCTCACCGTTTCAGAGGTCAACGGCGGCAACACCGCCAAGGATCTCGGCCTGCTGGCGACCTCGGCCGGGGCGACCCTGGAAGGCGATGACCTGAATCCGCGCCTGCGGCTGACGACGCCCGTCAGCGACCTCCTGGGCGGCTCCGGGATCGACCTGAGCGGCCTCACCATCGCCAACGGCGGCAGCGCCAAGACGGTCTCCTTCGCCGGCGCCAGCACGCTGGAGGACCTCCTCAATGCCATTGACCTGGCGGGGATTCAGGTGAAGGCCTCCATCAACGGCGCGGGCGACGGCATCGACCTGCGGTCGACCTTGAGCGGCGCCAGGATGACCGTGGCGGAAAACGGCGGCGCCTCCGCCGCCGAACTCGGCCTGCTCCTCGCTTTCGCGGATCTGGGGCTCGAGCAGCTCAACAACGGCCTGGGGGTGCAGTCCATCGATGGCAACGACTTCCGGATAACCCTTCAGGACGGCACCGCCATCGACATTGACATTTCCGGAGCCGAGACGGTTCAGGATGTGATCGACCTCATCAACAACAGCGCCGATAATCCGGGAACCTTGACGGCGTCGGTGGTCTCCGGCCAGAACCAGATCCAGCTGGATGACAGCTCCGGCGGCTCGGGAGATTTATCGGTAACGCCCTTGAACGGCAGCTTTGCCGCGGCGCACCTGGGAATCCAGAAGACCGCCGCCAATCCCACGGCCGCCATCACCGGCGACGATTTGAGCCCGGCCGGCCATCAGGCGAGTTCCGTCTTCAACACCCTCATCCTGCTGCGCCAGGCCCTGTCCGAGAACAACTCCGTCAAGCTGGAGCGCCTGGGGAGCATGATCGAGGAGAGCCGCGACCGGCTCTTGAAGGCGCGCGCCGAGGTGGGGCAGCGGGCGAACCGCATCGAGCTGACGCGTAACCGGCTCGAGGACCAGAAGCTGCGCTTCGAGGCGTTATTGGCCGAAGATAGAGAAGTGGATTTGTCGGAAGCCGTGACCGAGTTTGAGAAGCAGAGGAACGTTCTGGAGGCCTCGTACGCCGTGACGGCGAGGATTTTGTCCTTGAGCCTGCTCGATTTTTTAAGTTAAGTCCTTGATTTGAACCGCTGGCATGAGTGAACGGAAGGAGTGAAATGAGCCAAGCAGAGGAAACTCTCGTCCAGGAGATCCGCCGGGTGCGGGAGGGGCTTTTGAAAAGTTCCGAGGTCGAGGCCGCCGGAAAGGAATCGCGGCCCGCCATCCGGTTCTCGACCCTGCGCTTCGGCGAGGTGGAGATCGCCGCCGACAAGGTGATCCGGTTCCCCTGGGGCCTGATCGGCTTCGGTGAGGCGCAGCGGTTCGTCATGATCGACCATCCGACCGGCGGCCCGTTCGTGTGGCTGCAGGCGGTCGATTGTCCCAATCTCGCCTTCGTGATCGCCGATCCCGCCGACTTCTTTGACAACTACCAGGTTCCGGTCACGCCGGAAGAGCTGCAGTCGCTGCGGCTGAAAGAGGTCAAGGATGGGCTGGTGCTGGTGGTCGTGGCGGTTCAAAGGGAACCCCGCATGCTCACCGCCAACCTGCAGGGGCCGATCCTCGTCAACCCGGATGAACGGATCGGGCGGCAGCTGGTCCTGCAGGTGCCGGGATATACCACGCGCCATCCCATTTCCATCGAAAAACGCTCCGGAAAAGAGGCTGGAGGGCCAGAATGCTAGTCCTCACCCGCGAGAAGGAGGAGGCGATCATGATCGGAAACCAGATCGAGGTGAAGGTCCTGGAAATCAAAGGCGATCGGGTCCGCCTCGGCATCATCGCGCCCCCGGAAGTTCCCATCCATCGCATGGAGGTCTACCTGGCGATAAAGAAAGCCAACCTGGAAGCGGCCGAGTCGAAGTCGGAGGGGGTGGATGAGGTGGTGAGAATCCTCAAGAACAAAGAAAAATAATTATTTTTCAATTTCCCGCCGATAAGCCCTATCAAGAACTGATCGGGTCAGTTCCAGCCACTGAAAAAGCACCAGATTTTACCGCCTAAGGACGGGCGGCAGGCCTTTTTATCAAGGAGGATTTCATGGGTTTACGAATCAACACCAACGTTGCAGCCAACACTGCCATCAGGGATTTGAGGACCACGGACGCCGCCCAGAGGAAGACCCTCGAGCGGTTGTCGACCGGTCTTCGAATCAACCGCGCCTCGGATGATCCTTCGGGATTCGTCATTTCCGAAAAGCTGCGCGCCCAGGTGAAATCGCTCAACCA
>JACQVS010000196.1 GCA_016209605.1 Planctomycetota bacterium
CTTGGCGTCTTGGCGGTTCAATTTTCTTTTATTCTCAGTGACGAGCCGGGGAAATCCAAATCCGCCGCGACCATCGACGCGGCCCGCCGGAGCCACTGGGCCTTTCAGCCGGTGAAGCAGCCTTCGCTCCCCGCCGTGAAGCGGCGCGACTGGCCGGCCACGGAAGTGGACTTCTTCATCCTCGCGGCCCTGGAGGAGCGCGGCCTCGAGCCCTCGCCGCCCGCGAGCCGCCACGCCTTGATCCGCCGCCTTTCCTTCGACTTGACCGGCTTGCCGCCTGCTCCCGAGGAGGTCGACGCCTTCCTGGCCGACGGCGCGCCGGAGGCTTATGACCGGCTGGTAGATCGGCTCCTCGCTTCCCCCCGCCACGGCGAGCGCTGGGGCCGCCACTGGCTCGACGTCGCCCGTTACGCCGACTCGAAAGGGTACGTCTTCCAGGAGGAGCGGAACTATCCCTACTCCTACACCTACCGCGACTACGTCATCCGCGCCATGAATGACGACCTCCCCTACGACCGCTTCATCCTCGAGCAGCTCGCCGCCGACCGTCTCGACCTCGGCGCGGACCAGCGGCCGCTGGCCGCCATGGGCTTCCTCACCCTCGGGCGCCGCTTCTTGAACAACCTCCACGACATCATCGACGATCGCATCGATGTCGTCAGCCGCGGCCTCCTGGGCCTCACGGCCGTGTGCGCCCGGTGCCACGACCACAAGTACGATCCCATCACCATGAAGGACTACTACGGCCTGCACGGCATCTTCGCGAGCTCCATCGAGCCCCAGGACCTGCCGCTCCTTGGCCCGGCGGGGGACGGCGAGGCGGCGCGCTCCTTCGAGAAGGAGCTGGCGGCGCGCCAGGCGGAGGTCCAGAAGTTCATCGCCGCCAAGCATGGGGAATTGCTGCAGGAGCTGCGGCGGCAGGCGCCTGACTATATGCTCGCCTCGCTCGAGGAGAAGAACCTCCCCAGGGAAGGGGCAGGGCTCTCCTTCGGCGCCGGCGATCTGCGGCCGCCGGTGGTCCGGCGCTGGAGGAACTTCCTCGAGGAGGCCCGCAAGAACCGGAGCTCGGTCTTCGCGCTCTGGCACTCCTTGACCGCTCTTCCCGAGGAGCGGTTCCCCGGCAAGGCCGGGGAACTCGTGGCGAAGCTCGCTGAAAATGTTGACTCGGGTCAAACCGTGAATCCTTTCATCGCCAGGGCGTTTCTCGAAAAGCCGCCGTTAACGCTCAAGGAAGCGGCCGAGCGCTACGGCGAGGTCTTCAGCCGGGTGCTCGCGAGCGCCGCTCCGAAGCAAGACCGCCTCGCCGATCCCAACCAGGAGGCCGTCCGGCAGGCGATCGAGGGGCCCGGCTCGCCCTTCAACCTCTCCGGCGAGGAGCTGACCCGTCTCCTCGACCGCGCCTCGAAGAACCGGCTGAGGGAGCTCGAGGCCAAGGTCGAGCAGTTGAAGACCTCTCATCCGGGGGCGCCGGCGCGCGCCATGGTTCTCGTCGATGCGCCCTCGCCGGCCGACTCGCGCCTCCTCATCCGCGGCAATCCCGGCAATCCGGGGGCGGAGGTGCCGCGGCGATTCTTCGAGGTGCTGTCGCCGCCGGAGGCGCCTCCCTTCTCGGAGGGGAGCGGGCGGCTCGATCTGGCCAGGGCCATCGCCTCGAGGGAGAATCCGCTCACCGCGCGCGTGTTGGTGAACCGCGTCTGGCAGCACTGTTTCGAAAAGGGCCTGGTGCGCACGCCCGGGGACTTCGGTTCCCGCGGCGAGCCGCCGACCCATCCGGAGCTGCTCGATTACCTGGCGTGGCGCTTCATGGCGGAAGGCTGGTCGATGAAGAAGCTGCACCGGCTCATCCTGCGCTCGAAGGTCTATCAGCAGGCGAGCGACGACCGCCCGGAAGGCCTTGAGCGGGATCCGGAGAACCGCTGGCTGTGGAAGAGGCCTCGGCGCCGCCTCGACTTCGAAGCGCTCCGGGACGCGCTGCTCGCCGTCGCCGGCCGCCTCGACCTTACCCCCGGCGGCAGGGCGGTGGACCTCTTTTCGCAGCCCTTCACTGGCCGGCGCTCGGTTTACGGATTCATCGAGCGCCAGAACTTGCCGGGAGTGCTGCGAACCTTCGACTTCGCGAGCCCCGACGCCACCTGCCCGCAGCGCCACGAGACCTGCGTGCCGCAGCAGGCGCTCTTTCTCATGAACAGCCCCTTCGCCTTCGAGCAGGCCAAGCGCCTGGCGGCGCGGCCGGAAGCGGCGGCGAAGGAAAAGCCCGAGGAACGCATCGGCGCGCTCTACCGCCTGGCCTTAGGCCGCGCGCCGGCCGAGGAGGAGGTCGAGCTGGGGCTGAAATTTCTGAAAAGCGAGCCGGCCGCGGGCGAAGCGAAGCTTTCGCCCTGGGAGCGCTACGCTCAGGTTTTGTTGATGTCGAACGAGTTCAGCTTTTTGGATTAGCGCTGGATGGACCATGAAGCACCATCAAGAAAAAATTGAAGATCTGCTCCTCACCCGCCGGGAGCTGCTTTGCCGCTCCGGCACCGGCTTCGGCGCCCTGGGTCTCGCCTGGATCCTGGGGGGCGATGGTATGCTGCTGAAGAGCGCCGAGGCCGCCGATGCGGCCCGCTTGAACCCGCTCGCCCCCAAGGCGCCGCACTTCCCAGCTCGGGCGAAGCAGGTCATCCATCTTTTCATGAACGGCGGCCCTTCGCACGTCGACACCTTCGATCCCAAGCCGGCGCTCGAAAAGTACGCCGGCAAGAACCTGCCGGTCGAGAACCTGCGCACCGAGCGCAAGACCGGCGCGGCCTTTCCGTCGCCTTACAATTTCAAGAGGCACGGCGAGAGCGGCATCGAGGTGAGCGAGATCTTCTCCCACGTGGGGAACTGCGCCGATGACCTCTGCGTCATCCGATCCATGCACGCCGATGTGCCCAATCACGAGCCCTCCCTCATGCTCATGAACTGCGGCGAGGCGCGGCTCATCCGCCCGAGCATGGGCTCGTGGATCACCTACGGCCTCGGCAGCGAGAACCAGAACCTGCCGGGCTTCATCGCCATGTGCCCCGGCGGCTACCCCATCCAGGAGACCCAGAACTGGCAGTCGGCCTTCTTGCCGGGAGCGTATCAAGGGACTTACATCGACACCCGGCACACGGAACTCGAGAAGCTCATCGAGTTCATCGAGAACGACTCCCAGGCGCTGCCGGAGCAGCGGCGGCAGCTTGACCTCCTGCAAGCGCTCAACCAGCGGCACCTCGAGAAGCGCTGGCGCGAGGCGCAGCTCGAGGCGCGCATCCAGTCCTACGAGCTGGCCTACCGGATGCAAATCGATGCTTCCGACGCCTTCGACCTCAGCCGGGAGCCGGAATATGTCCGCAAGCAGTACGGCGACAGCGTGCAGGGGCGCCAGATCCTCATCGCCCGCCGTTTGATCGAGCGCGGCGTTCGCTTCGTCCAGGTCTGGCACGGCGCCGGCCAGCCGTGGGACAACCACGACGACCTGGCCGTGAACCATCGCAAGCTGGCGGGGGAGTGCGACCGCGCCATCGCCGCGCTGCTCCGCGACCTGAAGCAGCGGGGGCTGCTCTCGTCGACCCTGGTGATCTGGGGCGGAGAGTTCGGCCGAACCCCCACCGTCGAGCTGCCGCAGCCGGGGGCCAACGCCGGCAAGGTGAACGGCCGCGACCACAACCACTACGGCTTCACCGTGTGGCTGGCGGGAGGCGGCGTGAAAGGAGGCCTCGTCCACGGCGCCACCGACGAGTTCGGCTTCCGGGCGGTGGAGGACAAGGTGCACGTCCACGATCTCCACGCCACCATCCTCAAGCTCCTGGGCTTCGACCACGAGCGCCTGACTTACCGCTACGCCGGACGCGATTTCCGCCTGACCGATGTCCACGGCCGGGTGATTGAAGAAATCATCGCCTGATGTCCGGATCCATGCTCGCGCCGCGGCCGCCGTCGAGCGGCGGGGAGTTCTGGCCGGCGGTGGTGGTTGGCGCCGGCGCTGCAGGGTTCCTGGCGGCCATCTTCGCCGGCCGCGCGGGCGCGCGGGCGCTGCTACTCGAAACTAGGAGCCAGCCCGGCGCCAAGATCCGCGTCAGCGGCGGCGGGCGATGCAATATCCTCCCCTCGCAAGTGTCCCTGGAGGACTTCCACTCGTGCGGTTCGATCCACGCCGTGCGCAACGTGCTCTTCTCCTGGCCGCTCGAGGAAGTGCGCGCCTTCTTCGAGGAGGAGCTGGCGATCCCCTTGAAGGCCGAGCCCACCGGCAAGGTCTTCCCGCAGAGCGATGATCCTCGCGAGGTGATCAGCGCTCTGCTCAAGGAATGCCGGAGAGCGGGGGCGACCTGGCGGGGCGGCTTCCGGGTGGCGGAAGTTCGCCGCCTGGAAGGAGATCCCTCGGCGGGATTCGAGCTGGCGGGCGAAACGGGCGAACTGGTTCGCTGCTGCCGCCTCGTCCTCGCCACCGGCGGCCTGTCACTTCCCAAGACCGGAAGCGACGGCGGCGGCTGGCGGATCGCCCGGGCGCTGGGCCATGAGCTGGCGCCGGCGTATCCGGCCCTGGTGCCGCTCCTCACCGAGGAGTCGCGCTGGCGCGAGCTGGCCGGCCTCTCGGCGCGGGCCCGCCTCCGGGCGGCGCGCGGAGGCAAGGTGATCGAGGAGCGAGAGGGGAACTTTCTCTTCACCCATCGCGGCTTCAGCGGCCCGGTGGTGCTCGATCTGAGCCATCACCTGACCCGGCCGGAGGTGGCGGGAACGGAGCTGCGGGCCCACTGGCGCGGGACGCTGGCAGGGAGCTGGGGCGCGCACCTGCAGGCTGGCGGCGGGAAAAATCTCCTGGCCCTGTTGAACCAGCACTTGCCCCGGCGATTGGCAGAGGGCTTGCTCGCCCTCGCGGGAGCGCCGGCCGGGCGGCGCGCCGGCGAAATGGCGCGTGAAGAGCGCCGGCGGCTCGTGGAAACGCTCGAGGATTGCCAGCTGCCCGTCTCCGGAAGCGAAGGCTACCGCACCGCCGAGGTCACCGGCGGCGGCGTCCGCTTGAGTGACCTCCATCTGCAAACCCTGGAAAGCCGCCTCGTCCACGGCCTCCACTTCGCCGGCGAGATCCTCGACGCCACCGGCCGCCTCGGCGGCTACAACTTCCTCTGGGCCTGGGTGACGGGGAGGAAGGCGGGGATGGGGGTGGCGCGATCAGAGCCAGAGCCCGCCGCCGCGGGTCAGTAACGGTAGCAGAGCGCTTCCGCGTGCGGTTTGTGACTTTGGGCACGGCGTCAAAAAAAATCGAAAAATTTTCTGGACAGGAACAACTGGGGGGGGGGTATCATCCGCCTTTGATTCTTCTCGGTTTTAAAAACGAGGAGAGCAAGAGGATGGACCTGAGCCGGTGGTCCGTTCTCTTCTGAAGGGGAATACCGGGCTGGGGAGATTTCATGGTGCTGGGTGCCCGTATCCTATCGGGTTACCTTTATGACGCCGGGGCTCCCGCCTTAAAAAATTTCATTCCACAGATAGATGGGGGTGGCTATGATAAATTCGTTCTTTAAATTCACCTTCTTTTTTGCAGTTGCGATTTTCGTTCAGGAAGTTTCCGGGCAAGACCGAAATTTCACAGGCAGGTTGCCTGCAACGCAACTGAATAACGCCAGTTTTTATCCGCGAGTTAATGGGGGGTCCTTGTTTGTTTCATCTGGGAGCTTTGTCGTCTTCAGAACCGCTGAACCTCTAGTTCCGGGGACTGGAGGTTTTATCCAGATTTACCGTTTAGATAGGGTCTTTGGGGATATCGTCTTGGTCAGCAAGGTTCATGGCACCAACGCCCCTGCGCCCGGCCATTGCTACAGGCCATCGATTTCAGATGATGGGAACCTGGTCGCCTTCGAAACTGCAGTCGACCTTCTCAACGGCGGGGACACCAATGGCTTATCCGACATTTATGTTAGAGATCTTACGTTCAACACTACTAAGAGAGTAAGTATCAGGGATGATGGGACAGAACCCAACGGCAGTTCCAATTATCCATCCATATCAGGGGGCGGAAGCTTTGTTGCATTTACTTCGTCCGCCAGCAATCTGGTTCCAACCGGACAAGATGCAAACGGCTCAAAAAGAGATGTTTTCAGGGCATTCGTGACCGCGCCCCATATTCCCGAAATTGTCAGCTTGAACAATGATACACCCCCCGCTCAATCTTTATTGAGCCATTCATATTTTACATTAGGTGCTGGCAGAGCCATCAGCGATGATGGTTGCAAGGTGGTGTTTGTTGGCTCTCCTTGCGATTGGGATGATGACCCCGGCGACTGCGCTCCTGGAATCAATTGCCTTTGTCCACAACCCGACAATGATTGCGCTGGATGCCAAACAGGCGATGAAGTTGCCCAAGCTTACATGCGTGATTTGTGTCTAAACCCACCAAGAACTTTTCGGGTGAGCAGAGTATTCAGCAACGGAAGTTTTGCAGCGGGCAACCGAAACTCCTATACAGTTGCAATAGACGGCCGGGGAGACGATATTGCCTTTAGCACGCGTGCAGCAAACCTGCCAGGCGATACCGATTTCTATGAGGATATTTTTCAATTCCGCCTCCTATTAGGCGATCCCAACGAAATCAACGGTCCTAATAATAATGGCTTGTTGCGTGCTTCGCGCCCCTTGGGAGGAGCCAGCAGCAACGGAAACTCCACAGCTCCCAGCGTTTCCGATGGCGGCGCCTTCGTTGCTTTCGCATCTGCCGCTTCAAACCTCGTCACTGGGGACACCAATGCCCGAACGGACATTTTTGTGACCTCGGTGGGCGATCCGTATGGTGGCCCGGATTTCAAGATTGTGAGATACAGTATGACCATGACCTCGGGGACATTTGGCATAACACTTGGAGAAGCCAATGGCGATTCGGTGAATCCGGACATCGGTTTTTTTTCCGCAGGAGGATGGGCTCCCGGTCCCGCCGTTGTCTATGAATCCCTGGCGACCAACCTCGTGGCCGGGGACACCAACGGACTCCGGGACATTTTCTAAAGCCGCAGCAAACAGTTCATTCGAGGGGATGCGGATGGCGATGGCGTTGTTGAGAACGATCCACCAAACTTTTTTGACGGCACCTTTATTTGCAGTTTCTTATTTCAAGGCGGGCCGCCGCCTCCTTGCTTCGATGCGGCCGATAGCAATGACGATGGAGTCGTCGATGGGTCTGATTGCATCATTCCTGATTTTCCAGCACCCCCGAACAATTGCGGTGTAGAGGATGCGGAGACCTTGGATGATTTATCCTGTGGATCTTATCCGCCATGTGAGCCAAACTGATCGGAAAGGATAATGCCATGAAATCGATCGTCAAGCTGTTTCTCGCCTGCAATTCGTTTCTTTTTTCATTCACGCTCAAGGTTCAAGGTCAAGGTGATTGCCCCACCGGGCGCTTCGATAAAATCAGCGACGAATTCTTCTTCAGCGCTTCCTCCGACCAGGGAGCAACCGGCGACGTGGTAGCCATTGATCTCATGGTCACGAATCAGATTCCGCGCACCGATCTGATTGGCCTCTATATCGTTGGCTGTTACGATGCCTCCATTGCCGAACTACTCGATGAAGTTCAGTACATGGAAATTTTCGATCTGCTTAGTTGGAGGTCTTCTTTTTGGAAGCTCAGCATTGGGGATTTCAAAGGTTTCGGATTGGCGATGGGTTTAAAATATGCGGAGGTTCCCAAGATTTTTCCTTCCGACCAGCCTGTACATTTGGCCACCCTATTCTTCCGCCTCATTGGCAAACCGGGAAGTTTCTCTAAGATTGAGTTTTGTGATAATGTCTTCAGGCAACCACAGGGTGCTTGCTCCAAGAATGCCCTACAATTTGTCCCGCGAGTGGGCGAAGGTACCCTGGAAGACCAACTCCACGCCTTTTCAATCCGCCACCTCCCCGGCGAGATCCGCATCCTCGACGGGGAGCCCACCCGGCCCAATCCTCCCGCCACGCCTCCGCTTGCAAAAATCTATCCGCAAGCCCCCACGCCCGAGAGCGCCAAGATTCAATTTGAGCTCACCGGCGGGACTGCGCAGCCGGGAAGCAAAGAAGTGCCCCTTTCGGTCTACGTCACCTCCAACTACGAGTTCAGCGGTTTTTATCTGAGCATCGTTTTTTCGCCAACGTTCCTTGAACTCGCCCGCGTGGCCGAGCACACCCGACCGGGAGCGATGGTCATCAACAACACCGAGGGTTTCATGGCTGCCGGCATGACGAATTCCCGCCGGAGAATCGGGGCGGAGGGGGAGCGCGTCAAGCTGGTGACCCTTTACTTCAACGTCAAGCCGGAGGCTCCCCTTGGATCGGAGATCCCCCTCAAGTTCGCGCCCTCCGGCCCGGAAGGATATCCTTTCTACTTCAACTGGCTTGCCATTCACTACAAGGACACCGTGAGTCCCGATAAACTCCCGATCACCGCTGAAGTGCAGCCGCTCCTGGTGACGAACGCCGCGCTCCAGCTCCAAAGACCGCCCATGGTGCGCTGCGGCGACGCCAACCAGGATGGTCAACTGGACACGGCGGACGCTCTCGCGACGCTCGCGCATCTTTTCCTCGGAGGCGCCGCACCGGCTTGCCCCGTGGCCGCCGATTTCGATCTCAGCGGCGATCTCGACATCTCCGATCCTATTGCCTTGTTGAGTACCGTCTACCTTGGGAGGCCGCCCCTCGACACCTTGGAGCCGGCCGAGGTGCCATGCAGTTAATCCACCTTAATGCACTGGATATTTCGATTTCTTTTGCTGTAATCTCGGCGTCTGTCGCCATCTGGCGACAGAAACGAATCAAGTCTCCGCCCCGGGCGGCCGCATCTTGATCCGCACCGTTCTCTGGCGCAGCTCCTGCAGGGAGTTCGCCTTGAAGGTCGTGTAAATGCGCCGCACGCAGTTTTCGACTTCCTTCACGTTCATTCCCAGCCGCTTGCTGATGTCGGAATACGACAGGCCGTTGAGCACGAACCAGGCGATCTCTTGATCTTTTGGCGACAACAAGTTCCACTCCGACTGTTGCATTCGCTCTATTGTCATCAACTACTACCGGGAATCAATGCTCTGCATGGGCGATGGTTTCTTCTATCATCCCCAAGAAAAGGTTAGAATAGTACAAGAAAGAGTAATTTAATAATGGAATTTAAAAGTCCATTTTCTATAATAAAATGGAC
>JACQVS010000192.1 GCA_016209605.1 Planctomycetota bacterium
CAACGCAGTATGGCGCCTTCGCAGCCGGCCGAAGCCCGGATGGATTTTTGGGACAGGCTCTAAGGACTTCAAGGCTTCAAACCTCTTCAGATGGACAAGAACGAATCATGGTAAGCGGCCAGATTGGGAGCGACGATGATCACCGTGCTGGCCTTGTACGCTTCCTCGGGGGCCTTCTTGTCCTCGGTGGCCGGCTTGTCCGTGGAGCTCCCTTTGATGATCACCTTGACTCCCGTCTTGAGAAGCTTGGCGGGTTTCTCAACCTTGGCGCTGACCACGATCGGCGTCTTCTTGTCGAGCGTCAAGGTGTAGGTCTGCCCCTCGAACTTCACCTTCAGCGAGCCGCTGGACTTCTCGACCTCGACGTCGCACCACTTGAATCCTTTATCCTTGGGATCCTTGTAGTCCTTGTTGACCTTGATTTCGCCTCCCGCCACCACGATTTGGGTACCCTTGATGATCCGGTCGACGCCGCCGGCAATGCCGCTCTTCCCGGGCACCTCCCTTTCCTCCGGCTTGCCGTAGAGCTGGAGCTTGTCGCCCTCCTTGAAGTCCTGGACTCTCCCCAAGTGCTCCTGATGGACCGCCGTCCCTTCCGGGATTTGCACCAGCGCCGTCTTCTTCACCGCCTTGGCGCCGTCTTTCTTGAGGTAGGTGAGCTCATAAAAATCGTTGTCCTTGAGCTTCTTCCCCAAGGTGCCGAGGCTCGCGAACGAGCCCCCCTCGGCCTCTCCGGCTCGAGCGCGAAGAGGCAGGAGCAACCACGAGGTCAAGGCCAGGGAGGTGACCATGGAAAAACGCCACAGGGTTGTCGGAGTGAGCCGCGTCATTGAAAATCTCCTTCTTTATACTTTTGCATCTTTTTGGCCGTCTGCGGCCAAAAAGATGCAAAAGCTAATCGGAAATAAACGGTTGTTTCCATCCTGCTATCATTATAAAAAGGCGTACATGCGATGCCAATATAACTCTGGCCAATAGAACTGTGGAAGGAACGATCCACCAGGGCTATCATGTTGGACATGATCAGGAGTGATTTATTCAGAAGTTTCGCCAGATCCGGCACTCCTTTCACGTCCTTCCCGCTCTCCGTCCTGATGGCGCTGCTTCTGGGAGGCTGCTCCGGGCCTTTCCAGTCCAGGGAAAGCGAGGCCGCTCCGGTGGAGGCCGCCACGGAGGCCGCCCAACCGGCCTTGCCGGCCCCGCCGGCGATCCTCTCCCCCAGGGATTCCTGGACCGCCGGCGAAGTGCCCATGGTGTCGCTGGCCAACCTCGTGGACGCGAGCTCCTACCGGCTCGAAGTCGGCGAGAACCCGGACTTCAAGAATCCGATCGAGGTCCGGCAGCTGTCCAAAGACTCCGCCGAGGGGCCGGTCCGGGCCTTCTTGAACTTTCCCGTGGCGCCGGGCAAGAAGTTTTTCATCCGCGCCAAGGCGGTCCTCTCCGCTGGCCGGGAGACGGGCTGGGCGATCCGCCCGGTGCTGGCCGTGCTGCCGGCGCCCAAGGGTCTGCCCCCCGAGCTGGGGCCGGAAGCCCTCCGCTCGCGCCGCGTCACCTTGAGCTGGACCAAAGTGAGCGCCGCCGCCGGCTACGAGGTGCAGGTGGCGAGGGAGGGGGATGCCGGGGCGCCGCTCCAGTCTCTGGAAGTCGTCGATGGCGGCCGCACGGCCATCGCCTTGCCCGCCCCGCTGCCGGGATCCGGCAAATACCTCTTCCGGGTCCGCGCCCTGGCGCCGGGATACCAGGGAGGCTGGGCGGCGGACGCCGTTTTCGAGCTGCCGCCCCTCCGCCCGCAAATCGTCGGCCCCGCCTTCGGCGAACAGCTCCGCTCCAGCCGGCCGCAGTTCCGCTGGCAGCCGGGGGAGGAGGAAGAAGAGTTTTACCAGCTGGAAATCGCCCCCCTGACCGCCGCGGGAAGCGGGCCGGCGCACCTCCTCGAATGCCGCGGGACGGCCCTTCAGCTCGAGCCGCCGCTCGAGCGCGGCGCCCGCTATCAAGCCCGGATCAAGGCGGCCCATGCGCCGGCGGACCGCTGGAGCGAGGCGGTGCAGTTCGAGGTCCTTCCCGACCGCCCGGATCCGTACCGCATCGCCGCGGTCGCGGCCGATCCCAAGTATCATGAAATCCAGCCGATCCCTTCCAGCGATGGCTTGCGGCTCGTCATTTTCATCCGGCCGGCGGAAGATTCCCGGACCGGCGCCTCCGCCTTGCGGCACTGGCAGCGGGCGCTCGGAGCCGCGAGCCATGGTGTCCCGGGATTCCACGCCGTTCCTCGGGAAGTCACCTGGGGATCGCCCTCCCACCCCCAGCGGCTCTTTCACGGCGCCTGGAGCGGTGCCGCCGGCGGTCCCGCCGCGCTTCTCGTCGCCGCCGTGGAGATCCAGGACCGGGCCCGCCCCGGGGGAGCGGTCTGGCGGGTGGAAGACTGGGACCCGAATCCGCGGCGCCTCCTGCCCTCCGGATTCATGCTCCCCATCGTCCGGATCTCCCTTCCCGGCCGCGCCCCGGCATCCCGGCTTTACTTCGAAGCGCGCCGCCTCGAGCGGGGAGACGAGGACGGAGCCGGCGCCGTCCAGGTCCAGCCCGCGGTCTTCACCGGCTGGCCGGCAGAGCCGGACTCCAGCAACTCGGCCGAGGAAGGGGAAATCTGGAGCGCCAATCCCGACGGCACCGATTTGCGCTTGATCTCGAAAGGCCGGGATCCGGCCATCTCCCCGGACGGCAACACCCTGGTCTTTGTCACGGCAGGCGTTGACGGGCCGGAGATGCGTCTCCTTTTCCTGAATGGCCGGCGTGGCGCCGCCGGCGCCGCCAAGGTGTTTCCCAGCCAGAGGCAGCCCGCGCGCGCGCTGCGCGGCCCGTCCTGGTCGCCGCGCGGCGACAGCATTGCCTTCGCCCGCGATCGAGGAGAAGGCTTCGACCTCGCCGTCGTCGAGGTCAGCACCGGCCGCGAGATCCTCATCACCAACTCCTTCGGAGATGACCTCGAGCCGATGTTCCTGCCCGATCCCTCCCAGGCGAGCGGCCACCGGGGGATCCTGTTCTCCTCCAACCGCGACGGCAGGAGCTGGAATATTTACTGGGCCGACTATCAGAAGTGAGCCCGGCCGCTTCTCATTGTGCCGGAACGGAGCGAAATTCAGCGGGGGGTCAGCGCCGCCACCGCCGAGGCCTCGAGGGAGCGCACCAGCTCCACCACCAGCCTTCGAGCCGCCAGGAAATCATCGAGATGGATCAAGCTGACGTGGGTGTGGATGTAGCGCGCCGGCACCGCGATGACCACCGTTGGAACCCCCTGCTCGTGGAGATGGATCGACTTGGCGTCCGTGCCGCCGGTTTTCCGCACCGCCAGCTGGACCGGAATCTGGTGGCGGCGGGCCACTTCCTGGGTCCAGCGCACCAGCGCTCGGTTGGAGATGGCGGTGGGATCGGCGAAGCGGATCTGCGGCCCTTTTCCCAGGACCGCCTGCCGGGCCGAAGCGGTAAAGCCGGGGGTGTCATCCGCTGGGGCCCCTTCCAGGATGATGCCGACATCCGGCCGGGCCAGCTTCGCCGCGGTGCCCGCCCCCCGGCAGCCGACCTCCTCTTGAACCGCCCCCACGCCGATCACGGTGTTGGGGTGGCTCAGGCCGTTCAGCTCGAGCAGCGATTCCACCAGCAGCGCCACGCCGGCGCGGTCATCGAAAGCCTTGGAGCTGAGGAGGCGGGGATTGGCCATGGGGATGAACTCGGCGTGGGGCACGATGGGATCCCCTACCTGGACGCCGAACTCCTGCGCCTGCTGGAGGCTTTCCGCTCCGACGTCGATGTGCATGCGCTCGAGGGACAGGACCTTGTTGCGCTCTTCGCTGGTGAGGAAATGGGGCGGCTTCGAGCCGACCACGCCAGGAACGAGGCCGCGCTCGGTGATGATGTCGACGCGCTGGGCGAGGAGCACGTGCTCCCACCAGCCGCCGAGCGGCACGAAGGAGAGGGTGCCATCGTCGGCGACGCTCTGCACCATGAAGGCCACCTCGTCGAGATGCGCATCGAGAAGCACGCGCGGCTGGTCCGCCAGGCCCCTCTTCTCGACGACGATGCTCCCCAGGCGGTCAAAGGAGATTGCGGCGCTCGCCAGCTCTTTCAAATGGCCGTGAACGATCTCTCGAACTCCCTCCTCGGCGCCGGGGGCGCCGGGGGCCAGGGTCAGCTTGCGGAGGAGCTGGATGGTCTCCGATTCGGAACGTTGGAAGGTCATGGGATTATGGACCTCACCCGTAAAAAATCCTGGCTGCGAATTCCAGGCGAAATCATTACAATTGACGAAGTTCCATCAAGATATCCTTTAAAACCGGAATTGCAAATAGAAGGGCGAAGCACCGCATGACCAACCGAATGAACCGGCGCACTCCTGGAACGTATGCGTTCCTGGCCTTTTTAATGACCCTGCGCCTTTACGGAGGAGGCCCCGGGGCGGCCGCCGAGGCGCCGGCGCTTCCCACCGCCGCCGAATGGCAGAAAGAGTACCAGTCCCGCCGCGCCATGGTGCTGGAGAAGCTGGCAGGCCTGTCCAAGGAAGGCGGCACGCTCTTCCTGCGCGCCCCCGAGCCGGCGACCTTCGCCAATGACGTCGAGTACCCCTACCGGACCGACAACCGGCTCTTTTACCTGTGCGGCCTCGCCCAGAACGGGGTGGCCCTCCTCCTTTCCACAAAGGAGATCGCGGGCCTGGGGAAGGAGATCCTCTTCCTCAAGCCGGAGCATCCCATGGACGCGCTGTGGGTGGGGAAGCCGCTTGACGCGCAGCAGGCGGCCGCGGTGAGCGGAATCCCCGTCGCGTCAATCGCCAGCCTTGACAAGCTCGGCGAGGTGCTGCAGAAAGCCGTGGGCGGGTCGCCGCATCACTTCCACGCCCGGAGCGGCAATCCTCCGGCGGCCTTTTTCTACAATTTCAAGAAACCCTTTGGCCCCGGAGAGCCGGTGTCGGAAGACTACGGATTCCTCCTCAAGCACTTCGGCAGCCGGGCGTTCCATCTCGATCTGCGCCATCCGGCGGTCCTGCTCGACCCCTTCCGGCAGGTGAAGTCCGCCGGCGAGCTGGCCATGCTGCGAACGGCGATCGAGACCACCTGCAAGGCCCATCGACTGGCCATGCAAATAACCCGGGCCGGGCTCCACGAATACCACCTGGCCACGGAAATCGAGGCCGTTTACCGGCGCGAGGGCTCGCGCGGCTGGGCCTTCCCCTCCATCGTCGGCTCCGGCCCCAACTCCTGCATCCTCCATTACCAGCGCTACGACCGCAGGCTGGAGGATGGGGATGTCGTCATCGTCGACATCGGCGCCGAGTTCGGGCATTACGCGGCGGACATCACCCGCACCCTGCCAGTCAGCGGCCACTTCAGCGAGCGGCAGAAGGCGGTGTACCAGATCGTCTACAATGCCCAGGAGGCGGCCTTCCGCGCCATCAAGCCCGGCCTGCCCTTCGGCGAGGTCAACCGCATCGCCAAGGACGTGGTGGCCGAGGAGCTTCTCAAGCTAGGGCTCATCGAGAAGAAGGAGGACTCCGGCCGCTACTTCCCCCACGGCACCTCCCACGGCCTGGGGCTCGACGTCCACGATCCCATGCCCCTCGACACCCTCAAGCCCGGCATGGTCTTCACCGTCGAGCCGGGGATCTACATCCCCCAGGAGTCGCTGGGCGTGCGCCTCGAGGACGATGTTCTGGTGACCGAGGACGGCTGCGAGGTGCTCTCCAGATCGGCGCCGCGCTCGCTCGAGGAGGTCGAGCGCTGGATGCGGACGGGGAGCTTCTGAGGCGGCCGGGGCGTCCACCGAAAGTCTCGGCGGAATAAGAAAAAGATGAAGAGGATTGAACCGCCAAGGCGCGGAGGACGCCAAGAGAAGACGCCAAGCGAATTAGAGAGCGTTGGGGGATCGTAAAAGATCTCCGCAAAAGGGTTCTTGAAATGGTTGACCGAGCAATTTTAAGTGTCATTCGCCGATATCTTGCCGCCCTGAAAGTCCATGGCATCGATGCCCAGAGAGCGGTCTTGTTCGGGTCTCAAGCCCGAGGCCAGGCGCACCCTCTCAGCGATATTGACCTGGTGGTGATCGCCCCGGAGTTCGATGGACCGCGCGAGTTGGCGCTGATAAAAACTTTGTGGCGGGTCATTGGCCAGGTCGACAGTCGCCTCGAGCCCATTCCCTGCGGACTGCGCGAGTGGGAGACGCAGCAAGGCCGACCGATTCTGGAAATCGCCCGCCGCGAAGGGATTGAAATCGCAGCTTGAACCTTTTAGCAACCCTCAATCCGCTACGCCATTCCCGCTAGCACTTCCCCCGCCGCCTGCACGAGGCGGTCGATCTCCTCGTCGGTGTGGGCCGCCGAGAGGAAGAAGGCCTCGTACTGGGCGGGCGGGAAGTAGAAGCCGCGGTCGAGCATGGCGTGGAAGAACTTCGCGTAGAGGTCGGCGCGCACGCCGCTCAGGGAGCCGAGGTTTTTCACCGGGCCGGGGGCGAAAAAGAGGGTCATCATCGAGGCCATGCGGACGACGCAAGCCGGCAGCCCAGCTTTCTGAGTCGCAGCCTTTTGAATCGCCCCCTGCAGGCCCTCTTCGAGACGCCGGCCCTTGGCCTCGAGGCCATCGTAAAGCGCCCGGCCGCCGCGCTTGAGAATCTCCAGGGTGGCCAGGCCCGCCGCCGTCGCCAGCGGGTTGCCGGAGAGCGTCCCGGCCTGGTAAACCGGCCCCGCCGGCGAGAGCTTTTCCAGGATCTCCCTCTTTCCGCCCACGGCGCCGAGGGGCAGCCCGCCGCCGAGGATCTTCCCCAGGGTGGTCAGGTCCGGACTCACCCCGAAGCGCCCCTGGGCGCCGCCAAAGGCAACCCGAAATCCGGTGATGACCTCGTCGAAGATCAAGAGAGCGCCGTAATCCTCCGTCAGCTCGCGCAGCCCTTCGAGGAAGCCCGGCTCGGGGAGCACCGTCCCCATGTTCCCCGCCACCGGCTCGACGATCACCGCGGCGATGTCCTTCTGGTGGCGGTAAAGGAGCCCTTTCACCGCCTCGAGGTCATTGTAGGGGGCCACCAGGGTGAGCTCGGCCAATGGCGCCGGCACGCCGGGGCTCGAGGGGACGCCGAAAGTGAGCGCTCCCGAGCCGCTCTTGATCAGGTAGCTGTCGGCGTGGCCGTGGTAGCAGCCCTCGAACTTGATCAAGCGGCTGCGGCCGGTGTAGCCGCGCGCCAGGCGCGCCGCGGTCATGGTGGCCTCGGTCCCCGAGCTGACCAGGCGCACCATCTCCACCGCGGGGACGGCCTCCACCACCCGCTCCGCCAGCTCCACCTCGGCGGCGGTCGGCGCCCCGAAAGTGGCGCCGTTCCTCAAGGCGCGGATCACCGCCTCCTCCACCTCGGCATGGGCGTGCCCGAGGATGAGGGGGCCCCACGAGGCCACCATGTCGATGTACTCCCGGCCCTCGGCGTCCCAGACCCGCGAGCCCTTACCGCGCGCCAGGAAGCGCGGCGTTCCGCCCACCGCCCCGAATGCCCGCACCGGTGAGTTGACGCCGCCGGGGATCACCTTGCGGGCCCGCTCGAACCAACCTTCGCTGCTCCTTTCGCTCGCTCCGGTCATGGCCATTTCCCTTCCTTGATCCAGCGCGCCGCCTCCCGGGCGTGGTAAGTGATGATCAGATCCGCCCCGGCGCGCTTGATGCCGAGGAGGACCTCCGCCGCGGCGCGCTCGCCATCGACCCAGCCCAGCCGGGCGGCCGCCTTGATGAGCGCGTACTCGCCCGAGACGTTGTAAGCCGCCACCGGCACCGGCGACATCTGCTTCACCTGCCAGAGGATGTCCAGGTACGGCAAGGCCGGTTTCACCATCACCACATCCGCCCCTTCTTCGAGATCGAGAGCCACCTCCCGCAGGGCCTGGCGGCGGCTGGCCGGATCCATCTGGTAGGAGCGGCGGTCGCCGAAGGCCGGCGCCGACTCCGCCGCCTCGCGGAACGGGCCGTAAAACGACGAGCTGTACTTGGCGGCGTAGCTCATGATGGGAGTGTCGGCGAAGCCGCCCTGGTCGAGGGCCGCGCGGATGGCCCGCACCTGGCCGTCGGCCATGGCGGAGGGGGCCACCATGTCGCAGCCGGCCTCCGCGTAAACGACGGCGGCGCGGGCGAGGAGCTTCAGGGTCGGATCGTTGAGCAGCTTCCCCTTCGCGACCACGCCGCAGTGGCCGTGGCTGGTGTACTCGCACAGGCAGACATCGGCGATGACGTACAGCTCCGGAACCTCCTTCTTCAAGGTGCGGATGGCCTTGGGGATGATGCCGGCCCTGGCGTACCCCTCGCTGCCGAGGGGGTTCTTCCTTCCGGGGAGGCCAAAGAGGATGACGGCGGCAATGCCCGCCTCCGCCGACTTCCGGCCCTCCTTGACCAGCTCATCGATGGACAGCTGGAACTGGCCGGGCATGGAAGAGATCTCCCGGCGCTTCTTCAGCCCCGGCGCCACGAAGTAAGGCTCGATCAGATCCTGGATGGAAAGGCGGGTCTCCTGAACCATGGCCCGAAAGCGCGGTTGGTTGCGGAGGCGCCGCATACGAACGATGGGAAAAGGCATCGATCAACTCCCGAAACTTTTCACGGTTTCAACCACAGCCTGGACCGAGTCGACCGGCGTCTCCGGAAGGAGGCCGTGCCCGAGGTTGAAGATGTAAGCCGGATCGCCCTGGCGGCCGGCGAGCATCTCCCCCACCCGCCGGCGGACCGCCTCCACCGGCGCGAAGAGCGCCGCCGGGTCCAGGTTCCCCTGCAGGGCGATTCCCGCCCCCAGGCGCTCGCGGGCCCCATCCAGGGACGACCGCCAGTCGAGGCTCAGCACCTGCGCTCCGGAGCCGGCCATCTCCTCGAGCACATGATTGCCGTCCTTCACGAACAGGATCGCAGGAGCGTGGCGCTTGTCGCCGTCGCGGGGATCACCGGAACAGAGCGCAGCGCTTGCGCTGTCGCGAAAATAACCGTCGCCGTCGCGGGACAGCAGAGCCTGGCGGTCAATGGCACCATTGAGATCGCCCAGCTCGCGGAAAATCCAGCGCTGGTACGGCAGGACGAACTCTCGATACTCCTCCTTCCCCAGCTGCCCGGCCCAGGTATCGAAGAGCTGCACGGCATCGGCGCCGGCGCGCACCTGGGCCTTCAGATACGCGGCGGTCATCTCGGCGAGCCGCTCGAGGAGGCGATGGAGGAAGGCCGGCGCCTGGAAGAGGATCCGCTTCACGGCCTCCACCCCCATCCCCGGCCGCCCCTCCACCAGGTACGAGGCCAGGGTGAAGGGCCCCCCGGCGAATCCTAACACCGGCTTTTCAGCGCCCAGCTCCTCCTTGAGGCGGCGGATGGCCGTCAGGATGCTGGCGGTGTGGTGCTCCGGCTCCAGGGGGCGCAGGCGGCATAGCGCCCCCTCATCGCGAACCGGATCGGTGAACACGGGCCCCTCATCGGTGTACTGGAGCGGCATCCCCATGCCTTCCAGGGGGATCAGGATGTCGTAAAAGACGATCACCGCGTCGACGCCCAGCAAGCGGTGCGGCAAGAGGGAGACTTCCACGGCCAGGTCTGGATCCTGGCACATCTCCTTGAAGGAGCGGCGGCCGCGGATGGCCCGGTATTCCGGCAAGTAGCGGCCGGCCTGGCGCATCAGCCAGACCGGCGGCCGGCCGCGGTTGCGGCCGCGCGCCGCCGCGAGGAAGCGCTCGAGCGGCGCCGGCCCCCGCGGCGGCACCGAGGACGGGGAACCCTCCGGCGCTTGAAGATTTTCTGTTCCCATTCCGATCATTAAGCGGGATAATGTGTTGTTTTCAATCTTTTTTTAGCCCATGACTTCAAGCCACCCATCCCCGCCCATCCCGGACCGCCCTCTGAAAGTGGGCACCCGCGGCAGCCCCCTGGCGCTCTGGCAGGCGGAGCACATCGCGAGCCAGCTCGTGCAGCGCGATCCCCGGCTCCACGTGGAGATCGTCGCCATCCGCACCGCCGGCGAGAAATACGCCGAGTGGGACTTCCGGGAGATCGGCGTCGGCGTCTTCACCCGCGAGATCGACCAGGCGCTTCTCGAGGGGCGCGTCGACTTCGCCGTCCACAGCTTGAAAGACCTCCCGACCGACCTTCCCGAGAAGCTGATCCTGGCCGCCGTGCCCGAGCGCGAGAGCCCCTTCGATGCGTGGATCTCTGGGACCGGCACTCCCCTGGAAAAACTCCCGCCGGGGGCCAGGATCGGCACCTCGAGCCCGCGCCGCCAGGCCCAGATCCTGCACCGCCGCCGCGACCTCGAGGTGGTCCCGTTGCGCGGCAACGTCGAGACGCGGCTGCGCAAGATCGGCGAGCTGGGCCTCGCCGGGACCATCCTCGCCTACGCCGGCCTCCACCGCCTGGGGAAGGACCGGTGCATCACCGCGCTGGTGCCGGCCGACTGGATCCTGCCGGCCGTCGGCCAGGGAGCCCTGGCGGTAGTCGCCCGCCAGGACCGACTGGAAGTGGTGGAACGGCTCCAGGCTATCGAGCATCGCCCCTCCCGCCGGCGCGTCGCCGCCGAGCGCGCTTTCCTGAAGGCGCTGCGGGGCGGCTGCCAGGTTCCGGCGGCTGCCCTGGCGACCCTCGATGGGGCGGGCCGGACGCTGCGCCTGGAGGGCATGGTGGCCACGGCCGACGGGGCAAAGCTGCTGCGCGATGCCGTTGAAGGGCCGTCCGAGGAGTGTGAGCGCCTCGGCCTCGAGCTGGCGCAGAGCCTCCTCCAGCGCGGCGGCGACAGAATCCTCGAGCAGATCCGCGAGGGCGGCGGCCAGAAGGCCGGCGGTGGCCTTTGAAGAGACCTCCCCATGTGCGCCGAAAATAGCGAGCCGAAACCGAGAAGGGGCGAATCCACGCCCGCCCCGCCGCCATCCCGCCCCCTGTCCGGACGCGTTCTGGTCATCACCCGAGCGGAAGAGAAAGGGCGGACGCTGGCCGACATCCTGGCGAAGCGCGGAGCAGCGGTCATCTCCATCCCCACCATCCGCTTCGAGCAGCCGGAGGACCCGGCCCCTCTCCAGAAGGCCCTCGCTCGGCTCGGCAGCTACCGTTGGATCCTCTTCACCAGCTCCACGGGAGTGCAGTTCTTTCTGGAGTCGGCCCGCCGGCACGGCATCGCCGAGGCGGCGTGGGCGCGCTTCAACTTCGGCGTGGTTGGCGTGACCACGGCGACGCAGCTTGCCTCCATGGGCGTGCGCGCCGAGAGGATCATCATCGCGAGCTCCGCAGCGGCGCTGGGGGATGCCCTCGTCGGCCCCGCGGCCCAAGGGGGCGCCCAGAAGCCCCTCGGCCCGGACGACCGCTGTCTCCTGCCCCAGACCAACATCGCCCGCACCGACTTGCAGGCCCGCTTGCGCCAGGCAGGCGTCCCCTTCGAATCCGTGATCGCTTACCGGACGCTTCCCGAGCCCCCCGAAAAGGCCAGGCCATTTCTCGACCTCCTCGAGCGCGGCGGCAAGGCGGATGGGATCGCCTTCGCCAGCCCTTCCGCCTTCGAGAACTTCCTGGCCATGACCGCGCCCCAGGGGGAAGCCGCCATCCGCGGGCAATCCATCCCGCTCTTCTCGATCGGCCCCACCACCAGCCAGGCGATCCGCGAGCGCGGCTTCGAGGTGGCGCGCGAAGCCTCGCCTTTCAACGCCGAGGGATTGGCCGAGGCCATCGTCCAGCATTTGACGGGGATATCCATCACCGGTTATGGAAATGAATAAGTCATCGCCGCTCCGGTTCAGCCTGCCGCTCCTCGCCGGCTGCGCGTGCGGCTGCGTCCTCTTCCCCACCGGCGGCGACCCCACGGGGCGGCCGGGCGGCGAGCCGTCGCCCATGGGCCGCGGCCTGCGCGACTATCGCATCATCTTCCACTGCCACTCGCTCTTGTCGCACGACTCGAAGGGGACTTTCGAGGAGATCGCCGCGGCGGCGAGCTCGGTGGGCGTGAACGGGATCATCATGACCGACCACTACGAGCCGGGGAACATCGGCAAGTTCCCAGGCGCGGGCTTCTTCCACGGCTCCCTGAACGGCCTGAGCGGCTTCCTGTTCATTCCCGGGGCGGAGCTGCGCGGCCCCGCCAAGGAGGGGTCGCTCCTCGCCGTCGGAATGCGCGAGGACTTCGACAAGAACCAGCCCAAGGCGCGGCTGGTGGAGAGCTTTCGCCGGCAGGGCGGCCTCGCCGTCGCCGGGCACTGTGAGGAGATCCGCGACTGGAGCCTGTGGGACATCGACGGCCTGGAAGTTTACAACCTCCACGCCGAGTTCAGCCGGAAGAGCTGGTGGGAGGTGGCCTGGCGTTTCCTCTTTCTGCCGGCGGACGCCTTCCTCGAAAGCTCCATCTCCATCCCGGAGGAGAACCTCCGAACGTGGGACCGGCTGCTCGATTCAGGAAAACGCCTCCCCGCGCTCCTGGGAAGCGATGCCCACGCCAACATCCGCCTCTTCGGCTCCCTGGGCGGGACGATCGGCACCTATCCCGAGATCCTGCGGCTCTTCTCGAACCACATCCTGGCCACCGAGCTTCGCCAGGACCTGATCCTCGATGCCCTTCGCCGCGGCCGGGTCTACGGCGCCTTCGACTGGCTGGGGGACACCACCGGCTTCGCCATGAGCTACGGCAACCCGGCGAAATACCTCACTCCCGAGGCGCGGGCCATTCTGGGCGAGGCGCTCCCCTTCGACCCCGCCGCCACCCTGCTCATCGAGGTCCCCCGCGAAGCGCGCCTCCGCCTCCTCCGCGACGGCCAGGTCTGGCGCGAGCTCACCGGCCGGCGCTTTTGCGAGCCGGTGGACGGCCCGGGGATCTACCGCGCCGAGGTCTACCTGGGGGGCCGGCTCTGGATCCTGAGCGGAGCGATATATGTGGAGCGGAATTGAAGACTAGGCTATAAATAAAGGCCTAGAAATGCTCACGCGATTCAAGGACCATCCGGAAGATTCCCGGCCGGCCGCGGCGGGCAGGCTAGCCGATGCGGCTCCGGCCCGACACCCGTCAAGGGGCCTTTCACCCCGCCTGGCGCTTTATGTCGGCGCGGAGATCCTCAAGGTCTTTGGCCTCATCTTCCTCATCCTGGAGGTGATTCACGGTTCGGTGATGACCATCCAGGCTGTTCGAGAGTACGGCTTCGATCCCGTCCTGCTCTTCCCCATTTTCTGGCGCATCTTCGCGTACTCGCTTTACCATTCCCTCCCCATCGCCCTCCTCCTCGCCACCGGCCTGGTCTACGGCCGGCTGCTCGCCGACCGGGAGGTCGCCGCCATGAAGTGCTTCGGCATCTCCCACCTCGAGATGCTCCTCGCCCCCGCCGGGCTGGGGGCGGCGATGGCGGTGGCGGCGTTCTTCGTCAACCACCATCTGGTGCCGGAAATCCACAACGCCCGGCGCAACCTGGGCACCATCATCCTCGACCAGTTGCAGTACCTGGGGGAGGGCTGGGACAAGAGCTTCCAGCTCGGCGACAAACTCGTCCTCGAGATCGAGCGCTACCGGAACCGCAAGCTTTACGGCATCTTCATCTTCGCCAACGGCCCCAAGGACTTCGGCCTGGACAGCCCCAAAAGCTCTTATCCGATCATCGCTTACGCCGAGGAAGGGGAGGTGAAATCCAAGGAGCAAGATGGGAAATCTTTAGTCTCGCTGGATCTCAAAGAACTTTATCTTATCTACAACCACAAACTGCTCAATCCCAAGGAAAAGCAGGACTTTTTCAACCGCGGCTACTCCTCGCACCTGATCTGGCCCATTCCCATCAAAGGCAAGGACCGCGTGATCAAGAGCATGCCTCGCCGGATGCTGGTCGATGAGATCGACAAGCGCCGTCAAGCTCTGGTGGACTTGGAGCGGCAGTCCGAGGTGAGCGAGGCGGCCCGGCGCGCGGCGAGGCGGGACTACCTCGAGTCGAAAACCGAGTACCATCGCCGCTTGACCTACGCCAGCATTTGCTTCACCTTTCCGGTCACCGCGGCGCTCATCGCCCTCCTCCTAAATTCCACCAACCGCCTGCTTCCCTTCTTCATCGGAGCCACCGTCTGCTGCTCGGTCTTCTTTCCACTCGAGATGCAAGGGAACAAGCTGTCGACCGCCTATGGGGCGGCGTGGTTTTACGAGCAGCTGGGAAACGCCGGCTTGCTTGCCATATCCGCGCTGCTCTACCTCTGGCTCGAATTCCTGCAGCTGCGGTTTTCCGGAAAGAGGGCGCGACGGAAGCCGAGAAGGGGTGTGGCCCATGGGCCGTGAAAGCATCCCCAGCTCGACTTCCTGGACGGCCTGGCGGTCCCGCCGCCGGTCGCCGCGACGCACCCTCGACCTTTACATGACCAAGCGCTTCGGCGGCCTCTTCCTCGCCGACTGCTTCCTGTTCTCCCTCCTTTACGTGCTCATCGACAGCCTGTCGCAGGTGGAGGAGTTCGCCAGAAATTCCAGCGGCCTGCTGGGCTTTCTCAAGATCGCCTTCACCTACTACAGTTACGACCTCCCCGGCCTCTTCTGCCTCCTCCTGGGCCCGGTGACCACGCTGGCGAGCGCCGCATTCGCGGTCACCCTGACCGCCCGCGGCAATGAGTTCGTGCCGGTGCTGGCAGCGGGCATCAGCCTGCAGCGGCTGCTCGCGCCCATCGTCCTCCTTTCCGCCCTCGTCTCCGCCGGCACGCTGGCCATCCAGGAGCTGTGGATCCCGCGGCACCGGGACGAAATCCTTGCTTCCAAGGCATACGGCCGGGGCGGCAGCCTCATCCGCCAGGCGCACTACACCGACCGCGCCCAGGGCATCGTCGTCATCGCCGAGAAGTACTTCCCCCTCGAGCGGCGCGGCGAGAACATCCTCGTCCTCTCCAAGGGGAAGGACCGCCCGCGCAGCTTCCTCATCCACGCCCGCTCGATGAGCTGGGTCGAGCCGGAGGGAGGGCACGGCTACTGGCGGCTCGAGACGGGGGGGCTGCAGGAATATGACGCCGCGGGGGAGATCATCCCCAAGCCCGCCCCGCCGGCGGCGGAGCGGAGCCCGCCGCCAGCCCCTGCTCCTCAGGCCCCTCCCTCGAACCTCGACGCCGCCCCGGCGGCGAGCCCGGCGCCCCAGGACCCCGACCCGCCGGCCCAGCGGCTGAGCGAGCCCTTCGAGGCCCGCCGGCTGGTGGAGACCGGCATGATCCCACAGGACCTCGAGAACAACGAGCGGCGCAACCTCCCGCTCACCCTGGCGGAGCTCGAAAGGAAGATCGCGGTGGCGCCGGACCGCCATCGCTGGCAGATCCGCTACTACTCCCGCATCGCCGACCCGCTCCACTCCCTCATCCTGGTCCTCCTGGGAGTCCCCATCATCCTCTCCCGCGACACCCGCAACATCTTCTTCAGCGCCCTGCTGGCGGCGCTGATCTCCACCGCCTACTTCATCTTCAACGCGGGGATGGTTTACCTGGGAAACCGCGGCACCCTCGACCCTCCCCTGGCGGTGTGGCTGGGGCCGATACTTTTCGGATCCCTGGGGGTGACGATGTATTTCCGGATGAGGACATAAAGCTCTCTTTTACTCCCAGCTTCAAAGCCGATATAATGTTGAGTTGGTTTCGGTTTTTCAGAAACCCGTAAAGTTGAAGTCCTTTAGCAATTTGCGATCAACCACAGTCTGATTTTTTCTCTACTCAGGAGCTCCGCATGAGCCAAGCCACCAAAACCTCCACCCTCGCTTCCGCCGCGAAGACGGCCGCCGCCAGGAAGAAAAAGACCGGCTCCTCCCCCAAGGGGAAAAAGCCGCTGCTGCCGTTATTGGATTGGGACAAGCTCACCTTCGCGTTCACCGTGACCGACGTCATGTACCTCTCCCACGGCGACCGGGAGCAGGATCCGATCTGGGACGGCGGCAAGTTCCTCCCCCTGGGAACGGTGACCTTGTCGCCGGCAGCCGCTTTCCTGAGCTACGGCGTGGGCGTTTTCGAGGGTCTCAAGGCGCAACGCTCGAAGGATGGCCGCATCCTGGTCTTCCGCCATCGCGACAACGGCCTGCGCATGCAAAGGTCGGCCGAGCGCCTGCTCATGCCGCCGTTCCCGGTTGAGCAGTTCATGAGCGCGGTCGAGGGCATCGTCGCCCGCAACGCTCGATTCGTGCCGCCCCACGGCAGGGGATCGTTTTACGTCCGGCCGATGCAGCATGCCATCGAAGCCAAGCTCGGCCTCGGCCCGTGCAGCAAATTCTGGGTGCTGATTTACGGCAGCCCGGTCGGCGGCTACTTCGCCACCAAGAGGGACTCGAAGGGCCCCGAGGGCGTGCGGCTGCGGGTCCTCGAGCAGGGCCGCGTCGCCGCCGGCGGCACGGGATCGGCCAAGGCCATGGGCAACTACGCGGGCGGCATCACCATCGCCTCGCGCTGGAAGAAGGAAGGCTATGACGACGTCCTTTACCTGGACGCCCACGAGCTCAAGCACCTCACTGAAACCAGCGGCTCCAACGTCTTCGTCAAGATGAAAGACGGCACGCTGGTGACGCCGGCGGCGGACGACCAGATCCTGCCGGGCATCACCCGCGACTCGGTCATTCAAGTGGCGCGGAGGATCCTCGGCTTGAAGGTGGAGGAGCGCCTCTTGCCTCTCGAGGAAGCGCTTTCCAACGGCGAGGAGATGTTCTGCACCGGCACCGCATGGACCGTGCAGTCGGTCCGCGAGGTGGTCCACCACGAGCAAGCCTACGCCTTCCCGGCCACCGGGCTGCGCCAGGCGCTGCTGTCGGAGATTCTGGGAATCCAGCTCGGCGAGAAGAACGACCCCTTCGGCTGGATCACGGAGATCAAAGGATAATGGATGAGGAAATCCGCGCGCTGCGGGACAAGATCAACGAGGCCGACAACGAGATCCTCAAGCAGCTGGCGCTGCGGCGCAAGTTCAGCGCCGAGATCGCCAGGGCCAAGGATGTCGACCGCTCCCCCATCCGCGACCAGAAGCGCGAGGAGGATCTGCTGGTGCGGCTCATCCGCCTGGGACGCGAGCAGGGGCTCGACGCCCATTACGTCACCACCGTGTTTCACGAGATCATCGAGGACTCCATCCGCCTGCAGCAGGAGTACCTGCAGCGCCTGGCCAACCGCGAGGGCGGCGAGCCGGAAGTCATCCGCGTCGCCTTCCAGGGGATTGAAGGGGCCTACAGCTACCTGGCGGCGAAGAAGTTCTTCTCGGGATTCGCCGACCGCTTCGTCCCCATGGGGCTGCCGACTTTCGCGGAAGTGGTGAAGGCGGTGGAGAACGGCCAGGCGGACTACGCCATGCTGCCGATCGAGAACACCACTTCGGGAGGCATCAACGAGGTTTACGACTTGCTGCTCCATACCCGCCTGTCGATCGTCGGCGAGGAGAAATACCGCGTCAGCCACTGCCTGGTGGCCCTGAAGGACGTGACGATCGGCAGCATCCGCAAGATCTACTCCCACCCGCAGCCGGTGGCGCAGTGCAGCAACTACCTCGCCACCTTGCCCGGCTGCAAGATCGAGTACTTCACCGACACCGCCATGTCGGTGGCAAAGATCAAGGAGGACGGCGATCCCACCCACGCGGCCATCGCCAGCGAGGAGGCGGCGAGGCTGTACGACGTGGTGATCGTGAAGCGCGACATCGCCAACCAGAAAGAGAACTTCACCCGCTTCCTGGTGGCGGCTCGCAATCTCAAGAAGGTCGACCTGCGTATCCCCTGCAAGACCTCCATCGTCATGGCCACCGCCCAGAAGCCCGGGGCGCTGGTGGAGGCGCTGCTGGTTTTTCGCCAGAACGGTCTCAACTTGACCAAGATCGAGTCGCGGCCGATCCTCGGCAACCCCTGGGAGGAGATGTTTTACCTCGATTTCGAGGGGAACATCGACGATGAGAAGGTCCAGCAAACCCTGGAGGAGATCCGCGGCGTGACCCGCTTCCTCAAGGTCCTGGGCTCCTACCCCTCGCAGGACCTGCCGAGGACCTCGCTCACCCCGCAGGCCATGGCCACCGTGGCCGCCCCCCAAGAGGAAAAGGCCCCAAGAGGGGAGAACGCCAAGGGCGCGGCCGCTTCGATCGCCCAAGGCGCGCCGGGCCCGATCTCGTCACCCCAGGGCTGCCGCCTCGCCAGCCGCGCCCACAAGCCTGACGACACGATCATCAAGGTGCGCGGCGTGCCGATCGGCGGCGCGGGTTTCGTGGTGATCGCCGGGCCGTGCGCCGTCGAGTCCTACGAGCAGATCATGACCTGCGCCCGCGAGGCCAAGGAGCGCGGCGCCCAGATCCTGCGCGGCGGCTGCTTCAAGCCGCGTACCTCTCCCTCCAGCTTCCATGGCCGGGGATTCGAGGGCCGTGTATTCGAGGGATTGGGCCTGGAAGGGCTCGAATACCTGGTCGAGGCCGGCCGCGCCTTCAACCTCCCCATCATCACCGAGGTGCTCTCCCCCACCGACGTCGAGGCGGTGGCAAAGCAGGCGGACATCCTCCAGGTCGGGGCGCGCAACATGCAAAACTTCAGCCTGCTCAAGGAAGTCGGCCGCGTGCACCGGCCGGTGCTGCTGAAGCGCGGCTTGATGTCCTCGATCGACGAGCTGCTCCAGGCTGCCGAGTACATCCTGGAGCAAGGCAACCAGCAGGTGCTCCTTTGCGAGCGCGGCATCCGCACCTTCGAGACCGCGACGCGCCACACCCTCGACCTGGGGGCGATCCCCAAGCTGAAATCGCTGACCCACCTGCCGGTGGTCGTCGACCCCTCGCACGCCGCCGGCGAGCGGGACCTGGTGCCGCCGCTGGCCCTCGCCGCCAAGGCGGTGGGCAGCCACGGCATCATGATCGAGATCCACCCCGATCCCGAGAAAGCGCTGAGCGACGGGCCGCAGGCGCTCACCTTCCTCCAGTTCGAGACCTTGATGAAGCAGCTCTTCAAAAACTAGTGACTGTCCCTAGTTTTTGTATTGACAATATCCGAAAAGGTTTTATAGTAGAGCTTTTAATTCAGGTTCAGGACCGATAATCTTTTTGAGGTTTTCCAGTTCTGGCGTTCAGGGTTCATCCATGTTCAAGGCGAAAAACAACCTTGCTGCTCCGCCAATACCTCTGGACCAGAGGGGCCCTCTGGCTCAGAGGGGTAACGGACCCTCCGCGCCTTCATTCTCTGATCATTCACCCTCCAGCAGCGGCCAGACGATTGGGGCCCTTCGCGGGATTATCCTTGTCATTGTAGGCCTCATCCTCCCCCTACCCTGAGGGTGGGTGGCCGCTGAGGAAACTCCACTGCCAGGTCCGTGGAGTTCGTGAAATTCGCCACCCGCCCACCTCATGGTGGAGCGGGTTTTTTTTTGGACTGAAAGAGTACGAAGAGGTCTGACGATCAAACCGATAATCATCATTATCCCAATTCACAGGTCTCAGAATTATTAACAGGATCGAGCCATGAACCGCATCATCATCTTTGATACCACCCTCCGCGATGGAGAACAGAGTCCCGGGGCCAGCCTCAATGTCGATGAAAAACTGGTGATTGCCAGGCAGCTCGATCGACTCGGCGTCGACGTGATCGAGGCCGGCTTCCCCATCTCCTCGCCGGGAGACTTCCAGGGCGTGCAGCTCATCGCCGAAAGGGTGCACCGGCCGGTGATCTGCGGCCTGGCGCGGGCGGTCAGCCCCGACATCGACGCGGCGGGTGAAGCTCTCAAACCGGCGAAGAAGAAGCGCATCCATATCTTCATCGCCACCTCCAAGATCCACATGGACAAGAAGCTGCGCAAGTCGCCGCAGGAGGTCCTGGAAAGCGCCGTCAGCGCCATCAAGCGCGCCCGCAACTACACCGACGACCTCGAGTTTTCGCCAGAGGACGCTTCGCGCTCCGACCTGGAATTCATGTGCCAGGTCCTCGAGGCGGCCATTGACGCCGGAGCGACGACCATCAACATCCCGGACACGGTAGGCTACGCCGTCCCCGAGGACTATGGCCGGCGCATCCAGGACATCCTGGAAAAGGTTCCCGACGCCCGCAAGGTGGTGATCAGCGCCCATTGCCACAACGACATCGGCCTGGCGGTGGCCAACTCGCTCGCCGCCATCAAGGCCGGCGCCCGGCAGGTCGAGTGCACCATCAACGGCATCGGCGAGCGCGCCGGCAACGCCTCCCTGGAAGAGATCATCATGGCCCTCAAGCTGCACCGCGACACCTACCAGGCCGACACCGGCATCAACACGCAGGAGCTGTGGACCACCAGCCGCCTGGTGTCCAACTTGACCGGCCTGGAGGTGCAGAGGAACAAGGCCATCGTCGGCGAGAACGCCTTCGCCCACGAGGCGGGGATCCACCAGCACGGCGTCATTCAAGACCGGGAGTGCTACGAGATCATGCACGCCGAGGACGTCGGCTGGCGGGGCACCAACCTGGTGATCGGCAAGCACTCGGGCATTCACGCCATCGAGCGCATCTTGAAGGAGCGCGGCTACCAGCTCGAGAAGGAGCAGCTGCGCGAGGTCATCCAGCGCGTCAAGGAAGTGGCCGACCGCGAGAAGAAGGTCGAGGAAAACGACATCCTGGCCCTCGCCCGCGACGTCATGACCGACCTCGCCCCCGAGGAGCAGCTCCTCGGCTTGAAGGAGTTCTCCGTGATGACCGGAAACGCCTTCACGCCCAGCGCCACCATCAAGCTGACCATCGAGGGGAAAGAGGTGGTCGGCACGGCGGTCGGCGTAGGCCCGGTCGACGCGGCCTCGCACGCGCTGCAGTCCATCCTCAACGCCAACATCGGGCCGCAGCTCCAGCTCAAGGAGTACGGCTTGAAGGCGATCACCGGCGGAACCGACGCCCTGGCCCACGCCTCGATCTGCTTCGAGGACGAGATCGGCAACCAGTTCCGCGGCGAAGCCATTGACAAGGACGTGATCCTGGCCTCGGTGCATGCCATGGTGAAGGGCGCCAACCGCGCCATCAACTTCCGCAAGCACTTCCCCAGCGGTGTTCCCGAGCGCACCAGCTCCAAGTCCGCCGCCTCGGCACCGGCTCAAAGCCCTAAGCTTTAACCAAGGAAACCGACATGAATCCTCAAAATCCAGCCACCGACATCAACGGCCCGAGAATCGAGGTCGGCAGCACGCCCAAGGAGATGACCGGGGCCGAGATGGTGATCCAGTCCCTGCTCGACGAAGGGGTCGATCTGGTCTTCGGTTACCCCGGCGGCGCCATCATGCCGGTTTACGATTCGATCCTCGACGCGCCGCAGATCCGCCACATCCTGGTGCGCCACGAGCAAGGCGCTTCGCACATGGCCGACGGCTACGCCCGCGCCAGCGGCAAGGTCGGCGTTTGCATCGCCACGTCCGGACCGGGGGCCACCAACCTGGTCACCGGCCTCGCAACCGCTTGCATGGACTCCTCCCCCATCGTCGCCATCACCGGGCAGGTTCCCACCGGCCTGATCGGCACCGATGCGTTCCAGGAGGCCGATGTCTACGGCCTGTCGTTTTCCATCACCAAGCATTCTTACCTCATCCGCCGCACCATTGACATCCCGAGGGTGTTCGCGGAGGCGTTTTACATCGCCCGCACCGGCCGCCCCGGCCCGGTGCTCATCGACATCCCCAAGGATGTCCAGAAACAGAAGGGCCCCTACCTCCGGCCGGAGAAGATCTACCTGCCGGGATACGAGGTCCCGGGCAAGCCGTCGGACGAGGACCTCGACCGCGCCGTGGCCGCCATCCTCTCGTCGCAGCGGCCGGTGCTTTACGTCGGCGGCGGAGCCATCGCGAGCGACGCCGGGCCGATCATCGACGAGTTCGTCAACCTCACCGGCATTCCCATCACCACCACCTTGATGGGCCTGGGCGCCTTTCCGCGCTACCACGAGTACTCGCTGGGAATGCTCGGCATGCACGGGGCGCTTTACACCAACAAGGCGGTCAACGAGGCCGACCTCTTGATCGCCGCCGGCGCCCGCTTCGATGACCGGGTCACCGGCAAGAAAGACACCTTCGCGCGGCGCGCCAAGATCATCCACTTCGACGCCGACCCGGCCGAGCACTCGAAGAACGTCACCGCCCACGTCACGGCGACCGGCGATCTCCGCCTGGCTTTCGAGGCCCTGCTCGAGCGCTTCCGCGCCATGAAGAGCCTGCCCGACTTTTCCGGCTGGCGGAAGACCATCGAGAGCTGGAAGAACATCCATCCGCTGCCGTATATCAAGAAGGACTCGCACGGCTCGGAAAACAACATCTCGCCGCGCTACATCATCGAGGAGCTCGGCCGCCTGGCCGGCCCGGACGCCTACATCACCACCGATGTCGGCCAGCATCAAATGTGGGCGGCCCAGTACTACCCCTGCGCCAAGCCGCGCCACTTCATCACCTCGGGCGGCCTGGGAACCATGGGTTTCGGACTTCCCGCGGCGATCGGGGTGAAGTTCAAGTTCCCGGACCAGCCGGTTATTTCCATTTCGGGCGATGGATCGATCCAGATGAACATCCAGGAGCTGACCACGGCGGTGACTCACAAGCTGGGCATCGTCGTCGCCATCCTGGACAACCAGGCGCTGGGCATGGTGCGCCAGTGGCAGGACCTGTTCCACGGGCGGCGCTTTTCGGCCATCGACCTGAGCGACAATCCAGACTTCGTCAAGCTCGCCGAGGCTTACGGCGCCGCGGGCGAAGACGTCACCCGGCCGGAGCAAGTGACCGGCGCCCTCGAACGGGCCCTCAGCCGGATCGATGGCCCGACCATCCTGCGCTTCCGCATCCGCACCCAGGAAGGGGTGTTCCCCATCGTTCCCGCCGGCCAGTCCAACGAAAATGCGATCGGAGAAGACCAATGCGAATGACCACCATTTCCATGCTCACCGAGAACCGGCCCGGCGTGCTGGCGCGGGTCTGCCACCTGTTCAGCCGGCGCGGCTTCAACCTGCTGTCGGTCTGCGCCGAGCGCACCGACCGCTTCGAGGTCTACTGCATCACCGTCGTCGTCCGCTGCGACGATGACCGCACCCTCGAACAGATCTGCAAGCAGCTGCGTAAACTGGTCGATGTCGAGGAGGTGACCATTCTCTCCAACGCCCCGACCATCGAGCGTCAGGTGGCGCTGATCAAGGTCGGCGTCGAGGAAGGGAGGCGCGATGCGCTCGTTGAGGAGTCCTCGCACTTCAGCGCCAAGGTCGTCGACCTCTCTCCGAAGTGCGCCATTTTCGAGCTGGTGAGCGATGAGTTCCGCATCGAGTCGTTCCTCAAGTTCCTCGAGCCCTACCGGGTGATCGAGGTGGTGCGCTCCGGGAAGATCGGCCTCTTCCGGGGGGAGCGCCACAGCTTCGCCAACTTGAAGCAGTCCAATCCCGTGGCCATCCCGCTGCCAGCCGGCAGCCTGGCGGCGGGAGAGCGAAAAACCTATTGAGAGCGCGTGCCCGAGGGGCGCGATCGATCCATGAAAAAAATCACCATCTACGACACCACCCTGCGGGACGGATCCCAGGGCGAGGGCATCTCTTTCAGCCTCGATGACAAGCTCAAGATCCTCCGCTGCCTTGACGAGTTCAAGATCGATTACGTCGAGGGGGGCTGGCCGGGCTCGAATCCCAAGGATGTCGCCTTTTTCAACGCCGCCAGGGGGGAGAAACTCCAGCACGCGCGCCTGGCGGCCTTCGGCAGCACCCGCCGGCCGGGGACCCGGCCGCAGGAAGATGCCAACTTGAAGGCCCTCATCGCCGTCGAGACGCCGGTGGTGACCATCTTCGGGAAGTCGTGGAAGCTCCACGTCACCGAGGTCTTCCGAACCACCCTCGAGGAAAACCTCAACATGATCGAAAGCTCGGTCGCCTACCTGCGCTCCCATGGCCGCGAGGCGATTTACGATGCCGAGCACTTCTTCGACGGCTACAAGAGCGACCCGGACTACGCCCTGGCCACTCTCGACGCCGCCGTGCGGGGCGGCGCCGACTGCCTGGTGCTATGCGACACCAACGGCGGCACGCTGACCACGGAGATCGAGGAAATCGTCGCCAAGGTCCTGGAGCGCTTCCGCGACATCCCCATCGGCATCCACACCCACAACGACGGCGGGTTGGCGGTGGCCAACTCGCTCGCCGCCGTGAGCCGAGGAGCCACCCACGTGCAGGGAACCGTGAACGGCCTGGGCGAGCGTTGCGGCAACGCCGACCTGATCCCGATCATCCCCAACTTGATCCTGAAGATGGGCTGCGCCCTGTCCATCGACCGCGACACCCTGCGGTCCCTCACCCACGTCGCCCGCTACGTCAGCGCCGTGGCCAACCACAACTTCCCGGAGAGCCACCCCTACGTCGGGCGCATGGCCTTCGCCCACAAGGGCGGCGTGCACGTCAACTCGGTGATGAAGGTCACGCAGACCTACGAGCATCTCGATCCGGAGCTGGTCGGGAACAGCCGCCGCATCCTCATCTCCGAGCTTTCCGGCAAATCGAACATCAAGTACCTTGCCGAGGAGCAGGAGATCGACCTCGAGAACAACCAGGAGGCCATCCAGCGCGCCCTGAACGAGATCAAGCAGCACGAGAACCAGGGCTTTGTCTATGAGGGGGCCGAAGCCTCCTCGACCTTGATCATCTTGAAGGCCCTCGGTAAGCTGCCGGAGCTCTTCGATCTGGTCAACTACCGCGCCGTCGTCGACCATCGCGTCAGCGGCGGAACGCTTTCGGAGGCCACTGTGAAAATTTGTGTCAAGGGGGAGGAGCATCTCGCCGCCGGAGAGGGGAACGGGCCGGTCGATGCCCTCGATGCGGCGCTCCGGAACGCCATCAAGCGCTTCTTTCCCGAGGTCGAGACGGTGCGTCTCAGCGACTACAAGGTGCGCGTCATCGACGCCGATGAAGGCACCCACGCCAAGGTCCGCGTCATGATCGAGTCCTCCGATGCCGAAAGCGGCGAGGCCTGGGGGACGGTGGGAGCGAGCGAGAACATCATCGAAGCCTCGTGGCTGGCGCTGCGCGATGCCATCGTCTACGGCATCCTCAGGAAGAGGCAGAGAGCCACGGCGTAATCATCTTCTGGATCGCAAATAATCCAGGATCCACTGCACCACCGGCCCCTTGCGGCGCTTGCCCAGGAGGTAAGCTAGGCTCATCCACCCGTGGCAGAGCGTGGTTTTGAGGAAGCCGTGCTTCTCCCACTGGCGCGCCGAGGTCCGGACGGCCGATCGGAGGAGGGTGAAGCGGCCGCGCCGCTTCAGCCGCCGCACCAGGTCCAGGTCCTCGAGGAAAGCTTCCGGCCGGTAGCCGCCGAGCTCGTGGAAGACCTCGCGACGCGCGAAAATCGCCTGGTCGCCGAAGGGGCCGAAGCCGAGGCGGTTGCGGAGGTTGGACAGGCCGGCGATGCAGCGGAAGCGCCGGCGGCGGGATTCGAAATCCAGCCGGAAGGCCCCCCCCACTGCCGCCGGGTCCGCCAGGGCGGCGGCGATTGCTTCGAGGCCCCCCTCCGGCAGGCGCGTGTCGGCATAGAGGAAGAGGAGCGCCTCGCCGCAGGCCTCGCGGGCGCCGCGGTTGAGCTGGGAAGGGAGGCCGCCATCCTCAACCACGACGCGATCCGCCGACTCCCGCGCCCTTTCCACCGTCCGGTCCGCGCTGCCGCCATCGACGACGATGATTTCCCGGGGGCCTTGCCGGCGGACCGAAGCGATCGCCGCCGCAATGTCCGCCTCCTCGTTGAGTGTGGGGATGATCGCCGAAATGGAAAGCATGCCGAGTATCTCCAGGGCTCCGGGAATTTTCCAGAGCAGCCTACCAGGAGATTCCGGACATTTCCAGGAACCATGGAGTTTTTCCATCATCCTGGATAAATACCAAACTTAATTATCAGAAAATTCCCTTGCTCTCATAACCTCCCCGCGTTAAACTGGCTTCTGCCTTTTGGAATCAGCCTTCCCCGGTCATTGCAAAAAAGGAAAGATGCCATGAAAAGCGTCCGCGAGCCGGCTTCCATCTCTCTCGGGCCCGGAGAGCGCCTCCTCCTCCACGATGTGAGCTGGGAGGAGTACGAGGAGCTGCTCGATGAACTGGCCGAGCATCGCTGGCGCCTGGCCTATGATGGGGGGAAGCTGGAAATCATGTCGCCTTCGCAGAAGCATGAGAATGTCAAACACTACATTGGAAGGTTTGTCGAAGCCATGGCCGAGGAGCTGGATATAGAAATCCAATGCTATGGCTCGGCAACTTACCGGCGAAAAGCCAAGAGAAAAGGCATCGAAGCCGATGAGTGCTATTACGTCGCCAACGAACCGCTGGTTCGCGGAAAGGCGGAACTCGAATTTCCCAAGATCCCGCCCCCCGACCTGGGGATCGAGGTGGACATCTATTCCTCTTCCTTGAACAAGTTCAAGATTTACGCCGCCATTGGAGTCCCCGAGCTCTGGTGCTACAGCAACGAGAAAATCGAAGTCCACCTCCTTGAACCAGATGGCCGCTACCGCCCGAGCGAGCGGAGCGCGCTTTTCCCCTTCCTGCCCATGAAGGAGCTGGAGCGCTTCCTGAAGCTGCGCCACTCGATGGGCCGCAACGCGCTGATGAAATCCTTCCGCCAGTGGGCGCGCACCCTCTCCAAGAAGAACCGCCAAGTGTGAGAAGCGCGGCCACCGCACCGGCGTCTATTCCCTTGGCGCGACGATTGACGAGATGCTCACCTCGCAGCCCCCGTTTCGAGGGGGAATTCTTCCTCCGCAACTTCTCCCTACCCGGAGCTTCCGGACATTTCCAGGAACGACGGCGCGAGCCTTCCCAGCCCACCGGCACCTTTCACGGCCTGACCTTTTTTCCCGGCGGAGAGGTGGATGCGAAGTCCAAGCTCTCGATGACCCGGCACCTCCCGATTCGCTCGAACTCCCGGCATGCTTTCGGTGAAGAGTGGAGCAGAGCCTGAACCAAGCGGAGCTCTTCCGCGCGCTTTTCGAGGTCAGTGAGGCGCGCTTTGATCAGCTCCTGGACCACGCGGCAGCGGCTGGTCTTCCCATCACGGAAGTTGAGGAGGGCCAGCACGTCCTTCAGGGAGAATCCGTTTTCCTGAGTGGCCCGGATAAAGCGAAGGCGATTGATGGCGCCCTCGCCGTTGATAGCGAATTACTACACCTGATTAATCCCAATGCCCGTGAATGAATATTAACCCGCCTTCCTAACTTCGCCATAGATTTTGGTTTCGGTTTCAAAGTCTCTGAACAATTCCTGATGTTTTGCTCTCTTGAGCTTGAAGTTGGACATCTTAACTTTGACGACTCGTGGGTAAGCCCGTTTCCTCCGTCGGCGTTTCATGACGCAGGAAGCAATATCATCCAAGAGTTGCTCGTAAAGTTCCACGAGCAACTGTGAAGGAGCTCGACGCATCATCGGAATGGCATCGATCACCGTCTGGAGCGCATCGACAAAGCTGATGGAAAGTGGATCCAGATCGTG
>JACQVS010000194.1 GCA_016209605.1 Planctomycetota bacterium
CGGCGGGAAGACGGTGCTCTCCAACACCCTCCTCCTGTGCGAGGTTTGTCACGCTTGCGTCCATCTCGGCTTGCTCAAGATTGAAGGGAATCCCTTCACCGGGCTGGTCTTCCGGAGGAAGGTCATCCCGACCCTGGCGGACTTCCAGCTCGAGCTGAAGGACCTGTCAAGCGTCCCCGAGATCCGACTGGAAGTGAAATCCGGGATTGACAGCCTGGGAAAGAACGGGGCCAGCCGCCGCCATTCCGCAATTGCGGACTCCGCGGTTGCGGAGTCCGCAATTGCGGGCGTGTCAGGATCGGCGGACGAGGGCCTCCAGAAAGCTCTGATGAAGATCGGTTACTCCAGGAGGGAGGCCCTGAAGCGGCTCCAGTTCGCCCGGGAGGGGCTTTCCGCCGCCGGGAATGGCAAGGTGCCGGCGGAAGAGGAAATCCTCGTCGCGGCGATCCGGGGCTGAGCGGAGGGACTGGCTTCCCCCCTGGAGGACCTTCAAATCCGTTTGTGCACCCCGGCATTGAAACGGCACTGACAATGCCAAAGGCTTGGTCGAGAATGCCCGCTGGCAAATTTTGGTTTTACTCTAGACCGTGAAGTAGGGACAAGCCATGGGGGTGAGGGGAAGAGCATGCGGCGCTCCAAGCAGGTCCTTGAGCCAAATGAGGCTAAAAACTATCCCAGCAACTTCGAGGAGCTGGCGAAGAAGCTCGATCGGGACCTGGATCCGCTGGGACGCGACGTCCGCTGCATCGTGAGCGTGGGCATGCTCACGGAGGGCTGGGACTGCAACACGGTAACGCACATCATCGGTCCCAGGCCGGACTTCATCGTCCGGCTCAAGGGCGAGCCACCTCTCAACGTGATCCTCGAAACGAAGGGATTCGATCTCCTTGAGGATGTGAAGCGAGCCGCGGCCGATCGGTGGGCGAAGGCGGTCAACGCGGATGGGACGAAGGGCCGATGGCTCTACGCGATCGCCAAGAAGCCCACGGAAATTGACGGGATCCTGAAGAAGGCACTTGAGAACTCACCACCCAGCCCATCTTACTCGCTCCCACCCTCCCGTAGGTAGTAAAACCGGGGTGGAAAGGGAGAGTGGATCCCATGGATTCCCGGTTAAACGAATCATCCCTGAACTCTGTGGGGGCCCATGAAAGCCAATAAAGCATTCCTTATTCAGACTTAACTATCCAATACAACCCCAGCCGAAACAAGCACGCCCTCACATTTTCAACCTCTTGATATTCTGGAGCTTATCAATTACGCTACCATCCTAGAATCTTAAAAAGACGTGGCTGGAGCAGATTAAACATGGCCTTATATTGACCAGCCCAATTTCAAGTTATTCAGGGAGCCGAAGCAGGGACCTTGGTTTCGTATGCCATGAACAAGAGGAATCGTCCATCCCTCTTATTCTGGGAGTGGTTTGCGGATAATGCCGAAAGATTAGCTGAGGATTCCGTAGTCGCCAGACAGGAGGTCCTCGACAAGCTCCACAAAGTCTGGCCAGATCTTGACGTAACGATTGGCTGGAGCCATGGGAAATCCCAACTCGTCCTCTCCGCTCACGGTGACAAAGATCAGTTCCCACTCATTGAGCGGATTGTCGCGAATGCTCCCGATATCGAGGGCTGGGTGGTAACCGGCCTGCACCCGCGGGTCAATCCCCTAGTGGTGTCCTGTGGCCACGGTCTACTCAGACCAACCGACATCCGGTTCCGTGCCGACCACCGGTGCGGCCTGGTTGACCTTACTTTCTTCGTAATGGGGCTTGGGGGACCCAATCACGAGAGTATACTGAAGGCCGCTGTCGTGATGGTGCACTTCACCCTAGGAGAGCACGATTTGGCCGTGAAGGTCGGGAAGATGCACTTCGAGCCACTGGCGCCGTATCACTCGGAACTACCCTCGTTGACCAAGCTTCACTCTCTTATGGATGGGGTTAGTGGACGTACCCTTTGACTCGTTGAACCGCCGCCTAATCGGACGAGGTATGCCTATCGCTGCATTAATGACGGCCCAACCTTCCCAGCGAGTTCCTTAACGCCGATATCACCAGTTCCGCGCAGCGTCCTTCAGGGCGCGCAAGTTCTCCGCCGGCGTGCCCAGGGCCAGGGTGCAGCCGGAGCTGAGGACGAAGCGGCCGTGCCGCTCCTCGCGCGCCGCCTCGATCGCCTCCCTGGCCTTCCGGTGGACCGCGTCGTGATCGCCTCGCAGGAGGAGGCCGACCGGGTCGAGATTCCCCCACAGGGCGATTTTTTCACCGGCTAACTGGCAAGCCCGGCGCAGGTTCATTTGATGGTCGATCTCGAGCACGTCGGCGCCGCAGCGCGCCATGTCGGCGAGGATGCGCGTGGTGTCGCCGCAGATGTGGAGGGAGAGGAGCTTGCCGGTGGTTTCCTTGAGCTCCTTGAAGACGCGCTGCTCGGCCGGCAGCGCCACCTCGCGGTAGCGCTCCGGGCCGATCAAGCCGGCGGGCGAGTCGCCGGTGCTCAGCAGGTCGGCCCCGCAGCGGGCGAAGGCCTTTCCGTAGGCCACGCCGTACTCGATGCAGCGCTCCATCACCGCCCGGACGAAGGGCGGATCGTCGAGCATCTTGACCATCAGCTCGTTGATCCCCACCAGCGCGCCGGCGAGCGAGAAGGGAGACTGGTCGAAGCAGCCGGCGATGAAGACCTCCTCCCCGATCTTCTCCCTGACGAGGCGGAGGGCCTCCTGAAGGATCGGCATCCGCCCCTGGGCGGCTGGATCGGCGGGCGGGATCCTGTCGAGGTCGGAGGCCTGCCGGATCAAGGGCTCGCCGGCGCCGCAAAGCGGCTGATCCTCGCCGGGAGAGCAGACGGCGGCCCCCATGGCCTCGGCGACGACCCAGGTGTCGGCCGAGATCCAGACGGCGTCGGGGCGGTGCTTCTCCCAGTACCGCGCGACGCAGTCGGCCAGAACGCGCGGCCGGGTCGAGTAGGCGCGCAGGCTGGCCCCGGCCTCGCGGGCGCAAAAGTGGACCGCCAGCGGCCCCCAAGGGGGCCGGGGGGTCGCTTGACCGTCGAGGGCATCAAAGACCAGTTGCCGGGAGTTGATCTCCGGGGGCATCGAGCCGCCTCCTTTCCCAGTGCCGCTAGCCCATTTATACCACGCCAGAGGAAGGGGGCTGCAAGGGTTTCATGGATTCGGTTACAATTTCAACCTGGAATGGCACCTTGACCGGAAAGCAGGACCGGGGCCATGCCCCGGAGGATGAAACTCCATGGAAAATAAGTACGGCGTCCTCATCCACGGCGCGGGCTGGGTCTCGACCCAGCACCTCGCCGCCTTTCAGCGCCATCCCCGTTCCCGGGTGGTGGCCATCTCGAGCCGCCGGCTCGCCAGCGCTCGCAAGCGAGCGGAGGAGGCCGGCCTCGAGCGCGTCGGCCTCTATGACGATCTTGACAAGGCGCTCCGGCACGAGGGGGTCGACATCGTGTCGATCTGCACGCCCCAGCACGTCCACTGCGAAAACGTGCTCGCCGCTGCAGCGGCAGGCAAACATCTGGTCATCGAAAAGCCCATCGGCAACAGCCTGGAGGAGCTGCGGGCCATGCAAGCGGCGGTTCGCCGCGCCGGCGTGAAGACCATCGTCAGCTTCGTGCTACGCTGGAATCCCCTCTTCCGGACCCTCAAGCGTATGATGCGGGACAACGCCATCGGAGATCCCTACTACGTGGAGGCCGACTACCTCCACAACATCGGCTCGTGGTGGGGCGGCTTCGAGGACGGCCGCAAGAAGAGCACCGGCGTGAGCGCTTTCCTCCTCGGCGGCTGCCACGCCATCGACGCCTTGCGCTGGTTCGCCTGCCGAGAGGAGTTCAAGGCGGCCGAACCGGTCGAGGTCTTCGCCGCGGCCGGAGGATATCGCAAGGGCTCCGGCCGCCAGTACGACTACCACACCGGTGCGTGGCTGGACGGCCAGCCGCCGCTCGAGTACGACGGCCTCGAGGTCGCGCTGGTGAAGTTCGCCGGCGGCGCCCTGGGCAAGGTCTCGGTCAACTTCGACTGCGTCATGCCCTACAAGTTCCCCGTCCGGATCTTCGGCAATCTGGGGACGATCCGCGACAACAAGGTCTGGTCCCACAAGTTCCCCGAGCAGAAGGGCTGGATCAAGATCCCCAGCATCCTCCCGGACAGCGCCGAGGTCGCCCACCACCCCTTTCAAGCGCAGATGGATTCCTTCATCGAGTGCCTCGACCGGGGCGTGGAGTCGCAATGCAACCTGGAGGACGCCGTGAAGACGCACGAGGTGGCCTTGGCGGCGCTGCGCTGCTACGAGACCCGCCAGCCGGTGAAGCTGCCGCTCGTATGAAATCCCTCTTCATCCTTTTCTTATTTGGCTTTGACATTTGGTTGCGGCCGTGGCTGCATTAGGCATGTCGGCCCGCGGCCGCTCCTTGAGCAACGCCTGAATCAGGCGGAACGTATTGAGAATCTTCTGATAATCGGGATCGGCCGTCGATTTGAAAATCGCCTTGCCGCAGGTCTCGGTCCCACCCGCCCGCCGGGCCAGCGGGGCCAGCAAGAAAGAGTTGTTCTGGGGGTTTTCGATCCGGGTATAAAACTCGCGGGGAACCCCCTGGGCATGACAATCGGCACAGCGGCGCCGAGCAACCTCGGCCAAGGTGCTTTCCAGGTCGTCGGGCAACATGCGGCGGCATCCGAGCCGCTCGGGATGGTTCGACGAAGCGGTCGGGTAGTAGGGCACATTCAAATCGATCCAAAGGTATACACGTTGCCGGTCGCCAGGGGGCATGGCGAACCGGGGGTTTCCCATCGCGTCGGGATGCCCGCTGGCGATGATCTCGCTGAGCCTGCTGGCCGGCGACCCCCACACCTTCGGCGTGACTTGGTGAATCGACAGCTCCGAGCCGTTGATGGTCCAGATCCAATTGGTGAACGGGCTGCGCCCCTCCTTGCCGCTGTCCACCGGCACGCCGTGGGCCATATAGTCCCATTGGCCGAGCGTTCCCTTGCGGGCCAGGATGTCGTAGGAGACGTTGAAGAAGTCGGTGATGTCGCCGGTCAAGTCGACCCCGCCGGGCTGGCCGTACGCGTTATGACACTCAACGCAGTACTTGTCCCATACCGGCTGAACCACCTCGTTGTAACTGAATCCCTTGACGCCCCACTCGGGCGTTTGAAGCTCTTGGGGTGTCAGCCGCGAGGGCATCCCGCTCAGATTGGGCGGACTGATCTGGTTGCGGTTGGCGTGGCAGCCGACGCAGCCTTGCACCTCACCGGGCATCAGGTGGGTGAAGGTCCGCATCCGCTGAACGGCACGCCCCTCGGCATCCATGGCCATGAAGTAGATGGGCACCTCGGAGGGAACCTTGAAACAGGCCGAGCCGTCATCGGCCACGTCGGCGAAGCCCCAGAGCTGCTTGGCCGCATACGTGGCGCCGCAGGAGACCAGGGGAAATTGGAATCCGAAACAGGCGCGGCCGTTAAACGGCGAAAACGTCGGCTTTTCGACCTCCTGGACTACTGCGATTCGCTTGATCTCGCCGCGCGCAACATGTGGCTCGAGCCCCTGATAAACATCCTGCACGAAAACGGTCGCCCAGGATCCAGACACGCTTCCGTCCTCGGCCAGCTTCACCGATTCGTCGAACCGGACGGTGGAAATCACCGGCGGGGTCTCCACAGCCCGAATCGGTTGGGCGCTATAAAACCCCATGCCGTCTTGCGGGAACAAGAAAGAAACCCGGTCGCCCTGATAGGAGCGAAGCTGCACTACGCCCCGCTTGGTGACCAGCCAGTAGCGGTCGTCGACCGGGAACGGTTTTTCGTAAAGACCTTCCAGCCCGTTGCCGTGCACGCCCGCCACTCGGTAAATATCGACCTCGGGCGTCAGGTTCTCGACCGCCTCAGGGGCGTTCGCCCCCTTGCTCGGATCGAGAACGCAGATCGCCCCGCGACAATCGCCGTTATGGTTGGTTGCCAGGCAGAGCACCTTCTGGGTGCCGGGAATCGAGTTAGCCTCCATGAACGTGCCCGGCGAGATCACCCGATTGCCGTAGTATCCGGCCAGCCCAGTTCCGTCGGGGTTGATCGTCCAAAGGCTTTGGATCGGGCAGGCAGGCCGATCGACGTATTCCCAGCGGGTGAAGATCAACCGCCCGTCGTTCAACACGGCCGGGGTGAAGTCCATCAAATAGTTGGCGGAAAGCCGTTTGCGGTTTCGGCCGTCGCGATCCATTCGATAAAGAACCGGCGAGGTGGTGACCCAGCAGTAGGCATAGGCCGGTTTGCTGTCGGAGATGAAGGCGATGCCTCCGTCGGGGAGCCAGCAAGCGTTCAGGTTGTTATTCGGCAAGTTGGTAAGCTGTGTCAATCCCGTTCCGTCGATGTTGACGCGCCAGATCTGATAGTTGTTCTCCGGATGGCTGCGGTCAGCGTCGGCTTCGAGAAACTGGGTGGCCAGCATTTTCGGCCCGCCGCGTTTCCACGAGAAAACGATTTCCCGGCCATCGTAAGAAAGGTCGGCATCGATGATTTCGCCCTGGCCGGCGTCGACGATTCGGCGGAGCGTTCCGCCCGACGGATCAGGTTTGTAGGCGTATAGCCCCCCACCAGGAATGAATCCTTCGACATGGTACGTGTAAACGTGCGAGAGGGCCATGTGATGCCGCTTGACGACCAGCAGTTCGCTAAAGCCGAGCTTTCCCGAACAAAGATCGGCAAACAATTTTTCTTCTCCTTCGCTGCGTGACTCGCCGTAGAGCAGTCGCTGCAATTGATTCTCCGCTGGGGATTCCGCAAAAACGGCAATTTCCGAGGCGCCCGGATAGAATTGCGAAGTGTAGGCAATTATCACAGCTAAGGCGAGAGGGAATGTCGATACGGATTTGATTTCGGCCCGGCGGTTCTCGGTCTGTTCGTGAGCGGACATCGCCAAACTCCTCGGATGATAGGCCTATAGAATCTTCCTCCGCGACTTCTCCTCAGGATGCGGAGAAGTCGCGGATAGCTCGTTTGCGGGCGAAGCCCGCATTATGGATTTTCGACCTGGGGGCTACGGTTGTCAAAGGGAAAAATAACCTTGTCGCCTGGACGTGATCGACCTACAATCACTAATGGTTTTCGGCCGGTCGCAAACGACCGAAACTCAGCGAATTGTCGTGGTTGACGAAGAATGGGATTTCTCCCCGCCCATTGAAGATGGCGATACAATCAGGATGATCCCATGGCTGACTCCATTCACCCACCCAAGAAATCGCCTCGGATCTGCCCGGTTACCGGAAAGCGGCTCGAGCCCGATCCGGTTCTGGCCCGGCGACCTCGATCCTATGGATTGACGGCGCTCTACGCGATCTCGGGATTCCTGGCGCTGGCCTGGTTTCTCGTGCGCGTGATTCCGAAGCCGAGCCGGGCGGCTTACCCCTGCCAGCGCCTGGCTTTTCCCTTGGCCTCGTCCTTCCTCCTCTGGGTGATGGGCCTGGCCGGCTCGATCTTCGCCTTCCGCCAGGCCGGCTCCTACCTGCGGCGATCCCGGTTCACCGTCGCCGGCGTCGGTGCGGCCATCGGCATCGCGATCGCAGGCTGGGCGCTGAGCTTGCCCGGTGAGCCCGCCTCGGCGGCCTGGACCCCGAACGATCCTCCCAATCAGCCCATCGGCGTCGCGAGAGGAGTCAATCCGGGGCACGTGGTCTGGGTCCATCATCCCGAAGCGACCAGCTGGAACGGCTCCGCAAACTACTGGTGGAGCGACAAGTACACGGATCCGGCCGTCGTCGACGCGATGATGTCCAGGAGCCTTCGCCGGCTGGCGGGCGCAACCACCGACGCGGCCGCGTGGGAGGCGATCTTCCGGCACTTCAATAAAACCCACGGCCGCGGCGACGGTGGCTATCAAGCGGGCGAAAGGATCGCCGTCAAAATCAACATGAATGTCGCCAGCGACTATGCCTTGACCAACGAGCCCATCGTCTCCCCGCAAGTCGTTCGCGCTCTCCTGCGGCAGCTGATCCAGCAAGCCGGGGTGACGGAATCGGCGATCACGGTCTACGATGCCTCGCGCTGTATCAACGATGCGATCTTCGCGCCCAGCCGGCAGGAATTCCCGCAGGTTAAGTTCGCCGACAGCCAGGGTCAAGGCGACCGAGACGCCGCGACGCCGGATCCGGCGGTCAAGATCCACTACGCCGACCCCCAAGCGGGAGAAAGCGACGTGAGCCGCCTGCCGTCGTTCGTGGTCAACGCCACGTACCTCATCAACCTCGCGCTCCTCCGCGGGCATTCGCTGGCGGGCGTCACGCTCTGCGCCAAGAACCACTTCGGCTCGATCTGGCGTCCCAGCGCCGGCTTTTCGCCCGCCAACCTCCACAACTCGGTCGACAGGAACAAGCCGATGGGAACGGTCAATTCGCTGGTGGACCTCATGGGCCACCAGCATCTCGGCGGCAAGACGCTCCTTTTCATGATCGACGCGCTTTATGCCGCGGTCAATCAGGGCAGCGGAGCGCCAGCTCGGTGGCGGTCCAAGCCGTTCGACAACGACTGGACTGCGAGCCTGTTCGTCTCTCAGGATGGGGTGGCCATCGATTCCGTCGCCGTCGACTTCTGCCGCAATGAGCCTGCCCTCAGCGGCCAGGTCACTGGAAATAGCGTGGACAATTATCTCCACGAGGCGGCGCTCGCTGACAATCCCCCTTCGGGCGCATGGTACGATCCCGAAGGCGACGGAACGCGGCTGGCGAGCCTCGGAGTCCATGAGCACTGGAAGGATGCCATCGATAAGCAGTACTCGCGCAATCTCGGAACCGGCTCCGGCATCGAACTCGTCCTGGTTTCGAGCGCCGGAGGCTTCAAGCGCGGCGACGTCAACGCCGACCGAGAGGTCGATCTGTCGGACGCGGTCACCGCGCTGCTTCACCTTTTCCGAGGCCAAGCCCTCCCCTGCGCCTCCAGCGCCGATGTCAACGACACGGGCAGCCTGGACGTCACCGATGCGGTGCATCTCCTGAGCTACCTGTTTTTGGACGGCGCCGCGCCGCTCGATCCTTTCGGAGTCTGCGGCCCCGACCCGACGCCGGATGATCTGCGCTGCGACTCCTTTGGGCCGTGCGGTTGAGGGAAGCTCGCAACGACTCTAAAAAGTGATGGTAGGGCTACAGTTTTCACCACAGCCAGATGTAAATCGCCAGCAAGACCGCCGCCAGAGCGCCCCACCACAGCCACAGGCTCCGCCAGCCGCGGGAATCTCCGGCCGTGGCCAGCATGGAGCGGTCCCACAGGTTTTCCGCCGGCGCGCGGCGGGCGATGAGGAGCGGGATCACCAGGCCCAGGCTCGCGAAGAGGAGCGCCACGGCGCCGGCGGAGGGGCTCCAGGCGGCCAGCTTCAAGATCAGCGCGCCGGCCAGGACAAAAATGGCCACCTCCGAAAAGGAGGTTGCCACCGAGTGTTCTCATCGAGAGCCTAGCCTGCCATATCGACGCGATTGGGATCGCTGTTTTTAACCACGAGATGGACGCCAACGCGGGCGCATGCTACCGGCGAAAATTTTCTTAAGCGATCACTAGGGCCGGTTGAGCTGCCAATCGGCGTGATAGAGGGAACGGCCGCGGAAATAAAGCGCGTTGCCGCCCACGGCCAATCCATTCAGAAGAACCGCGAAGCAGAGCATCAGCTCCCAGCCGGCCCCCTGGTCATGGAAAAACTCCAGCCAGTAGATAACCACGGCCGGACTGGCGAGAAGGCCGATCACGGTCAAGCCGTTATCAAAGCTTGAGAACACGATCAGAAGAATAGTGAATAAGCCGCTGATCATCCAGAGGAGCACCGCCGGCAGGGAAGGGAACCATCGCCGCCACGCCACTCCGATCCAGAACCATCCTGGGACGACCAGGGTGGCCGCGGTGCCGAGGAAGCCCATGTAGACCGACCAGGAGCGGCTCTTCCATCGCAAGCCAGTCCAGATGTTTAACCAGAAAACAGCGGGGAGATACAGTAGCGCCGCCGCGGCGGAAGAGATCCAGTAAAAGGCCAGAGCCCCTTTTCCGCCAAGCTTCATGTACTCCGCCGCCCCCTCAAAAAGAATCAAGGTGAAATAAGCGCACCCGATGATGATGAAAAGCGGTTTGAGGCCGCGTACTTTCTGGCGGACGATTTCCTCGCCGTCCAGAGGGGCGGCAAGGAGAAGGTCAAGAGTCTGGCCGGAGCGCTCGGAATGGAAAAGGCCGGTGCCTTCCGCCACAAGAACCACAGCGGCCAGCCCCCACCAAATGAAGATCAGCGATGAAAAATACGCGGCATCATTAGCTCCCGGAAAGGTGGCTGGATACCCGAGCGCCAGATCGATGCAGGCGGCGATGAGCGGCGCCTCCACCATGAGGAAGACGGGAAGGAGGTAGCGGCCGCGGAGGAGCGACCGCTTGCGCAGCTCCCGCCAGACCAGAGGCTTATCGAACGGAAAAGATGCTGATTCTGCCATCAGAAACTTCCCGCCCAGCCAGCGGTTTAGCCTGAGAAAGAAGCCATCCAGCGAGTCGAGGGCGCCAGACCAAAAGGCCGCCGGTTGATGAAAAGCTTCCCGGGCCAGGATGAGCCAGGCCAGCGCCAGGGCCAAGGCGACGCTGGCCAGGACGGGCATGCCGCTAAGGACTCCATCGAGCGCCGAGCCGCCTCGGTTGGCCTTGAACAGATAGATCGGAAGGAGGGAGCCGATGAAATCGTTGCTCCAAGCTCCCTGGGGGAGGAGTTGCAGATGCTCGAGGATTAGCCGGAGCGCGGGGAGAACGATATAAACCGTAAGCGTCAGGATGTAGGACAAAGTGAAAGCCGCCGGCGATTTCCGGCAACAAACGGAGGCCAGGATCGACAGCGCCCCGGCCTGGAAGCAGGCCAGGGCCAGAAAAGTGACCGCCAGCCAGATTTCACTTTCGGCGATGCCGCCGTAAGCGTAAGCCACCGCCAGGAGGGGCAGCGATAGGAGGATGAAGGAAAACATGGCGATGGCGCGGCTCAAGAACTTCTCAAGGACGATCTCCAATGGCGACAGGCCCACGTTGATGAGGATAAGGAGCGAGCCACGCTCCCGCTCCCTGGAAATGGCATCGGCGGCGAGCCCTGGGAGAAACACCAGGATGCCGATGAATTGAAAGTCAATGAGAAAATCAAAGATCGGCTTGCCGCGGCCGAGAAGCAAAAACGGGCTTCCCTTGACGGTGGCGGTCCAGACTTCGAAAAAAGCTATGGAAAAACTCAAAAAAAGGATCCCCGCATAGGCCATGCGAAGGTGGTATAGGTTTTTTTTCGCCGCCAGCTCCACCAGCTCTTTCCCGAGGAGCGGCAGGGGGGAGCGGAGCCGCTTCCAGTTCATCCGGTTTTTCCCTCCGTGATCTTCAAGAAAACCTTTTCCATGTCAAGGATTTCCGGCTGGAACAGGCGGAGGCGGGCTCCCAGGGCGCGGAGGCCGTCGAGAAGGTCCTCGAGCGGGAGAATTTTTTCCTGGATCCGGATGGAGAGCCGATCCGCCAGCTCATCGACGCGCTCGACACCTTCGAGTTTCCTGATTTTTTCAAGAAGTTCCGGCGCGAGGTTGGCGATTTGCACGTGGACAGCCCGCTGGATCTCGAGATCCCGGAGCACTTCCTCGAGCGATCCCTCCGCTGCCAGCTTCCCCTCATCGAGAATGCCGAAGCAGGTGCAGAGCTGGGAAAGTTCATGGAGGATGTGGCTTGAGATGATGATGGTCTTGCCCATGCGGTGAAGCTCCTTCAAGAGTTCCCGCAGCTCAATTCGAGCGCGCGGATCAAGGCCGCTAGCGGGCTCATCGAGAATCAACAGTTCAGGATCATGGAGGAGGACGCGCGCCAGTGCCAGCCGCTGCTTCATTCCCAGAGAAAGGGACTCCACGGCCGAGTCGGCCCTTGCGGTCAAGTCGGTGAGCTTGAGCACATCATCCACGAGCGTCTGCCGCCTGGTTCGCTCGATCCGGTAGACCGCCGCGAAGAAGTGCAGGTATTCCCTGGCGGTGAGGTCGTCATAGACCCCGAAAACATCCGGGACGTAACCGATTTTGCCGCGGATTTTTTGGGGCCGGTTGAGGATGTCGATTCCATCGATGTGCACCCTGCCGCTCTTAGGCTTGATCACGGTCGCCAGCACCTTAAGGGTGGAAGTCTTGCCTGCCCCATTGGATCCGATGAGGCCGAAGATCTCTCCTTTCGGCACCGTAAACGATATGCCCTTCACGGCCAAAACGTTGCCGTAGCTGATCCAGAGGTTTTCCACTTGCACAAAGCTCATGGCTGTTCCTCGAAATAAAGCCGCCGATGGACTACGAAACCATCCTCCACTGCCGATGCCGCCACAAGGAGCCACTGGCGGGGATCGCCGGCATCATGGATGGCCAGGTCATCGAAACCGTCCCCGCCGGCCGGGGAGAGCTGCGACGCCAGATAAAAGATTCCCTGGCGCTTTCGGGAGGAAGCTCTGAGAATGAATTCCATGGGGATGGCTGGGTCGGAGCGGCAAATCCCATAGTGTTCAGACCCATGCAGCAGATCAATGCGCCCAGAAAAATTCGCTTCGCCGAAAAGAAATTTTTTCAAACGCTCCCTCCCTTCCAAAGTCCGGAACTGGTCGGGACCAACGGCATCCCAGCGGATTTTGAGAGGGGAAAGTTTCGATTCTCGGCCGATGGCAAAAGAGTGGCTTGCGCACGGATTCCATTTAAGGATTTTCCGGCGGATGCGATAGCGGCCGGGAAATTTCCCCTCAATTGAGGGGAGATCTTCTCCGCCGCTGAATTCGCTCGCGAAAAAAGGCGAGCCCCGTTCCGGGAAGGGATCCAGTTCCCAAGCGCTGACCGGCGCGAATAAAGCGCCGGCCTTCGTTGTCTCCAGTTCTTCATGAAATCCCGAAATATGGAACGCGTAGAGGCTCTCTCGCAAGACTCGACCGCGGGAGCAGTGGTCCACGATCGCCATGGACTTTTGAGAGCCGGGATTCCCATGGTAAATGTTGGCGAGCCAGACGAGAAACAAGGCAAAACCAGCGCAGAGGGATGGCTGATATATCCAGGTCAGGCGCCGTTTTTTCAACAGTCCCAAGAGAAAATAATCAACAGGGCCGGCGGCTGCAAAAAAGATCAGGAGAAGGAAAAACAGCAGGCTGAAGGGCAAAACCCGCAATCCGGATGGAAGGAAGTATCCCAGCAGCTTTTCGCGCGCGCGATCAAGGTCCGAAGAAGTCTCCAGCCACTTCCTCTCGGCGGAATCTCTCCAGCGACCCTGCTTTGATATCGAGGGAACATGGATTCGAGAATATTTCCAGAGAAATGCCGCCGCTTCCCACCAGCTCTCATGATCCAGATCTTCCGGTTGCGGAGCTTTCCATACCAGGACAACCCTCCCCAGGCCGGCGCGCCAGGATTTAATTCCAGAAACAGAAAATGAATTCGCCGGGGCCAGGCCGCCATCTTCCATCCACCGGACGAGAGGATGGGCGCCGTCAGGATCAGCCAGGCGGTTGAGGAATTCGGCATGATGCGCCTCGGTGCCCTTCTCAGGAAGGACGCAGAGGCTGCCTCCCGCTTCCACCCAGCGAGCGAGGTGATCAAGCTGCACCGAGCTCAATTGAGGAAAGCCGGTTCCTCCCAGGAGAACCACATCCCAGGAGCAGTACTCGAGCGAATCGATTGGAAATTCCGCCGGCGGAAGGTGGACCATCGAGGTCTGAAAGGGAAGCTCGCTCTCGGTCACGTTCTCCGGGCGGTAGCGCTCAAAACTCAAGCTGCTGGCGATGGGGAAGAAGCGGGAAGAGCTTTCCACCGGCTCCGAGGAGAGGAGGGTGAAGATGCGATCCCTGGAAACGGTCAGGGGTAGAGGCTGAATGCCAAGGTCGATTTCCTTGCCGCTGGTCAGGAATATCGCCAGGACCGCGATCTGGCTTTTAAAATTAATTCTCTTAATCGGCGGCACGAGGAAGCGGAACGACTGGGAGCCCGGCTGGAGCGTCAGCTCGGCGCTGCAATAATTTCCCACGGATTTGAAATTGGCGAGGAAGCGTAGATCCAGATGGCCGGAGAGCAGGCTGGCGCCGTCCCAGCTCAACCTGGCCTCGAGCTCAAATGGAGCCGCAGTGCGGCAACTGGCGGCCCGGGTGGTGAAAGCCGCCGACAGCCCGGCTTTTTCCTCCCCCGGGGCTGCCTTCAAGCTTCCGCCGCCCGCCAGGATCAACTCGATGAAAATCCAGACCGCGCCCCTGACAAGGCCATGGCTATTCTGGAACATTTTTTTTGAATCAACGGTCCACCAGTTCACCGCTCGCACTCACTGTTCACCAGGCAGGCAGTTCAAAATTTCTTTAATTTTAACACTCTGGTGACTTGAACGATTCTCCCCCTTTCTTCGCTTTTACGCAAGCCGAACGTCTTACCAGTGCGCCTGAACGTAATTGCGAGGGAAAGGGGTACACAAGATCATTTACGCACCCCTCATTTTTCCCGGCACTGACAGCGCGAAGGATCTTGATTAAATTTAAAGTGTCAATATGAGGGAGAACCCATGATGATTATGTCGCTCATCCTTTCGGAGTCTGCGGTCCTCTGGAAAGGTTCTTGAAGAATATGCTTTAATGGCGGGGCAGCCAGTCTATGATCACGATCTTTTCAGCGGCCACGGCCTTAAGTTCCGGGTCTCCAGTAATGATGATGCCATCATAATCCCGAGCCGTGACCACAGCGAAGGCATCCGCATAAGAAATCGGGTGATGGGCCTTGATATGGGCGGCCGCCAATACCGTGGAACGTGAAACGTCCACAATCTTCACAGGCAACTGGTCAATGGCAGCCAGCGTCTTATGAGCCTGGACCAGACCTTTTTCACGTTCGGTGATGTAGAGAACTTCACCCAAATTAATGAGTGAAAGATAAAGGTTGTGCTCTCCGGCTTCGGCCCCCTCAAGCACCTCTCTGACCCGAGCCATGCCAACCTCGCCTTCCAGATAAGCAAGCAGGGCAAAACTATCCAGCACATAAGCGGATGGTTTACCGGCCAAGTGCTTTCTCCTTGCGCTGCTCAGCTTTATGTTCAGCCAACAGCGCACGGGTGAGCGACTTGCCCCCCTTCAGCATGCCGGCAGCTTGCTGGACCGGATCGGCCAATTCAGGCACCAAAACCAGCACGCCGCCATAGTCCACCACCTGCACCGCTGTGCCAGGCTTGAGGTTGTATTTTTTACGCAATCCTGCGGGGATGACCACCCAGCCTTTGTCCGAAACGGTGACGTTCATGGGATAAGTGCCTCCTGTCGGGATATCCGAACCTTCAATATCATGGTGTTATACAAAGTCATCTAAAAGTATAACAATCATCAGAGCGTCAAGCAAACTGTCAATTGCAACACCCGCCAGTTGCCAAAGACCGGTTTTCACCATAGCCAGATGTAAATCGCCAGCAAGACCGCCGCCAGCGCGCCCCACCACAGCCACAGGCTCCGCCAGCCGCGGAAATCTCCGGCCGTGGCCAGCATGGAGCGGTCCCACAGGTTTTCCGCCGGCGCGCGGCGGGCGATGAGGAGCGGGATTACCAGGCCCAAGCTCGCGAAGAGGAGCGCCATGGCGCTGGCGGAGGGGCTCCAGGCGGCCAGACTCAGGATCAGCGCGCCGGCCACGGCGGCTCCGGGTATGCTCCCGCCGAGAGGCAAGCGGCTGCTGAAAAGCGCCATCGAAACGATGGCCATCAACGCGACGGCGATGGCGAGAACCATGGCGTTTTCGAGGTTCTCGGGCAGAAAGTGGATGCCCGCATCGGCCAGGACCGCCTTGGCGAGCACCAGAGGCGCCGAAAGGACCGCCATCCAGAGGCAAAGGAGGGCGCCGCGCTCGCGGGCGCCTGGCCAGAGAGCCCCTGCCAGGAACACCACCACCACCGGCGCCGCCATCGGCGCCCAGATGTCCTGGGCGTAGCGGAAGAGGTTCTCCCACTTCATGACCAGGGGCGCGAGGAGGGCGCCGACGAGGAGCGCCGCGGTTCCGGATAACTGGCCGGCGCGCACGAGCCGCGCCTCCGGCCACTTCCGGCCCTTCCAGCGCTGCACGAGGTCCAGGGCCACCAGGGTCGAGGTGGAGTTCACCAGTCCGGAGATGGTGGACATGATGGCGCTGATCATGGCCGCGACCACGAGGCCGCGCAGTCCCTCGGGAACGACGGCGGCCACCACCAGCGGATAAGCGCCATCCGGTTTTTCCAGCCCCGGCTCGAGGACGCGGTAAATCATCCCCGGAAAGCACGTCGCCAGGGGTATGAGAATTTGAAGAGCGGCCGAAAAGAGCACTCCCATCTTGGCGTGCCACTCATCGCGCGCTGCGAGGCATCTCTGGTTGATGTACTGGTTGGTGGCATAGTACCAGACGTTGGTTGAAAGCATGAGGACGACCAGCGCCGTCCAGGGGACCTCGTGGTCCGCCGAGGTGAAGAGGTGCGCCCGCTGGCCGGAGCCGAGGACGGCGCTCCAGTCCCAGCCGATCTTCTGCAATCCCGCGAAAAAGACGTAGAGGCCGCCGCCGAGGAGGAGGACGCACTGGAAGGAGCCGGTCCAGGCCACCGCCGCGAGGCCGCCGTAGATGGTGTAGGCGCCGGTGACCAGGGCGAGCAGCCAGACAGCGGCATGGCGGTTGATCCCCCACATCTTTTCCAGCGCGAAGCCGCCGGTGTAAAAGACCAGGGCGAAGTTGACCAGAACGTAGCTGGCGACGGTCAAGCAGGCGTAAAGGGTCCGCGCCCGACCGCCGAAGCGGCGCTCGAGGTATTCGGGCATGGTGGCGATGCGGTTGCGTACGTAAAGCGGCACGAAGATCCAGAGGAGGATCGACAAGGCCGGCAGCACCAACCACTCCCAGTTGGCCACCGGCAGGCCGAGCTTGTAAGCGTAGCCGACCTCGCCGACAAACTGCTCCGAGCTGATGCCGGCGGCGACGATGGAGAAACCGATGGCATACCAGGGGAGCTGGTTGCCGGCGCGGAAGTAGCCGCTCACTGACGCCCGCTGCCGCCGCGCCGACAGGAACCCGATGGCGGCGACGGCAATGAAGTAGCCGAGGCAGACGAAGAGGTCGATCCGGGAGTACATCTAAGAGAAGATATACTAACCGCCAGGAGACAAGGAGCGCCAAGGAAAGAATTAGTTGAAATCCAACTTCGAGTGCGCTTATAAATCTTATGAGGAGGTGATCCCCATGTTGACGACCTGCCGTTATTTTTGCCGGACCCTGGCCCTGGGCGCTTTCATCTTCCCCGCCCTCGCCGCCGCCCAGTCGAGCGATCCCTTCATCCGGGCGGCTCTCGACGCGGAACGGGCGGCCGCCGCCTTCCGCGCCGCCGACCGCGCCGAGCGTGCCTGGGCCGGGAAGGCCGACCCGTGCACCGGCCTCCTGCCGCAGAACCTGCGCTCGCCGATCTGGACCCCAGCCAACTCCGCCGCCGATCTCTATCCCTTCTTCGTCCTCAGCTCCCGCTTCACCCATCCCGAAGCTTACGAGGGGCGCTGGCTCAAGGTCCTCTTCACCGAGACCCAGCTCACCAGCCGCCTGGGGGCCTTGCCCGACGATTACTCCCTCGAGCGCGGCGGCTTCGCCCACGACCAGCCGGACCTCCACCGCATCATCTTTGGCTCCTCGGAGTACGTGAAGGACGGCCTCATCCCCATCACCGACCTCCTCGGCGTGACGCCGTGGTTCTACCGCATGCGCGAGATCGTCGATGGCCTCCTCAAGGCCGCCCCCGTCTCCTCGCGCTTCGGCAGCCTGCCGGCGGACAGCGCCGAGGTGAACGGCAACATGCTGCAGTCCTTGTCGCGGCTCCACTGGGCGACCGCCGATCCGAGCTACCTCGAAGCCGGCGAGCGGATCCTGCGCGCCTGGTTTGAGGAGGTCCTGCCGGCGAGCGGCGGGCTGCCGGTGCACCGCTGGGACTTCGGCGCCCACAAGCCGATCGCCGACACCCTCAGCTTGAACGACCACGGCAACGAGATCGTCGGCGGCCTCGCCGAGTTCTACCTGACCCTGCACTTCGCGCGGCCGGAGAAGGCGTCGGCGCTGCGGCCCGCCTTCATCCGGATGATCGACCGCCTGCTCGAGATCGGCCGCAATGACGATGGCTTGTGGTTCTCCCTGCTGCGCCCCGCGACCGGCGAGGCGCTCAACCGCCGCACTCCCGACACCTGGGGATACGCCCTCACGGCGGTGACCATGGCCCACCTCATCACCGGCAAGGAAGCATACCGCGAGGCGGTGCGCCGGGCGCTCGCCTCCCTCAAGAAGCCCGAGTACCTCGACTGGTCGGGAGCCGACGCCTACGCCGACTCCATCGAAGGAGGCATCCTCCTCGCCAACCGCGAGCCGGTCCCCGAGGCTCTCGAGTGGCTCGACCGCATCTTTCCCCGCTTTCTCGCCTATCAGCAGCCCGATGGCATGGTCGAGGGCTGGCACGGCGACGGCAACTTCGCGCGCACGGCGCTTCTTTACGCCCTGATGAAAACACGCGGCGCGAGCCTCCAGCCCTGGCGTGAGGACTTGAGGCTGGGAGCGGTTCAAGAAGGGGACAAGCTCTACCTTTCCGTAAAGGCCGGCTCATCATGGGAGGGGCTCCTCCAGTTCGACCGCGCCCGCCACCGCGATCACTGGCATCTCCCCATCAACTACCCGCGCCTCAACGAGTTTCCGGTGTGGTTCGCCGCCCGGCCGGCGGCCGTCTACCGGATCAAGCTCACTCGGCTTCCGAAGGAAGCGAAACCGGAAGACGGCCGGCGCGCCCCTGGCCTCGAGCTGCAGCACGGCCTCCCGCTGAAGCTCGAGGCCAGCGAGGAGCTGCGTATCGAGGTGGAAGAAGAGCCGGCGGCCGCCACGCCCGTGGGCAGGGCGGAAATCCCGATGCTGGACCGGAATGGCCTGCTTCTCGAGGCCGAAAGCTTCGCCGGCCCGTGGCGCCTGCAGACCAACTACCCGGACTACTCCGGCAAAGGCTTTCGCGTCTCCAACGCGAGCGGCATCGCCCCGGCGCCCCTGCTCCAGACCCTGCGCGTCGCCGCGGCCGGCGAGTATGCCGTCTGGGCCCGCGGCCTCGCCTCGAAGGCTGGAGACCGCGCCTTTTCCGTGCAAGTGGGGGGGAAGAAATTCCCGCCGACCCATGGCGCGGGCGAAGAAACCGGCTTCGTCTGGGAGCGCTGCGGCGCGGCGGCGCTCGAGCCCGGCGAGGTCGAGGTGGCGATCCGCGACGAAGGGGCCGGCTTCGAGTGCCCGGATGCTCTCTTCTTCACCCTCGATGCGGCGGCGAAGCCGCCTGTCCAGCTCCTCGATCAAAATTTTCCTGGCAGCGCCACGGCCAGGGCTCTGGATAAGACCAACCTGGCGCGGCTCATCGAGCTGCACGACCAGGACGACGCGAGGCGCCGCGCGCGCCTCGGGGCCGTCAAGGACTGGGGCGCGTGGCGCCGGGATCTCTCGGCAAGCATCCGCAAGGCGCTGGGCCTCGATCCGGAGCTACCCCGCACCCCATTGAACGTCCAGATGGCCGGCATCATCGAACGCCCGGGCTATCGCGTCGAAAAGTTCATCTTCGAGAGCCGCCCCGGCCTGCCGGTCCCCGCCAACCTCTATCTCCCCTCCGGCGAGAAGGCGCCCAGGCCGCCCTGGCCGGCGGTGCTCTGCCCGGTGGGGCACTGGCCGTTTTCCAAGGCCGAGCCGGTGGTGCAGGCGCGCGCCGCCGGCTTCGCCCGGCTGGGCCTCGCCGCCCTGGCCTACGATCCCATCGGCCAGGGGGAGCGCATCACCTCCGGAAACGAGCACTCCCAGGCTCACCTCGCCGCCTTGCTGAACCAGTCGAACATGAGCATCATGATCTGGGACTCCATCCGCGCCCTCGATGTCCTCGAGGCACGGCCTGAAATCGACAAGGCTCGCCTCGGCGCCACCGGCTGCTCGGGAGGCGGCCTCAACACCCTTTACCTCATGGCGGTGGAGCCGCGCCTCCAGGCGGCGGCGCCGGTCTGTTACGTCTGCACTTTCGCATCGTTCCTCAAGACCGGCCTGGTCCACTGCCCCTGCAGCCACGTGCCGGGGATGGGATCGCTGACCGACATGGATGAAGCGGCGGCGCTCTTCGCTCCTCGGCCGGCGCTGGTGATCGGCGGCGTCAAGGATCCGATGTTCACCGAGGCGGGGACGAAAGCGGCCTTTGAAGGCCTTTCCCAGCTCTACCGCCTCCAGGGGGCGGCGCCAGCTCCGGAGCTTTTCTTCGACGACTGCGGCCACGACTACAGCCGGCCGATGCGCGAGCGGGCCTACGGCTTCTTCCTCCGCCACCTCGCCGGCAGAGGAACCGGAGAAGCCTTCCCCGAGCCCATGGCCGGGGAAGGCTGGCAGCCGGAAAAACCGGAGGCGCTTTTTTGCTTTCCGGAGGGAAAGTATCCCGCGGGCGCCCTCACTTACCGCCAGTCGATCCTCCAGCGCCTGGCCGCCGGCGCGGGCAAGCCGGCCGAGGCCCTCCGCGCCGCCATTCGCGGCCTGGTGCCGGCGGCGCGCTTCGATTCCTGGAAGTCCGAGCCGGTGGAAGGCTGGAGCGGCGCCGCCGTGCTCACGGACGAGGAAGGATTTAAACATCGAATCCTCACCGCCGCGGTTGAAAACGCTCCGGCGGCCATCCTGGTCCTCGACGATGCCGGCTGGGCGACCGGCACTCCCGCCCTGCTCGAGCTCCTGTCCCGCGAGAGCGGCTTTGAAGCCCTGGCCATCGAGCCCCCCTTCTGGAGCGCGGCGGGGGATGAGGCCTGGCTAGCCGTGACCGACGGCCTGCTCCTCGGGCGGCCGCCGGCGGTACTGTGGGCGCGCACGGTGCTCGGCCACGCCCGGAAAATCCGCGCTTCCGGCCGCCGCGTCCTCCTCTTCGCCCGCGGGCCGGCGGCGAGCTTGACGGCCCTCATCGCGTTGCTCGGGGATGGCGAGACGTGCGAGGCGCTGGGCGCCTCGCAAGCCCCCTCCTCGTGGGCCGATCTCGCCGCGCCCTGGATCAACCGGCCGGGCGCCATCCTGCCGGGCGGCGGCGATGCCGGCGACGTCGCCGACCTCCTGCGCGCCGCGGCGCCGCGACGCGTGCTGTGGGCCGGCACGCCGCTCCGCTCGCGGCTCCCCCTCGGCATCGAGGTCCGCGAGGAGGAACTCTCCCCCACCGAGGCGGCGCGGTGGCTGCGGCAGTAGCCCTCCCAGCGGTTTTCCGCTTGAAAGGGTCACTCGAAATGCACGCCGATCTTCTTCCCCAGCTCGAAGAGGTGCTGGCGGGCCTGGTCATACTCCACTGCGTTGGGAAGGTGCTCCAGCATGAGGGGGGCATCGTGGGGCAATCCGGCCACCTGCTTCAGATACGCGGGGTAGTCGATGTGTCCGGCCCCCGGCCGCACCTCGCGGAAGTGGATGTTCATCTCCACGTCCCAGGCGAGGTCCTTGGCGTGGCAGCTGACGATCCAGCGGCCGAGCTTGTCGAAGACCTCCTGGATCAGCTCGCCGTTGCGATAAAACCGGGAAGGAGAGTTCACCAGGTTGCAGACGTCGACGTGCACCGCGAAGGCCTCGCGGTCGACGGCCTTGATGAGCCGCAGGTAGGCATCGGGGCTGTCGGGAAGCGCCCAGCCCATCATCTCGTAGCAGAACCTGGCGCGCTTGGGCTTGACGTCCTGTGACTTCCGTCATGCCCCGGGGGCGGCGCTAAGGTTTTACAGCCTGCCCTGGCCATCCTGGCTGCCCTGGCCATCCTGGCCAAAAAATCCAAACAGATTACGAAGACGCAAGAAACCCATCCCGTTTGCAATATCATTAACTGTTAATTTCGCAGTTAATTATCGCCTATGGACTTACAATTCGTATAATACCTGGAATTTCTTTTCGATCCCAGTGCGGCAGGAATCCGCAAACTGGCTCCTCAAAAAGATTAAACCAAAATGCTCTCTCATCACCCGGCGAAATCCAGCAAACTTGGATGGCTTCTCCTGTTTACGGGGATTGGCCTTACTCTTCCGGCGGATAATCCCAAGCCGGAGAGCTCCGATGCGGGCCGCACTTTCTGGGCTTTTACGCCCTTGAGGCGGCCTCCCATCCCTGCCGTTAAACATCCGGACCGGGTTCGGACGCCCGTCGATGCCTTCCTCCTCTCGAAATTGGAAGCGAAAGGGCTTTCCTTTGCCCCCGAAGCGAGTCCCGAGGTCCTGGTGCGGCGGGCTTATTTCGATTTGATCGGCCTCCCCCCTTCGCCTGAAGAGTTAGAATCCTTTCTGACCGATCCCATCCCCGATCCCTGCGAGAAGCTCATCGATTCCTTGCTGGCCTCGCCGCACTTTGGCGAAAGGTGGGGTCGTCACTGGCTGGATGTGGCGGGATATGTCGATGTCAACGGAGCCGACGAGAATGCTCCCACCATCCGCCAGCCGCCTGGCAAACATCGCTACCGCGACTACGTCATCGAATCATTCAACCAGGACAAACCTTATAACCAGTTCCTGATTGAACAACTGGCGGGCGATGAGCTGGTCGATTGGCGAATTGAAAAGGTTTACACCCAGAAAACCATTGATCTTCTGGTAGCCACGGGATTCCTGAGGACGGCGGTCGATGACACGGACCAAGATGTTTTGAATATCCCGAGCAACCGCCACGCCACCTTGTATGACACCATGGAGATCGTCGGCAGCAGCGTGTTCGGCTTGACCCTCCAATGCGCCCGCTGCCACAGCCACAAGTTCGAGCCGATCCCCCAAGAAGACTATTACCGGCTGATGGCCGTCTTCACCCCTGCCTACAATCCGGAGAAGTGGGTGCAATTGCCGGGCCGCGCCTTGCCGGACGTTGGCCTGGCCACAAAGGCGGAGATCGAGGCGCACAACGCTGAGGTCGACCGGCAGGTCAAGTCCCTGAAAGACCGGCTAGGCCAGCTCTTCAATCCTTACAGGGAAAATTTATTCGCCAAAAAGCTTGCCGCCCTTCCGGAGCCCATTCGCGAGGACACCCGGATCGCAGTGCAGACACCCCCTGACAAGCGCAACGAAGTGCAAAAGTATCTCGCCGGGAAGTTTGAGGCCTCGCTGAACGTCAAGGAAGAGGAAGTGGTGGCGGCGCTGAGCGAGGCGGACCGCGCCGCCAAGGCTTCCTTCGATAATCAAATTGCCAAGCAAAACAGCCGCCGCCGGCAGTGGGCAATGATCCAGGCGCTTTGGGACACGGGTCCTCCGCCTGAAACCCGCCTTCTGGTTCGCGGCGAGTATACCAGGCCGGGCAAAGTGGTGAAGCCTGGCGGTCTCGGCGTCTTGTGCGATTCCGGCGCCGCCGGCTCTGGCCTGGCGCCTTCTCCGGACGCGAAGGGGCAAACCAGCGGCTTGCGGCTAGCTTTGGCACGATGGGCGACGAAGCCGGACACGGCGGCGGGCGGGCTGGTGGCGAGGGTTCATGTCAATCGCCTATGGCACTACCTCTTTGGCCGGGGGATCGTGACCACGCCCGGAAACCTGGGACGGTCCGGCGCTCCGCCTGGAAACGCGGAGCTGCTCAACTGGCTGGCCGGCGAATTCGTCCAGAACGGCTGGCGCTTGAAGCCCCTTCTCAAGCTCATAATGAGTTCGAGCGTTTACCGGCAATCTTCTGCGATTGCCAAACCGGGCGGCAATCCCGATTCAGCGCTGGCGGATCCGGCGTCGGTCGATCCCGCCAACGAATTCCTCTGGCGGATGCCGCTCCGGCGCCTCCAGTCTGAAATCGTCCGCGACCACATACTGGCCGCAAGCGGCAATCTGGACCGCACCATGGGAGGCCCGCCGGTGCCACTGGAAATCGCGCCGGGCGAGAGGATTGTGGTGGCGACAAATAACCTGCCGGCCCCCACCAGCGCGTGGCGGCGCAGCGTCTATCTTCTTGGCCGCCGCAATTACAACGTGTCCATGCTCTCGGTCTTCGACCAACCGGTCATTTCGATCAATTGCGCTTGCCGGAACAGCTCCACCGTCGTGCTCCAGACCCTGACCCTTTTGAACGATGCCTTCGTCTTCGCTCAAGCGGACAGCTTCGCGAAACGGGTCGAGAAGGAAGCGGGGAGCGACCTTCGGCGTCGCATCGATCGGGCGTTTCGCATCGCTTTTTCACGCCCGCCGTTCCAGGATGAGGTTGAATGGAGTTTCGAGTTGCTCAACAACCAAGCACAAACTTATATCGCGGCGAAGGTGGCAGCCGATGACGCCGAGCGCAAGGCGCTCGCGAATCTGTGTCACATGATTTTGAACAGCAATGAATTCCTCTACGTAAAGTGAGGGTGATATGAGGGAACCAGACTGTGCATCTCGCTCTTATCCTCCAGTCCTGTCACGCCGCGAACTCCTGCGGCTCAGCGGGATGGGATTTGGATCGCTGGCCTTGGCCTATTTGCTCAGTTCTTCCCGGCCCCCCCTGGGCCTGAGGCGCGCTTACGGTTCCGAAGGTGCGCTGGATGGGTCTCCAAAATCCCCTCACTTTCCAGCTCAGGCCAAGGCGGTCATTCAGCTCGTTCAGACTGGCGGTCCAAGCCATGTCGATTTGTTCGACCCAAAGCCGGAGCTGCAAAAACGCAACGGCCAGACTTACGAGGTCAAAGTCGATGGGTTTCAACCCGGCAGCGAGGCGAATAAGCTCCTCGGCAGCCCCTTCAAGTTCGCGCCGCGCGGCCAGAGCGGCATGGAGATGTCCGAAGTGATCCCGCACATGTACGAAATCGCCGATGAAATCTGCCTGGTCCGGTCTCAAGTCGGCGAGCACAACAACCACACCGAAGCCATGGTGCTCCTGGCAAGCGGCAAGATTTTCCTCGGCCGGCCCACTCTTGGAGCCTGGATCAGTTACGGCTTGGGAACCGAAAATGAAAACTTGCCGGCCTTTGTCGTTCTCCGGGACCCCGATGGCTACGCCACCAGCGGCGGCCTGATGTCAAAAAGCGGCTGGCTGCCCGCGCTGTACGCCGGAACAGAATTCAATTCCCGGGGCGCGCCGGTCCACAACTTGACGCCTGCTGAAGCCCTCCCTGAAGGAGTCCAGCGCCGCGGGCTGTCCTTCTTGGCCAGGCTGAACGCAAAGCACCGCGAGCAGTATCCCTACGACCTCGATCTGGAAACACGCATCCGCAATTATGAACTGGCTGCGCGGATGCAGCTCGAAGCGACCTCCGTGCTGGACATCTCGAAGGAAACCGAGGAGACCAAGAAACTGTACGGGCTCGAAAATCCCTTGACAGCCAGTTACGGCATCCGCTGCCTCATGGCGCGGCGGCTTGTGGAAGCTGGGGTACGGTTCGTCCAGGTTTTCACGGGGGTCGGACAACCCTGGGACCACCACGGCGGCCTCAAAGCCGGCCTGGAGCACATGGGCCGGCGGGATTTACCCTCGGCTGGCCTCATCAGGGATTTGAAAAACCGAGGCCTTCTGGAAACCACCATTGTCCTGTGGGCCGGCGAGTTTGGGAGGAATCCCATCGCGCAAGGGGGAACGGATGGCCGAGACCACAACAAGGATGCTGGCAGCCTCTGGCTTGCCGGCGGGGGCTTCAAGAAAGGGTGCGTTCACGGCGCCACCGACGAGGTCGGCCATAAAGCTACGACGGACCGGATGACCATGCCGGATTTGTTCGCCACCATCGCCCATCAAGTTGGACTCGACCACCGCGAGGTGATTTACAGACACTCCGGCCGGGACGAGACCATGACCGACTACACTGTAACGGGAGCGCACATCCACGCCGGGGTGATCGAGAAGCCCTTGTTCATCGATGAGGCTTCTGGATAGCTAAACAGCATTCACCGAAATCTGCACCTTCTGAAAGTATTCCTTGAAAGATTCGGGAATATTCTTGTCGGTGATGATCCGGTGAACGACATCTAGAGAACTCACCCACACCGGAGCAATTTCACCGAACTTGCTGGAATCGCAAACCAAGATGACTTCCCGGGTCGAATTGATCATGGTTCGCTTGACCTGGGCGCTGGCGAAATTGCGATCGGTGAGCCCTTTGGTGAAATCGACTCCGTAAGTTCCTATAAAAAGCTTGTGCGCGTGCACCTCTTGCAACATCCTCTCGGCCTCATGCCCCACCACGGACATGATGCGCGAGTTGAATTCCCCGCCGCACTGAATAATGGTCACTCCCGCCTTGGCGCTGGCTTCTAGAGCAATGTTCACAGCGCAAGTGACCACCGTCAAATCATAGTTTTGCGGCAGGCGCTTGGCAATTTCAATCGTCGTCGTGCCGGCATCCAAGATAATGGTCTCGCCTGGCTTGATAAGGTTGACCGCCGCAGCGCCGATCCTTTGCTTTTCCTCCTGATGGATCGTCGCCCGCTGCAGGAAAGGTGAGTCGATGAGGCTCTTGGAATCAATCACCGCGCCTCCAAAAGTCTTCCGCACCACCCCATTCGATTCCAGAGTTTTGAGATCCTGGCGGATGGTAACCTCCGAGACTCCCAGCAAACCCGAGAGCTCCGAATTGCGGATAAATCCCTTTTCCCTCACAAGCTCTGTAATCCGTTCCTGTCGAGTCGTAGCGAACCCACGCAAGTCTAGACCTCCTTCGAAAGCGAAAAAATTTAAAGGTTTCTTTCAAGGTCGAAATAATCTAAGAAGACATTGTACAGTGGAAATATTATTATCGCAAGTAAAAATAACTTAGAGATTTAAGAATATCATAACGAGGTTCCAGAAGGACCTCAAGATCCTCGATCCATTTCGTTTTAGCAATAAAATTAAATGGGCTAACCCATGAACCCTTTCAGGTTGGCAAGGGCCCGGAGGCATTTTTCGAGGATTCATCGACCAACTCGCTTCGGATTGCCGACTTCCACCAGGGCGTTACCTCCGGGTTCACCACCCAAATTGGCCAACCGTTTCTGGCCATTTCCAGCAGGGTCTTGACCGAATCGCGCCAGAACTGTTCATGAAAAACATCCGAATAGCCAGCGCTGTGCGGCGTCAGAACAACGTTGTCGAGATGGCAAAGCGGATGGTCCGGGCCCAAGGGTTCCCTGTCAAATACGTCAAGACCGGCTGCAGCGATCCACCCCTCCCTCAAGGCGCGAATCAGCGCCGGTTGGTCAATGACCTTTCCGCGCGCGGTGTTGATGAGCACGGCCCGCGGCCTCATCAGGCGCAGCTCCCTCTCGCCGATCAGGTGATGGGTCCTATCCAGAAGGGGCACATGGATCGAAACGTAATCTGATCGCCTCAGCAAATCCTCCAGATCGGCCTTCTCGACACCGTGTTCGGCCATTTTCATGGCCTCGACAGCAGGGTCGCAGGCAACGATTTTCATTTCCAAGCCTCTTGTTTTCCTGGCCACAAGTTGAGCGATGCGGCCAAAGCCTACAAGCCCGAGAGTTTGCCCGACCAGATGCCAGTTGGGCCAGGCCTCTCGGAGGTTCCAGATGCCGCGCCGGACCAGCCGATCCTGCGAAACAATCTGCCGGATCACCGCGAAGAGCAAGCCGATGGTATGTTCGGCCACCGCATGCATGACAGCTTCGGGCGTGTTGGCCACCAGGATGCCCCGGAGGGTCGCCTCGCGCACGGGAATGTTGTCCGTTCCCGACCCGGTCCGGAGGATTGCCCGGCAGCGGCGCAATAGCGGGAGGATGTCAGCCGTCACCACTTGTGACCCGCCCAGAACCCACACCACCTCCGCATCGGCAGCCGCCTCGACCACCTCTTTATCGCTCCCGCAGAGGCGCTCGACAAAGTTGATACCCTTCTCCTCAAGCTGCCGCGCCACCCATTCCGGCGTGGGAAGCAGGTCGTTCGCCACTAAAACTACCTTGAAGTTTTCCATCGGCATACCCAATCACTCAGAACAAGCTGCTGAACACGACGGCGCCAATTCCAAGAAAGAAAATCCCGCAGATCAAGGTGCCGGCCTGAGAGAACCAGCCCGGCTGCAGTTCGCCCGGCAGGATGGTCCGGTTGACGTAAAGCGTGTGAAACGAGGTGAATCCCAAGGCGATGTTCATCAAGACTCCGGAGATCTTGGCGATTTGAAGCGGATTGAAAAGCGCCAGCGCGATGAGGCCCCACACGCCGTACAATGCCAGTATCAGATAATAAACGTATTTCACCTGGTTCTCCCCCAGCTTGCGGGTCCGCGCATTGCACGTCCAAAGAATGTCCGTCCAGCGCCTGGCGACCTGATCGGCCGCCATGATCTGCCCCGGAGCCAAGATGAGAAAACCAACCAACAAGGTCAGCAACCAGAGCGGCTGCGCATACTGGGGGTAGCGCTCGGCCATTCCATCCGCGGTCATGGCTGCCACCCGGTATCCGAAAACAGGTGCATGCCGGATGAACTCCAGGGAGAGCATGCAAGGCAACGCCATGCCGATCAGCGCGCAAAACATCCATATGGCGACTTGATCCCGGACCATGAAGAGCATCCAGCCGCGCCAACGCCTCCGCATGATGGCATTGAGAGGGAACACCTTTCCCACATGGGAGAGCTTGACCTGCCCTCCTCCCACGGCGCTTGCTATGGCGCCTACTTGAGATCCCATGCCCCAGCCCTTGTCTCGCGCATAATTTGAAAACATGGTGTTGGTCATCCCCCCCGCCCCCGCGATGGCGGCGAATGCCGCAAGCATGGCCCAGTCCAGATCCGGCAGCCGGCGGTTTTTGAACCAATAGCCCAGCAAATTGGCCAGCTCCACTCCGTGGTTAACAACCAAACCCTGGATGCGATCCGCATGCGGCTGGGGAATGTCCTCCAACCGATGGTAGATCCTCTTCTGACCGTCTTCTGAAATGGAAAAGTGTTTCGGAATCCACAATCCGTCGGGACCGATCCATCCTTCGACGGTCAAGACGGTTCCCGCATCGATTCTCTCGACGAAAAAACCTTTCCGTTCCGTGATGGCTTGAGCGCGGGAAACCAGGCGATTGCGATGGTGGAGGAACTCTGCCGGCACCGCATCGCCAAGGTCATAATTCTGGACCACGCCTGCCCGGTTGACGATAAACGCGATCACAATCGGCGAACCATTTTCCAAGGTTCCCTTGACCGTATAAGCCGTCGAATCCTCCATTTCTGTAAGGGTGAAGTGGCGGCCGGCAATCACGGTCTCGGCGCGCAAGGGCACGGTCCCAAACCCGAAAAATCCGGCGGCCACCTCGCGGACATGAACCCCTGAAATCATGAAAGCGACCACGAAAACAAGATAAGCCAGCACGATCAACAACTTGGCCAGCATGATCCGTTCCAGCATTTTATAAATGGTCCCGCCGAAGATGAGAGGAATGAACGCGGTGAAAAAGATGACGTATCCAAGGAACTTGACAAACTGCCCTTCCGTGAGCGTTACCACCAGGATATGCACTGAACCTTCTCCCGGCAAGTGGCCCAGAAGGGCGGCGGCTAATGGCACCGCCGCGTTGGACGCGTTGAGGGGCCAGATTGAAGAAAAATCCAGAATCAGGTAGACCACGGTCCAAGCTCCAGGCCCCGGCCAGGTTCTGAAGAAACCCACCACCACCGGCTCCCCGCAATAAAGGGCGTAGCGCATCACCTCCACATTGTAAAAGACCTGGAGAACGACGCTGAGCGAAGCCAGCCATAAAAGGGTCGCTCCGTACTGCGCGCTGACAGCGGCGCCAAACAACCATTCCCCTGATCCTATGGAAGCTCCGGCAAGCAAAACACCCGGCCCCAGCATCTGCAGCCAATGGCGCCAGCCCATAGCCGGAGATTCCGGCAGCTCGCCTTTCTGCCACCCTGGAAGCATTCCGGCGGGGATTATATTTGAATCGTCAGGCATTGCAGAGAGCTTCGGTGACGCAGATCGCCTCGGTGACGGGCGGATCGGTAAAGGTGATGGCGGTCCCGAGACCAACCTTGCCGCGGCGCAACTTTTCTCTGAACTTCAAAGCGTTCTCCATGTTTCAGCGCTTTCCTTGCTTTCCGGCCAATCTCCAAGCTCCGAAGACTCCGCGTGGAGATTGGCCTCTCAATACAGGGCGATTGCCCTTCCTGGGCCACCGTGACAGCCTTTGATTTTGACAGCGGCAAACAGGAAATAGGCTCCTTGGGGAAGGGAGCTGACATTGGTAAGATATTCCACGCCGGCCATCCCCCGGCTGCCTAACGCCCAGTAAGTCATGAGCGCGCGTTTGGGCTCGACACCGCCCAGGGTCGGTCCATCGGTGGCGACGCACCGAACGCCTCTCTCGGCGAGATAAAATATCGCCTCGGGAGTTGGAGACGGCCAACCTTCGCTCTTGCCGTTCAAGGGATCCTCCAGGCAGGCTTTGCCAGCAGGAAAAAGCGCGAAGTACTTTTCGCTCCAGCCGCTGTGGAAGATGGCGATGTCCCCCGGTCTCAGCGCTCCTCGTTGCTTTTCAGATTCCCGGATGTCCTCAACCGTGATCGCGGGCGAAGCCGGCCAGCTCTTTTTGCCGGAGGTGTTGAGCCGGTGCCTGATGTCGATCACCCGCGCGGGGCCGCAGGTCTGGGAAATGGGAACTTTTTCCGCGGTCATGTCGCTCGCCCCGCGCGCGCCAAACCTTTTTTCGTATTCCCCCAGCCACTCTTGAACCTCCTGGCTGTAGATTTTGCCGTCAAAGCCCTCCGGTGGAAGAGCGTAAGCCGGAGGCACCAGGTGCGTGCCCGCATGGCTGTCGAGCATGTGCGTCTCAAAGGCCGTCTTGGTAATGGGATTGGAGCCGAACCGGACCGTGATGTAGGGCTGCCGTCCGTTGCCCGCTCCCCGGCCAGGCCACCACACCGGCAACTCATCCGACAAGGTCACCGACAGGTCAATGACGTTTTTCTTGCGGGCTGAATCGACCAGCCGCCGGGCAAGCGGATCGCCTGCAATCGCAAACGCCCGCCCTTCGCTGTATGCCCCCCCGGCGTGCTTCGGTCCCATCATGCAGTAGAACGCCCCCGTCGGCGGAAGGGCGCCCAACCCCGTGGCGCTTTCGGTCCAGATCATCCCGTGCTTGAGCCCCGCAAAGTGGGTTGGCTCTGCCATGTCCGGGAGCGGTCCCATGCTGGGGCTGTCGGTTCCTAGGGCCATGACTTTACGGCTGGCCAGGAATTCCATGCACTCCGGGTCCGGATCGGGCCAGGCGGGCGCCTGCCCTTCGACGGGGTCGGCTGCAAAACGCCGTCCTTCGGGGAAAGGCTTATAGTGTTTATCACTGAAGCCGCTGTGAAAGAGCGGGATGTCTCCAGGACCCAGCATGCGATGCCGGCTTTCCCAAGCCAGGATTCGTTCCTTCTTGATCAATTCGCTGCGGCCATCGGGGCCAGTTTCGACCAGATCCCTGCAGTCGATGACGCAGGCTTCGCCAACGAACTGCCAGGCTGGGATCCTGTCGGTGAAGGCGCTGCCAAACGGGCCGGCGTTAGGCAGTCTCGTCTCCGGCAACGCCACGGAGTGAGGGGGAACATCCAGCTGGGTGCCAGTATTCCCATCGATGACCAGAATGTCGCTGTTATAGGGGCTGATCGGGCCAATACGTTCGTAGTGGTTGATCTGAAATCGCGGCCAGGTCGGCCAGGTACAGGGGTATTCCGGCCCGACCAGCAGCGAAAGATCAAGCCATCCCTGGCCTGAATCCGCCAGCGCCGATCCCATGCTGAAAGCCGGTCCCATGCTGAAAGCCGGCCCCATCCTGAACCAGGAGAGAGGGGTGAAAAGGACGACCGCGGCAGAAAGGACTAAAATTTCGGCGGGTCTTCTGAAATGGATTCTTGGTATTTTATCAAACACCATCGCGTTCCAAATGGCAGCCATTCACGTAACTGATTCTCGTGTATTGACTTGTATTTCGCGAACGAGCCGTAGTTTTCTGGCTGACCTCAAGTCGTCTGTGATCCGCAAAAAATACAGGTGAAAAGTTAATCGATGCATTTAAACGGATCAAGGAGGAACTCGGTAAAATTACATGCTCAAAAGTTCTAACTTACACATTCGAAATTTCAAGCCGGGAATAATAAAAAATCAAAAAATTATTTTCCTGAATGCGCCCTTGGTCCGCGCTTCATGGCGCCAAGGTAGGGCTTGAGAGCTTCGAGCGATCTGGAAACGTCCATGCTCCGCGGAATCCCTTCTTCTGGCCCTTCGCCTGACGATCTACAGGTATGGCGTCTCCTCCCCCTAGCGCCCCCCTCTGTCTGATACGTCTGTTTGATTCGCAGAGGATCCATTTTCTTGGTCTTGACTTTCGACTTTGCACAGGTACAATGCAACGATAAAAGGGCTTACTTACGAAGTCGTAAATAAACCGAAACAAATGAAGTGGCTGTTGACCTAGAGGTAATAAATCAAGCGACCATGAAAAAAATTAAAATAGCCATCGCCGGGGTCGGAAACTGCTGCCAAGCTTTGCTGGAAGGCATCGAATACTACCGTCAGAATCCAGAAGACCGCCGGGGGCTGATGAACGCCAATATCAGTGGCTACCAAGTGACTGATATCGTGCCGGTCGCGGCGTTTGATATCAATGCTGAGAAAGTCGGCAAGGATTTGAACGAAGCCATCTATTCCAAGCCGAACATGGCTTACCGCTACCCTGGCGTCAGGGTGGGAAAGTCCGGTGTCACCGTGCAAATGGGTCCGGTGTTTGACGGATATCCGGAGCACCTGGCTGAATTCTACGACGTGGCCAAGGAGACTCCCTGCGCCGTGGACAGGGTTCTAAAAGAAAGCGGCGCCGAGATGCTCTTGAATTTCATTCCCACCGAGTCCCACCAAGCCGCTCGATATTATGCCGATGCCGCGATCAAGGAGGCAAAAATCGGATTCATCAATGGCATGCCGACGCTGATTGTCTGCAATCCGGAATACCAAAAACTGGCTAAACAGAATGGAGTTCCCCTGATCGGGGATGACGTCAAGAGCCAGTTCGGCGGGACGGCGATTCACCGGGCCTTGGCGACCTTGATGCACATCCGGGGCGTGCACGTGACCGAGACCTATCAAATCAATTTCGCCGGCAATACCGACTTTGCCAATTTGATGGCGCGGGGCAAAAGCAAGCACAAGACCAAGCAGGAGGCGGTGACCAGTCTGCTCCCTTACCCGGTGAAAATGTCCACCGGCTTCACTTTCGTAGAGCTCATGAAAGACCGCAAGACTACCCATTTTTACTTCAATGCCAGCAATTTCGGTAACGCCCCCTTGCACTTGGAGGCCAAACTTGAGGTGGAGGACAGCGCCAACTTTGCCGGTGTCATGGTTGACATGGTGCGTTACATGAGACTCGCTCTGGATCGGGGAGTCTCAGGAGCGCTGGAATCGGCTTGCGCCTTCTTGACCAAGCATCCCCCGGTCCAGATGTCGGACTCGGCGGCCCTTGAAAACTTGAAGCAATTCGTATCCGGATCCCGAGAGCGTTAGAGATGGTGCCTGTCCCGGATCTGGTCTGCGCTGGTCATATCGTGCGGGAAATGATTCACTACCCTCAGGAGGTCAAGGGTCCTTTCCTCGGCGGTCCGCCAGCCTACTGCGCCGTCGCTGCCTCGATTCAAGGCACCGTGACGGGTCTGGTCACGAAGATCGGGCCGGATATGCCAAGGGAGCTGCTCGACCCGCTTGACCAGGCAGGCGTGGATCTGAGGGGATTGGGCCGGTCAACACAGACGACGGCGTCGGAACTGATTTATGATTTAAAAGGCAACAAGGAAATCCGGTATCCCGGCAAGGCAGGCCCCATCGGCGCGAGCGATGTGCCGGAAGGCTATCATGGTTGCCGGTTGATTTACGTCTGCACCATGAACGATGATGTCCCCGTCAAAGAGCTGGTTCAGGTCGCGGCCCTTGGCCGCAACAGCGCGGTCGACCTCGGCGGTTACGGCGGCGTGCACATGAGCAAGGCGAACCGCGCCGCCATCGCATCGCTTGACCAATACGCCTGCGGCGTTTCAAGCGCCTTTCATATCGTCAAGGCTTCAGATGAAGACCTCGCCGCCATCTTTGGTCATCGAGATGTCGATGCGGCCGCTCGGGAGATTCTCGCTTGCGGGCCGGATGCGGTCGTCATCACGGCAGGCTCCAAAGGAGCTTTCGTTTACACCCCTTCGGGCTGCTGGAAGGTGCCGGCCGTCTCATGCCGGGTGGTCGACACGACCGGAGGCGGCGACACCTTCATGGCCGGGTTCCTCTCGGAATATTTGCGCAGCGCCGACCCTGTCAAGTCGGCCCAGTGGGGTTCGGCCACCGCGGCCTGCGTGATCGAAAAAAGCGGTGGGGTTCGAGCCGATCGCATGCCCACCCACGACCAGGTGCAAGCGAGAGTCAACCAAAGCATCGAATCATGATCTCATTAAAAGTAAGGAAGAATCGATGGGAGATGTCAAAGTTGGGGTAATTGGTTGCGGCAGCATTGCCGAAATTGCGCACTTTCCATCCATTTCGCGCCGCCAAGATGCCAAGCTGGTCGCCGTGTGCGATGTGGAAGCCAGGGTCGCGCAAGCGGCCGCCTCGAAATGGGGAGCGGAACGCTGGTTCACCGACTACCGTAAAATGTTCAATGAATCGAGGCTGAATGCGGTGGTCATCGCCACGCCCAACAATTTCCATCGCAACCAGGCCGTTGCCGCGGCCAGAGCCGGCGTGCACGTGGTCGTGGAGAAGCCTCTCGCCGTCACCAACGGAGAAGCGTGGGACATCGTCAAGGCCTGCCGGAAAGCGGGCGTCAAGCTCATGGTCGGCTGCGACCGGCGCTTCTGGATCCACAACCAATGGGCCAAGCAGCTCATTGAAGAGGGCGTCATCGGCAAAGTGCTCATGAGCCGCGCGGCGCTGCACGAGCACTGGCACAATTATCAAAACCACGTGGCCCGCACAAAATTCCGGCTGGATTGCAAGGTTGCCGGCGGAGCCGCCATCAACGACACCGGAGCGCACGCCATCGACCTCTTGACCTGGCTCAACGGCAGCAAGGTCAAGCGCGCGGTTGGCGTGGCCAAGCGGCTGGCCATGCCCGAGACCTACACCCTTTGCGACGACACGGCTCTGGCCATGGTGGAATTCGAGAACGGAGCCTTCGGCACCATAAGCTGCAACCGGTTTTCTCACGCCGTAACACAGATGACCGAGATCTGCGGCACGGAAGGCACCATCTTCACCGCGAGCGATGCCACGAATCCCTTTCAAAGCTGGCCCATGGCGGTTTACACCAACAAACAGTACACCGTGGACACCCTTCCCAAGATCCTCAAGGATTACCGCTGGCCGGAACTCTTCTGGGTCGAAGACATCGTCAACAAGACGGTCCGCAACCGCTGGATTCCCATCTGCCCGCCGCGCTATCCCTCGAACTACGACAGGATGACGGAGCATTACCTGGATTGCATCATCAATGACAAGGAGCCTATGGTGAGCGGTGAGGATGGAGCTCGCGCGGTTGAGGTCATGTGCGCCGCGATCAAGAGCATGCAAACCGGCGGTTGGGTCGATCTGCCGCTAAAAGAAGAAGTCATTCCGCTTCATTATGAAAGGCTTCCTGACGAGGACAGGGTTTGATGAAAAACGTGCTGGTAACCGGTGCAACGGGATTTGTGGGCCGGGAAGTCGTGCGGCAGCTGCGCGAGCTGGGGAAAAACGTCTCCAGCCTGGGCCGCCATGCGCCCGAGGAAGCGATTCCCCATATCAGAGCGGATTTCACCGAGAAGGCCGCGCTGGAGGCGGCTCTAAAAGGAAAATTTTTTGATTGCATCCTTCACATCGCCTCGCTTCCCGGCGACACGGGAGACCCGGCGCAAATGGTCCAGGTCAACGTCCTCGGCTGCCAGAACATGCTGGAGCTCGCGCGCCGATGGGGCGTCAAGAGATTTGTCCTGACGAGCAGCATATCGGCCTATGGCTGGTATCCAGCGACAAAATTCATCCCGCCTGACCAAATGCCCGTGAATGAAACCCACCCCTGCCGCCCCAAAGATATGTATTCCACCACGAAGCGGGCGCAAGAGCTCCTGGCGATGACCTACTACCATCAATTCTCGGTGCCGGTGACGGCGCTCCGCTTGACCGCCGTGGTTGGCCCGCGCGGCCGCGGCGGCGGGCGCGGCTACCGCGAGATGGCGGAAGAGATGAGCTCCGGCAAGCGCGTGCGCATCCCGCATTTCTCGCCGGAGGAACTCTGCCATTACGTGGACATCCGGGACGCGGCCCGAATGCACCGCGTGGCGGGGGAACATCCGCGCGCCGTGGGAGAGATCTTCAATTGCTGCGGGCCATCTCCGACGCGCGGCCACGACTTCGCTGCGGCCATCCAGCGCCTGGTTCCAGGAATCCAGGTGGAATACGGCTTCCCCTGGAGCATGGCCCAAGGGGGTGAGCTCGCTTTCGACATGTCCAAGGCGAAGGATTGGCTCGGTTTCCAACCCCAGTTCACCTTGGCCGACTCCATCCGCAGCATCAAGGATTGGATCGATTCGGGCGGGCTGGCTCAAGCGCGCCGGGAACACGAGTCTTTCGGTCAAGGGGTCACAGCTTGAGGAAGTCGACCAGAGGAGTGATCCCGCTGGTTTTGAAGTGGCAACGGTTCGAGAGATCTTCAGCTTCACTTCTCAGATGGAAATGATTTAAAAAAAAATTGACTTTCGAATTTAAAAGCGGATAATTTAAATC
>JACQVS010000193.1 GCA_016209605.1 Planctomycetota bacterium
CCTCCGAGCACTCGGAGCTCACCCTTGCCTGGCGCGCTCGGGCACCGCCCCGCGGAGCGGGGTGGTCGCGGCCTCGGGCCTCGAAGCGCCTACCGGGATAGGCTCTAATTTTTCATCGCCGCGGCTATTTTTTGCAGATACTCCCTCCCCCCCACCCACGGCAGGTCATTGTGGTCCGCGCCGTGCACCACGTACCACTCCTTCGGCCCCGGCAGGGCATCGAACAGCTCCTTCCCCATGGCCATGGGGACGATCTGGTCCCGGTCGCCGTGGATCACGAGCGCCGGAGGGGAGATCCTGGCCAGCCGCCCCCTCAGGTCGTAACGGTCCTTCATCAGCAGGCGCACCGGCAGGAAGGGATAGGCCTGGCGGGCCACGTCGACCGCCGCGACGAAGCTGGACTGCAAGACCAGCGCCGCCGGCGGATGCCGGACGGCCAGCTCCACGGCCACGGCGCAGCCCAGCGACTCTCCGAAGTAAATCCGCTTGCCGGCGACGTGCTCCTCGAGCCACAGGACCGCCGCCTCGCCGTCGCGGTAAAGCCCCTCTTCCGACGGCGCGCCCTCGCTGCCGCCGTAGCCGCGGTAGTCGAGGATGAAGATGCCGAAGCCCAAACCGTGCAAATCCTCGATCCACTCCAGGCGATGGCCGCGGTGGCCGCCGTTGCCGTGGAAGATCACCAGCGTCTCCGGCGGCGCCTTCGCCCCCGGCCAGTGCCAGGCAGAGAGGCGCAGGCCATCGGCGGTCGTCAGCTGGACCTCCTCCAGGCCCTTGTACTTCTCGCCGCGTGGAAGGGGCACCGGCGAAGGGTCGGGGAAATACTGCAGCCTCCTTTGAATCAAGTAAACCAGGACCACGACGAGGAGATAAACGGCCAGGACGCTTCTCGCGATCCGCCACAGCCAAGGCCAGAGAGTGGTGTCCGGAGTCTTTCCCTGCATGAGCACTTGATTTATTATAGCGGTTTATGCCCGAATTCTTAAAAGAACCTCTGGAGGCCTCTCCCCCGCCCGGCCAGCGCGCCGATCCGCGACAGCTCGCCGTCCGCTGCCGCGGCCTGCGCAAGGTCTACGACGGCAGAGTGGAAGCGGTGCGCGGCCTGGATCTCGAGATCCCCCAAGGGGAGTGCTTCGGCCTCCTCGGCCCGAACGGCGCCGGCAAGACCACCACCATCGAGATCCTCGAAGGCCTTCTCCGGCCCACCTCCGGCGAGGTGGAAGTCCTGGGCGAGCGCTGGGGCCGCCGCGACCACGAGCTGCGCCAGCGCCTGGGCATCTCCCTGCAGGAAACCCGCCTCTCGGAGAAGCTGACGGTGCGCGAAACCATCCGCCTCTTCCGCAGCTTCTACAGGCGCGGCCTCGACCCCGATGCCACCCTGGAAATGGTCTCCCTCGGCTCCAAGGCCAGGGCGCAGGTCGGCAAGCTCTCCGGCGGGCAGAGGCAGCGCCTCGCGGTCGCCTGCGCGCTGGTGGGCGACCCGGATCTGCTTTTTCTCGATGAGCCGACCACGGGCCTCGATCCGCAGTCGCGCCGCCAGCTCTGGGAGGTGATCCGCGACTTCGGCAAGCGCGGCCGCACCGTCCTCCTCACCACCCACTACATGGACGAGGCGGAGCGCCTCTGCAACCGCGTGGCGATCATCGACCGCGGCGAGATCATCGCTCTGGGCTCGCCCGCCGAACTGATCAGCAGCCTCGGCGGCGAGCACGTGATCGAGTTCGCCGTCCAGTCGAAAGGCTCTTCGATGGGCGAGCCAAACGGCCGCGAAGCTCCCGCCCCCGGCGCGCTGATCCCCGCGATCAAGGAGCTGCGCTCGGTGCGGGCGGCGCGCGCCGATGGGAGCGGCATCTCGCTGACGGTGGAAAAGCCCCATCTGGCCATTCCCGCCCTTCTGGAGGCGCTGCAGGCCCACGGGCTCGAAATCGCGCGCCTCGCCACCCGGCACGCCAGCCTCGAGGACGTCTTCGTCAACCTGACCGGCAGGCACCTGAGGGATGAAGGCAATGGCTCAAATTGACCCGTCGAGAGAATACAGCCCGCTGCGCGAGCTCATCTTCACCCGCCTGCGGGAGTTCTTCCGCGAACCGGAGGCCATCTTCTGGGTCTACATCTTCCCCGTTTTCCTGGCCGTTGGCCTGGGCGTCGCCTTCCGCAGCCAGCCGCAACAGGTCATCAAGGTTGGGGCGGCGAGCGGCGAGGGGGCGGAACGGCTGGTGGAGATCTTCAGGGACCAGGCCGGCTTCCAGCTCCAGATCCTGCCCGCCGAGGAGTGCCGGAAGGATCTGGCGCGCGGCCGGCTGGACGTCATGGTGGAGGCGAAAGGGAAGGAATATCGGTACGTCTTCGATCCCACCCGCCTCGAGAACGCCTACTGCCGCGACCGCGTCAACCGGGCGATCCAGCGCGCCGCCGGCGCCGCCGACCCCGTGCCCGTCGAGGACGAGCATCTCTCCGAGCCCGGCACCCGCTACATCGACTTCCTCTTCCCCGGCCTCATCGGCATGAACCTCATGGGCGGCGGCCTTTACGGCATGGGATACGTCATCGTCGACATGCGGGTGCGCAAGCTCCTCAAGCGCTTCCTCGCCACCCCCATGCGGCGCAGCGACTTTTTCATCGCCATGCTCTCGAGCCGCCTCCTGTTCCTGATTCCGGAAATGCTCTTCCTCCTGGCGGTGGCCTGCCTGGGATTCGGCGTGCCGGTGCGCGGCAGCATGCTCGCCGTCGGCTCCATCGCCCTGGTGAGCGCGCTCTCCTTCGCCGGCCTGGGACTCCTGGTGGCGACGCGCGCCCGCAAGCTCGAGACCATCTCCGGACTGATGAACCTGGTGATGCTCCCTATGTGGCTCCTGGGCGGCATCTTCTTCACCACCGGCCGATTCCCCGAGGCCATGCAGCCCTTGATCCAGGCTTTGCCGATCACCGCCACCAACAACGCCCTGCGCGCCGTCATGCTCGAGGGGGCGACCTTAGCCAGCCAGCTCCACGAGCTGGGCATCATGCTCGGCTGGGGGTTGGTGTCATACTTGTTGAGCTTCCGGCTCTTTCGCTGGATCTAATGGACCTCCTTTACCGGATCTCCACGACCAGCTTGCCGATCTGCCTGCCGCTCTCGAGGTGGCGATGCGCCTCCTGGATCTGGCTGAGGGAGTACACCTTTTCCACCACCGGGCGGAGGTAGCCGGCTCCCATGAGGCCGAGGACCGTCCTCAGCTCAGCGCGCGTCCCCATGGTCGAGCCGAGGATCGACTGCCCTTTGAAGTAGGTGTGGGCGAGGTTGAGCTTCGCCTCCGGGCCGCTGGTGGCGCCGCAAAAGACCAGGCGGCCGCCCTTGGCCAGCGACTGGACGTCGGCGTCCCAGTTGGCCTGGCCGACGTGGTCCAGGACCACCTCCACGCCCAGCCCACCGGTGAGCGCCTTGACCCGATCGGCGACGTTTTCGGTCTTGTAGTTGATGGTTTCGTGGGCGCCGCAGCGCCGGGCGTGCTCAAGCTTCTCCTCGGCGCTGGAGGTGGCGATGATGAGGCCCGCCCCCAGGAAGCGGGCCAGCTGGATCGCCGCCGTGGACACGCCGCTCGCGGCCGCTTGAACGAGGATGGCCTCCCCCGGCCGCAGATTGGCCCGCGCCGCCAGCATGTGGTAAGCGGTGATGTAGTTGATGGCCACCGCCGCCGCCTCGACCCAGGAGAGTCTCCTCGGCTTGGGGATGCAATTGCGCGCGGGAACGGCGATCTTCTCGGCGAGGCCGCCGTCGCGCCAGGCGCCGAAGATCTTGTATTCAGCACAGAGCTGATCATCCCCCCGCTCGCAATGCTTGCAGTGACCGCAGCCTTGCGCCGGGTAAACGACCACTTCATCCCCAGGCGACAGCCCGGATCCGGACGGCGCCTTCTCGACCACCCCGGCGGCGTCGCTCCCGGGAATGAGCGGGATCGGGAATCCGCGCGCCCCGCCCAGGCGCACCCAGATGTCGAGATGGTTGATCCCGCAGGCCTTCACCACAACCAAGGCGTCCTGCGGCCCCGGAGCCGGCTCCGGCCGGTTGACCACTTGAAGAACTTCCGGGCCGCCATGCTTTTCGATCCAGACGGCTTTCATGCTGAGACTCCTTCTTCACTTTAACCTGGGTGCTGATAATCTCCCAGCTTGGCTGAAAATGCCATATGTTTTTCAATTCTCTCCAGTCCGTTGGAGATTAAAATAATCGAAATAAAGCGGCACTCTTGTTCCAATAACTTGAGCGGCGTTTATCCCTCCTCAAAGGCTACAGCCACGATATTTTTTACAAACTTTCCAGTCGACAGTTGATGGGGGAGGGGAATATGAGGCAAAATCGGGGCTTAAGGACGTAGGTAGCAGCAGGGAGGCGGCTCGATTCCTATGGAATCGGCAATGCCATGGATCCATGCACCGCCTCCCGATTGAGTCCGGTTTCGATGAAGTTAAACTTTAAAACCTGGTTTCTGACGCCCCGCATCCTGCGGGAAAAAAAGGTTTCCCTCCACCGCCTGTCGAAACCCCTGGGCGACGCTCTCTTCCTCTCCACCGTGACGCGCGAGATCCGCAAGCGCAACCCCGCTTGCGAGATCACCGTCTACAGTCACTGGCCGCTGCTCTTTTACAATAACCCCGACATCAACGCCTTCAAGCCGATCCGCGAGCCGGCGGTCCCCCCGGGTTATCCGATCGTCTATGAAAAGCCCTGGCCGCCGCGCCGCGGCCGCCATGTACTCCAGATCATCTGCGACCGCCTGGGATTGAACGGCAAGAAGATCGAGCCGCGCACTTACTACTACCCGACCGTGAAGGAAAGGGAGCGCGCCCGCGAGATCCGCCCTCCCGGCGGCCGGCCGCTCGTCGTGGTCCACCCGTTTTCGGGCTTCTTCGCGGCCCGCACCAAGCAGTGGCACTTCAGCAACTGGAAGCGCTTCCTGGAGTTGATCCCTGGGGAGATCGAGACCATGCGCTTCTCCAACCCCGACGAGCCGGCGACGCCGGCCGAGCGGCCGCACCATCGCGACCTCCAGACCACCGACATCCGCCTCATGGCCTCGCTCCTCGAGCTGGCCGATGCCTTCGTCGGCCAGGACTCCGGCCTGGCCCACCTCGCCACCGCGCTCGGCGTTCCCGCGGTGGTCATCTTCACCGGCTTCGTGCCGCCCGATATGTTCGGATATTCGCAAAATATCAATCTGGCCCCCGAGCTGCCTTATATCCCCTGCTGGCAGGGAGATGGCTGCCCGCCGTGCAAGGGGGAGATCTGCACGCGGGCGGTGCAGCCGGAGCAGGTTCTCGAAGCGCTGCTGTCGATCCTGGAGCGCCGCAAGAAGCTACCGGAGCCCTCGAAGGCCGGGGCTTGAGCGGAGCCTCTGAAAATCCCCATGCGCCCCTCATCCCTTCTGGGAGTCCTCCTCGACTGCTTGGAAGAGTTTGAAAGGGAAGACGGTTTCCCCGCCGATGTCCGGTTGGCCAAGTTTTTCCGCGAGCGGCGCTACCTGGGGAGCAAGGACCGGCGCTTCATCGGCGACGCCGCCTTCGCCTGGCTGCGTCACGGCCGGCGCGGCGAGATCCGCTTCCAGCTTTGGTCGGAAAGAGTCCAGCTTTCGCCGGCCGCCGAAGGCCGCCTCCGCCCCCTCGGCCCCCTCCTCGCCGCCGCCGACGACGATCTCTTGCCATGGAAGGCGAACGAGCTGGCCGAAGCGGCGGCGCCGCTGGTGGAGGCCTTCAGCGGCTGGTTCCAGGTGTTTGATCTCCTCCGCCAGGGGCGGTTCCTGGAGGAAAGCGACTGGCCGGCCGATCCGCTTGATCGCCTCTCTGCCGAGGTCAGCCTGCCGCGCTGGACCATGGAGCGCCTCGCGGCGGCTCGGGGGATCGAGGGAGCCCGGCGGCTGGGACTTTCCCTTCTCCAGCCGGCCCCCGTCGACCTGCGAGTTTATCTTTCGCGCCTCGAGAGGGAAACGGTGCGGCGGGAGCTGGAACAGACCTTTCAGGTCCCGGTCGAGGCGACGCCCTTCAGCCCGGCGGGCCTGCGCTTGCGCTCCCGGATCAACTTGAAGGGATTCCTGAAATCGCATCCCGCCTGGGTGGAGGTGCAAGATGAGGGTAGCCAGCTCGCGGCCCTGGCCACGGCGGCGGCTCCCGGAGAGACGGTGATCGATGCCTGTGCAGGCGGCGGCGGGAAGACCCTGGCGCTCCTCGACCTCTTGCGCGGCGTGGGGAAGATCCACGCCTGCGACGTCGACGCGCGCAAGCTCCGCGAGCTCGAGCGCCGCGCCCAGCCCCTTCGTTTCAAGGGCCTCATCACCCATCACCTCTCCACCCAGGGGGCCCTGCCGCCAAATCTCCCCTCCACCGCCGATCTGGTCGCCGCCGATGTCCCCTGCTCCGGCCTGGGGACCTTGCGCCGCAACCCTGATCTCAAGCGGCGCTTGAGCGAGGCGGAAGTGGCCGCACGCGCCAGAGCGCAAGGGGAGATCCTGGACCGCTTCGCCGCTCGGGTGCGGCCCGGCGGCCGGCTGGCCTACATCACCTGCTCCATCCTGCCGGAGGAAAACGAGGAGGTGGCCGCGAAATTCCTCGAGGGCCATCCAGCCTTTCAAAAGCTCGCGCCGGCCATGGCCGCGCGGCTTCCAGGAGCGGCGGTGGAAAACCAGTTCTTGTATCTCGATCCCATCCGCACCAGAACCGATGGATTTTTCGTGGCGGTGTTCAGGAACATGGAACCGGCCCGAAAAGGCCGATGAATTTAAGATTTTTCTGGCCTCATGATCCAGCTTCAAACGATCCGCTTCGCCCCCTACGCCGTCGCGACCCAGATTTTCCTGCGCGCCCTCGCTATCATTTACTTCATCGCTTTCGTCTCGCTCTGGACCCAAGTGGATGGCCTCGTGGGCAGCCAGGGCATCTTGCCGGCGGGCGACTTCCTGAGCGAGGTGGCCGCTCGCTTCGGCGCCTCTCGCTTCTACAACTTGCCGACCCTTTGCTGGCTCAGCTCGAGCGATGGCTTCCTCCACGCGCTCTGCGCCGGCGGGGCGTTGCTGGCCACGATCGCGGCCGCCGCGCCCCTCTCGGCCCTTCTCTGGCTGCTCTTGTGGATCCTTTACCTGTCGCTGTATGGAGTTGGCCAGGTCTTCCTCGGCTTCCAGTGGGACATCTTGCTCCTCGAGGCGGGCTTCCTGGCCATTTTCCTCGCGCCCATGACGGCCCTTCCGGCCGCCAACAGGGTCCATTGCCCCACCCGACTCGCCATCTGGCTCTTCTGGTGGCTCCTTTTCCGGCTGATGTTCGCTTCCGGAACAGTGAAGCTCACCTGGGGCGACCCGGCCTGGCAGCTTCCAGCCCCGGAGGCGCTATCCTTTCATTACGAGACCCAGTGCATACCGCCATGGACCGCGTGGTACCTCCACAACCTCCCGCCCTGGCTGCACGTTTCCTCCGCCTGGATCATGTATTTCATCGAAATCGCCGCCAGCGCCTGCATCTTCCTCCCCCGCCGCATCCGGCTCGCCGCCGGCCTTCTCCAGGCGCTTCTTCAGCTCGTGATCATCGCCTCCGGCAACTACGGGTTCTTCAATTACCTCACCCTGGTCCTTTGCATCCCCCTCCTGGACGATGCCTTCTGGCCGGGCCGCTTCTTCAGGAAGTGGAATCCGGCCGGCGAGGCCGCCCCCCAACCGCCGAAGCGCGCCCGGCCGTGGCCGCTCTGGGCGCAGATCCCCATCGCCTCGGGTCTTTTCCTCCTGAGCGCGGTCATTTTTCTGGACGGGATCCGCCCCGGCGGCTTTCCCTGGCTCGCCCCCATCCGGGAGGCGGTTTACCAGGTTCAGCGCTTCTCGCTCGTGAGCAGCTACGGCCTGTTTCGAGTCATGACCAAGACCCGGCCCGAAATCATCATCGAGGGGAGCAGCGATGGCAAGGAGTGGAAAGCTTACGAGTTCAAGTACAAGCCTGGGGATGCGGCTCGGCGCCCGGTCTTCGTGGCGCCTCACCAGCCGCGCCTCGACTGGCAGATGTGGTTCGCGGCGCTGGGCGGCGCCCGCCAGAACCGCTGGTTTTTCGCCCTCTGCCTGCGCCTCCTCGAAGGTTCAAAGCCGGTCCTCGATCTCCTGGACTCGAATCCGTTTCCCGATCAGCCGCCCCGTTATCTCCGGGCTCGGCGCTTCGACTACCGCTTCACCACCTTCGAAGAGCGCCGGCAGACCGGCAACTGGTGGAAGGTGACGCCGCTCGACACCTACGTGCGGCCCATCCGCCTCGAGGACTTCGGGAGGCGATGAATAATTCGTCGCTGCGGCGAATTTCTTCGGGGCTTATAATGGCGTTCATGTCTGGAAAAATCCTCGCTTTCGGCTTCGCGCTGCTCCTGGCAGCGTTCCGCTCACAAGCTCCCGCATTCGAGTGCCGTCCCGAGCTCATCCCCAACGGCAGGAAGATTGATGGCCGCGGCTGCATCAACTGCCACGTCGATGCCGATCCGCCTTGGGGGGGCAGCCCGAGAAACCTCTTCGGCCAGGAGATCGAAAAGAGCGCTCGCTTTTGCGAGCCCTTCTGGAGCCCCGCCCTCGCCGCCGCCGATTCCGATGGCGACGGCATCCCGAACGGCGTCGAGCTGGAGGATCCCCTCGGCGCCTGGAAGCTGGGCGAGCCGGATCCGGGAAATCCCGAGCGGGTGACCAATCCCGGCGTGCCGGGCGAGCCGCTGCTGGCGGCGGAGTTCCGGCGCGGCGACGCCGATGCCGATGGCGCCGTGGCCCTCAGGGACGCCACCTTCATCCTAGAGTTCATCTTCCAGGGGAAAGGAATCCTCTTCTGCCGGAGCGCCGCCGATGCGAACGCCGACGGGGACCTCGACATTTCCGATGCGATCTTCATCCTGGAGCACCTTTTCCTCGGCCGGGCTCCGCCCCCCTCTCCCGGCCCCCATTCCTGCGGCCCCGCGGCGCCTGGACCCTCGTGCCGGAGCTATCGGAGCTGCTGAATGCAGTTCCAAAAGGGCTCTGGAATCCCTGGCCGAGGAGGAGGTAAACTGAAAGCATGACCTCGACTCACCATCCTCTCAACGCTCCGCTCCCCGCCGGCCTGGTCGGGGCGGAGGCGTAAGTCAGGCCGGCGGCGGTCATCGCCTTCACCGAAGGTCCGGCCGTCGACCGCGATGGCAATGTCTACTTCAGCGATATTCAGAATAATCGCATTTTGAAGCTCTCCCCCAAGGGAGAACTCGCCGTCTTCCGAGACGACGCCGGCCGCGCCAACGGCAACCTGTTCGATCGCAGCGGGCGCCTGGTAACCTGCGTAGGGGCCGAGTTCGGCCCCGGCGGCCGCCGCCGGCTGGTGCGCACCGATTTGCGAACCGGCGAGGTCGCTGTCCTCACGGACCAATACCAGGGGAAGCGGTACAACAGCCCCAATGACCTCTGCATCGACAGCCGCGGCAACATCTACTTCACCGATCCGCGCTACGGCGATCAAAGCGACCGCGACATGGACGTGGAAGCCGTTTACCGGCTCGACACCGCTGGAAAAGCGCGGCGCCTCTTGAGCCAGCCGGAAGTTCAAAAACCGAACGGCATCGCCATCGCGCCCGATGACCGGACGCTTTACCTGGTGGACTCGAACCCGCTTCCCGGAGGCAATCGGAAGATCTGGAGCTTCACCCTCGATGAAAGCGGCAGCCCCTCCAGCCGGCGCCTGGTTTACGACTTCGGCGCCGGGCGGGGCGGCGACGGCATGCGCCTCGACATGAAAGGAAACCTGTGGATCGCCGCCGGCATCAACGACGAACAACTGCCGCCCGACATCGATCGGGATGACTTCCGGAGGAGAAACCAGATACGGCGGCGGAGAGGGCGGATCCGGGGTGAGCGCATCCCTCCGCGGCGGCCAGGCGGAGGGCAGCGCGATGCCATTATACAGCCTTCTCCCCTCCGCCTCCGCCAAGGCGCGGGATAAAATCCGGGATCGGTTCCATCCCAGACCGAGCAGCCCCAGCGCCCCGACTTGAATGAAACTTCGACGGTTCATCTTGACACAATCATCTCCTAAGGCGGGCTGCGCCCACAACCCAAAAGGCATGGGCGCTCCGCCCGCACCCCAAAACAAACCGCAAAGACGCAAAGGACGCCAAGATAAGACGCAAAGCGGATTAGAGTTTGGTCCGCAGTCACAAAAATTTCTCTGCAGCCTGCATAGAATATTTGATGAAAGAGCGCCTAAAGCAGCCAGGGCCGCAACCAAAACAAGAATATCGTGGACGTAGACGTATACGTGGTCGTAGACGTCGACGACCACGACTACGAAAACGACCACGAAAACGAATTGACTTTTTGGCCCAAAATTTCTGCGCAAGCTGAGTAGAATGCTTAAACCAAGCGTTTATTGCGGGCCGAAGAATCCTACTGGGGGCGCGGTGGACGGCGCGAAGGCCGCCTGGTCGACGGCGGTACCGTCGAGGAGCAGCTCTGGGGCATCGACGCGGATGCGGCCGGCGCCGCCAGAGCCGCCGTTGACGAAGTTGGGATGGCCCTGGCCGCCCGCGGCCGAGAGGTCGCCGCGCTTGTCGATCCGCTGGGCCACGAGCCAGATCGCTCCCCCCGAACCGCCGCCGCCCGAGCCGCCAAACTGCGAGTTGTTATTGGCGCTCGAGCCGCCGTCGCCGCCCTTGGCGAGCACCTTCCCCTCCGGGCCGATGACGAGCGTCCCGCCGGAGACCAGCTTCACCGCCCCGCCGCCGCCCCCGCCGGCTCCGCCGCTCGAGCCATTGCGCACCCCGGGCACGAACTCGAGGCCGCCCGCGCCGCCGCCTCCGCCTCCCGAGCCGCCCAGGAG
>JACQVS010000195.1 GCA_016209605.1 Planctomycetota bacterium
GACGCAGAGGACGCAAAGTTAAGACGCAAAGCGAATTGGAGAGCGGTCCTGGGACGCCAAGACATCTCCGCAGCCTGCGAAGAAGTTTTGATGATAGAGTCTATAATCTCTCCGCCTCATGGGGCGAATCATCTCCAGTTAGGGCTTCTCATAGAAGGCGCTTAGTAAATTCTTTGACAAGCTCCCTCGCCGTGGTGAGAATTCTCTTCCATATGAAGACCAAAGCTTTGTATAAAGTAGATGCAATACGTTCGGAGAGCCAAAGACGTCGCGCGAGGAAAGTCATGGGCAAAAAGCATTTGACCGCGATCATCGAACGCGAGGGAAACGGTTACGTATCGCTATGTCCAGAACTGGATATCGCCAGCCAAGGAAATACCGTAGAGGAGGCTAAAAGCAATCTTCAAGAAGCGCTTGAACTCTTTTTTGAAACGGCCAGTCCATCCGAATTAAAGAAAAGATTGTATTCGGAAGTTTATGTGACGCGTTTGGAGGTTGCAGTTGGGTAGGCTTCGCATCCTTTCTGGCCGCGAAGTGTGCAAAATTATAGCGCGTGAAGGTTTTTTGAAGGTCCGGCAGCGCGTCAGCCATATCGTCATGCAGAGGCGGTCGGGGAATTCCACGATCACAGTTCCAGTACCCGACTACAAGGAGATACGTCACGGAACTCTTCAATCCATCATTCGCCAATCCGGTCTGCCAAGGCACCTCTTCGAATTCGAGTAAGGTTCTTTGATTTTGACTTCCAGCGGGAAGGAACGCGGACCAGGCAAAACGCCGAATCGATGTGAATGAACCTCCGGGCCGGGAGGATGAGTTGGAGTGCAAACGACGATTTCCACCGCCTACTGCTTGAGCGGATGAATCAAAGTCTTTATAGCAGCATGGTGAATCCACCAAAATGCTTCCCATAGTGCACTTTATGTCCAGCACTTTTTCGTGATAGAATTTACCCATGAAACCGAGCCTATCCAGGACGCCGGCGCCCTGGTGGATGCCGGCCCGGACTTAAAAAGTGAAGAGAAACCCATGACCCAGCCCAGAACAAATAATAAAGACCTCATCCCAGTCCCCCACCGACGGGACAGCGCCATTGCGCCCCTCCAGGTCCTCGCCCAGATCCCGGAGGAGCAGATCTGGCTCAACAACTTCACCTCGAAACACACCCGCGAAACCTACCGGGACTCGGTAATTGATTTCATTGAATCCTTGGGCCTGAGAGGTCCTGAAGACTTCCGAATCATTGACCGTGCCGCCATCATTGCCTGGCGAGACAAGCTCATGAAAGACGGAAAAACCCCAAGGACGGTGAAGACGAGAATGTCGGCGCTCTCAAGTCTCTTTAATCACCTGGTCGCTCATGACGCGGCAGAAAAAAACCCGGTCAAGGAGGTGGAGGCGCCGAAACTCAGAGTTCGCCGCGGTGAGACCAAAGCCCTGTCCTCCGCTCAGGCGAGGAAACTTCTCAATATCCCGCCAGAAGACACGCTCCAGGGACTCCGGGACCGCGCCATTCTCTCGGTTGGGCTTCAGGTTGGACCAAGGCGAGAGGAGATTTCAAAGCTCCGGTTGAAAGATTTTCACGATGAGCAAGGTTACCCCTCGCTCAAACTCCGAAGGAAGGGCGGATCCCACGGCTCTGTTGCCATTCACCAGCAGTGCAGCCAGAGGATAAAGGACTACCTTGAAAAAGCAGGGCACGGAAGCGATGCTGACGGTCCACTCTTTCGGCCAATTAAAAAGAACCAGAGAGCTGACAAGCCCGACCGCCACCTGACACCCAAGCAGGTGGATAACATTTTTAAGCACTGGTGCAAGGTGGCAAACCTTCCTGCCAACTACTCCTCGCATTCCATGAGAGCGACCTGCGCCACGCAGGCTCTAAATAACGGAGCTAGCATCGAGCAGGTCCAGGAGCTCCTCGGCCACGCCCACTCCTCCACCACCCAGCTCTACGACCGGAGGGGGTATTCCCCAGAGCGTTCGGCGAGCTTTTTTGCGACGTATTAAAGGTCCTCGTAGTTCAAACGGATTAATTCACTTGGAGTAATCCACCTGAACTGGCTCGCCCTTTATGCCCTTTACACCGCACCGCCGCGAACGTCCAGTTGGCTCCCTTGGCCCCCCGGGGTTTTTTTACTTCCCTTTCCTGAGCGCTTCGATGAGGTCCTCGTCGAGGGTCCCAGGGGAGCTTGCTCCCCTGGCGGGTGCGGGCGGAGCCCGTCTTATGTCAATTGACCATGGATTATCGTGCAAACATCAACATGGATTATCGTGATCACGCTTAATGGCCAAACTTCCTCACGATTCTATCTTGTCTACTTCGGTTGCTCGCCCGCCACGACCGTTCCGGTTTTATCCTCTTCAATCCAAAACCATGTTGCTTGGATTTCCCCTAGACCTAGAAAATTCGTTCCCTTTATCGTGACATCGGCTTCTGCTCGATAGGTGTGCCCGGCGAGGGCATTGAAGGTTACAGATGACCCAAGCTCAACCCTTTTAGATTTCGCCGATTCCAGCAGGATGCGCACCGTATGCTCCCCTGGAAGGACCTCCACCTCGCGATCGCGGAAGCCAAGTGGGCTTCTTTCAATAAAGTACCCGTCCACACCAATGATGTGGACACGTGCTCTAAAAAGACCACCGGCCTTGATCGTCGCAACATCGCTCTTTGGCAATGGGTCGCCAGTGTACATTCGCGTGGTGCCGCAACCAGCGCCGGTTAAAAGCACCCAGGGAAGAACCAGCACCAGTCCACCACTCGCCAGTGACACATTCATGAACGCCTCGTTTCTGTGGTATTCCTCGTTTCCGGCTCTGAAAGACAACTCCGATGATCGCGGGGTCGTGGCTGGTTTCCTGAGCACCCCTTTTCGTGAATGCGCCATCGGCCAGATCGGCTTGCGCATCGTTCCGGCCCGAGACCGCCCTCTCCGACCACGTGATCCGGGTGCTGGCGTCGATCGCCTCCCGCGCCGGGAGATGGCCTCCCACCCGAATCCTCCACATCATCTGAAAAGCATGCTCTCGTAGAGCCCCGAAAGCGCGCCTTTCCAGTTTTCCACTTCCTCGGCCGACGGCGTTCTGTGGCTTGCCGCAAGCTTCCCCTCTCGCGCGGCCTTGATATCGTCGTCGGCCCAGGTCAAAGTGAATACCGTGTCGTCGTGGATGAAGACGAGGAAGGCCCGCGTGCTATCGAGTCGCCGGCCCTCGGGGTACTCGGTGTCCCTGAAAACCAGGGGCGATCCCTCAGGGATCTCAAGTACGAAAAAAAGGGCGGGCACGCCGTCGCGCAGCGTCATGCGACTCTCGTTGAGGACGCGCGTGCCCGGGAAGTGCCGCTGGAACTCGGGTAGGAAGATGGTCTGCAAGAAGGCGCTCAAGGCATCCTGGACGCGCGCGGGTTCCAACAGCCTCCCTATTATCTCCTCGGCGGCCTCCTCGTAGGCAACCGAGCGCACTCGGCCTAAGGTGTCGGAGAAGGACACATTGCCGGATCGCACTCCGCTCCGCGGATCCGTTCGCGCCGAATCCTCGATATAAAACCTTTCGGCAGGAGGAAGCGGCAACCTGGGGACAGGCACCGAGAAGACGCCATCCGGCGCCACGTACCGTCCCCCGGAGACCTTGCCGACGAGGCTCCCGCAGCCCGCGAGGAGCAGGATCCAGAGAAACGAGACGGAACGTAGAATCGCCATCGCGCACCCCCTACAGTTCCTCGAAGTTCTTTGCGGCGGTCGAAACTTCAGGCGCTGCTTGATCTATCCCGACCTCCTGAAGCATTGAGATGTTTCGATCGATCCATTGCGATTGATCCTTATGCAGGGTTCAGGATCTCAAATCAACCAACCCTGTCAAGTAAATTGTCAAGGGGGCAGGGAGGACGTTGAGGGGTGAGATTCACAAGCCCCGAGCCGCGGTATAAAAACAAGATCGATGGAGTACAGGGAGACATTATGCACCTGAACCGCAAAGATATTTTCCCCCGCGACCAGAGTATTGAAGACTTCTGGAGAGACAGTTGGTGAAACCCTCTTCAGGAAGGCGGCCGCAGAGTATTCGTGATCGAATGCAGGGGTGGTGTTGTCTACTGGCGATCCAGGAAGCGGCATGGATTGCCGGCCGACCTCCAACCCGTTGATATAGGCTATAAAACCGTCATCGTACTGAATGATTACTTCCAACTGGGTCAGGCCTGGGAAGTCCTCGGCGAGGATGGTGAATTTTTTCCGTAAATAAACGCTCCAGTAACTGCCCTTCATGTCGCTCAAGGTGGTATTGTTTGCATTAAAAATGCTTTCCCCGTAACCAATGGGCGTCTTCCCGACTTCCCAACCGGCATCATTGAAACCGATCTTGGTCCAGTCAGTGGTTCCAGGACTAGGTTCAGCCATACCCTTGAAAAACTTCCATTCCTCATTGGTATTTATCAGAACCTTTGTAGTCGTTTGCCCCAGGGTGAGCAGAGGCGACGCGCTGGGGGGCGCTTCTCCAGGCTCTTGCGGCTGGGGACGTAGCGCCAGCTCAAGCGTCTGGCCGAGAGTCAAGGGCAAGAGCGCTGTGTCCGCAGCAAGGCTCCAGGGCAGGTCGAGGAAAGCGAACGGGAGAAAGAGTTTGTGCAAGAAGCGCTCGCGGTCGGTTCTCCCCCCGCCTTCGGTTATAAAGAGGAAATCACCTTGAACACCGCTGTAGACCATGCAACGGGGTACAGGCTTCCCGCTGGGAGCCCAGTACCGGTACTGAAAATCCACCGTCCCGCACCCGCTCGCGCTCAGGAGCAGGGTGCCCGCCGCCAAAGACAGTGCAAAACGCTTCATGGTTCGTCGAACCAATACCCTCGTGGCGATACTATGGGTTCCGTGCCTCCTGAACATTACAGGGTGCCAAGGATTAGGGCTGGCCCCCTTTATTTCCCGGCATTATACCTCCGCGTCGGCGTCCGCTCACCTGATTTCCGCTTCCCTCTTGACCAGTTACGATAAAATCGATACCTGCCTTGGGTGAACCTCAGCCTCACTCGCTCCCCACCATGACGCCGTTCTTGAACAAGGCGGGGATGCGATAGCAACCGCGCGAAAAACAACGCCGCGCGTATAACGAGCGTTATACGCTGAGCTGCCGCTTCTAAGGTCCCTCCCCACACCAGGGCTCAAGAGCGCCCCTCGGTCGCCGACAGGAAGACGATTCTTGAAGTCTTATCTGAGGAAGGTAACGGTTTGCGGGCTCTTAGTTAGGCACTTTAACAGGAGGGCCGCTCAGTTCACCGGTTTCTCCCACGTTCTGGTCCCGTCCGCCTATTATCGCGCTCTTCTGCCCTTGCCCCCACTGCTGCGGCCAGCTTCTTGAAATAATCAGGCTCTAACTTTCGACTTGGCGCGAAATCAGCGGTCACTCTTTCTAGGGTCTCGATCGCGGCGCCCAGCTCCGTGAGTGCACCGTGCACGTCGAACGAGACGGCGGGACGGTCCAGTCGGTCCAGCACCCCCTCTATCTTGGCGACCGCACCGGCAACGTCGCTGATCGCCGCGGGCGCCGCGGCCGGCACGTGCAAGTTCTCCAACCTCATGACCAGGCCGGGCAGAGTCGGCCAGAGCGCCTCGCGGACCACCGTGGCGGCGCCGAGCTGCGCGGGCAGCGACACTTGCGTTTTTTTCACCGCTCGGCCGCCGGCCCGTTCGGCTTTCGTCAGCGTCACGAGCGCCCGGCTCAGGCGTAAAGCGGCTCCCTTCATCAACTCGAGGTCGCGGCGCTCCGGCTCGGGCAGTGTGACGGCCACGAGGTTGTCGCGCAGTTCCGCGGCCACCCGGTCAAGCGCGCCGAGCTGACGCCTGACCGCCGGATCGCGCAACCAGCGGCGGACATCAGGGTCCGCTGAGTCCCGCGGCGAAGCCAACTTCTCCAGCTCCCTGGCGGTCTTCCGTGCGTCCCTAACCAGCGAGCCGAGCCAGAACTCTAGGAACCATTTGACGAGCGCAAGCAGGGCCAGAAGCCACCAAAGGTCCTTCAGGGCATTGAGCAGTCGCTTGGCCTTCTTGGCTAGATCGTTGAGCTTCTCATTGGCTTTGTCGAAGAGCTCCTTTGCTTTGTCCAATTGCTCCTTGATCTGCTTCAGCGGCTCTAGGACCGGGTCGAGGACTTTCTTAACTTCGTCCTCCAACGCTTTGAGTGCTTCCTCGAATTCCTTCTTCAGGCCGGTTTTCTCGAGAATGAGTTCGATCCCCTTAGCCACCCATTTTGAGAGCTTCTCCAGCCCTTCCTTGAAATCGTCCGGGAGTTTTCCAAGGACCTTGTCGACAATGTCTGCAGCCTCCTCGGCGGTCTTTACGAAATCTTCTATCTTCTGGAGTTCCCCCTCGATTCTGGCATACGCGTCCTTCAGCGTGTCCGCGATCGGCTCGAGCTTGTCCAGGAGCGACTTCAAGTCCTTGCCGAGTCTGTCAAGCTCGTCCGCGAGATCGCCGATCTGCTTGCACAGGTCGCGGATCGCTTTCTTAACGTCCTCCGGAAGGCGTCGCTCGATCTCGTCCTGCTGTTTCTCCAGAAGCTCCAGGAGCTTCAGCAGCCCGTCGATGCTGTTGAGGACGTTATCGAGGACTTTCTTGATCCCGTCCAGGGCCTCGCGCGCCGCCTTCAGCGCCGGCGCAATTGCCTTGAGCGCGTCCTCGATCTGCCCGACGATTTTTTCCAGGGCTTTGAGCGACGCCTCCAATGCTTTCAACACGACTTTTAACGCCGTCCCAATCCAGCCGAGAATGGGTGTCCCAGGTGGGATCAATTTCAGCGCCTTGCCGAACCTGTCCGCCACTTTGCGGAGGCGCTTGAGGGCGTCGCTGAGCTTGACCGGCGACTTCGCCAGCTTGTCAAGCGTGTCGACGACCTTCTCGATTCCCTCGACCGCCTCCTTGACCCCTTCTACACTCTTCTTCGCCTTTTTTAGTGACTCGATGCAGTCACGAAAGAGTGCCATGTGCCTCCGGTATCCCAGCACTCGGCTAGTGATAGTCCCATCGTATGAGCATTTCGGACCTTGAAGAGTAGCAGGATAGCCGTCCTCTGATCCACTCTTTCAGCTCTGCTAGGGGGCGCGTATTTGGAGAAACCCTCAACCCAATCATCTGGAAATGGTGCGGGTGGGAGAACCTTAGTCGTTCTTGCCGAACCAGTACTTCTATTCTTCACACTGGCACGTTCCAGAGGATTTGACCTTACTCCGGTACTCCGTCTGGTTACTCTGGTTCGTTCGAGTCTCGGTGTCGAGTAACTCATTGGACTCTTCTTTGTACTTGCACTTTTTGCTCGTGTCCTTCGGGCAAGTACCTCTGCATGCCGCCTCAGCGGCCCCTCTTGCCTTCGCTCTAGCGTTCGTGTCCGCTTGGTCTTCGTCGGCGAGGGTCCAATTCCCCCATTTCGTGGCACTAGCCTCCTTGGGACCGCAATCTGTGGACTTGTCCTGTACCCCCTCTACTCCCCCAGTACGAGATGTCCCAACTATTCCGCAGCCCACGAGATTAAGCGGAAGGAGTAACAACAAACACAGTTGCTGCTTTTGGTTCATTCTTTGCCTCCATCTTTAGGTGCGAGGGGCAATAGCAAACTGCACGTATAACTCTCCTTATACGCTGACTTTCCCATGAACTCCGCGTATAAGGACGTCCGATCCCGGCCCCTATCCGGCGAAAAACTCGGCGTATAAGAGGAGGCCCCTGGCGTGCCGACTGAAGCCATCCGGCTATTCGACAAGTTTCTAGAGGAATCGGAACGGAGATCAGCGACCATCAAAAACTACCTCGGCGACCTTGGGGCTTTCGCCGCCTGGTTTCACGATACCAACGGCGAAGAACTCACCACCCAAGAAGATTACACCAACGGACCTCCTGGAATTCAAGAGGTATCTTCAAGAAACTTGCAATCTTAAGCCCGCCAGCGTAAACCGGAAGCTTGCCACTCTCAAGGGATTTCTTGGCTGGGACGGTCGACACCGGTTTGCTCGACGATTACCCCCAACGGCTTAACAACTCATCATAAGCTCTTTACTGGGTCCCTTACCCTCTCACCTTGGCAAGCTGCGCGTATACGGCTCTTCCGAGTCCGAGAATTTTTGGCAAAAGCCTTGACGATATTGACGACAACGCGCATATAAAAAAGCTTATAGACGGGGCCCTCGCGGGCAACGTTTTAAGGCCACCGCCACAGGAAACTCATTTGCGCTGAGCCTCATCGCCCAAGGGCACCGTGGTCTCGAGAACACGCCCGTAGTAAATGTTGATGCCGGGATTCAAGAGGGCGACAGATTGATCGGGAACGATTCGGACCCGGGCCTCCTGAACGACTCCCTTCTCGAAAGAGGCCACGAATTCTGGAGACAGAGACGACTTCCACCCAGGGAATACAGTTATTTCTTTTGAGCGAGAGTCGGAGATAAACTCCAACACTTCTCCAACAGCCAGGCCTGTTAAGGGATCAAGAATCTGGATCTTCCCGGCAAGCGGCACGATGCCGTGAAGGTAAGAGTGCTGGAGCCCCAGAACGCCTGGTCCAACCCAAAGAACCACTGGGCGGAATGCCGCTTCCACCGCCCGGGAAGTCCACTCGTCAGTGGCCACGGGAGGGTAATTCTCTGGCAAAGTTTGAAGGACCAGGATGTGGCGCATGAGGACTCTTTCCTCCTTCCAGAGCGAAGAATCGACATTCCACCTCTGTCCAGGTTTGTTCCTAAATTCCACCATTGCTTCATGAAGATAGAACCCGACGCTCGCGACCGCCTTGAACTCGAGCTCTGCCGGAAAATCTAAGCCTGGGAAGTGGTCATTCAGGTTCATCGGTCCACAGTGTTTGATAGTCTTGACGTCGTGGCTACCACTGTAGGTCCAGCGATGCGGTTCTATGGGTCGACCTCCCAGCATGTAGACGGCGTCGACGCAGGCCTCGATTCCGGAATCGTTGAAGACCTCGGGCACTCTGCCACTGGCACTCATCTCGCCGGAGAAGTCGAAGTCCAGGCCAGCGATCTCTCTTGCGATCAGTTCGAGCCGGACCGCGTTCGAAAGGAAAAGTTTCCGCTCCTTTTCATCGGTTTCCCCCGTTCGGAGGCGCGCGAGGAAGTCCCGGTATAGCTCCGCTACCTCGGGCGTATCGGATAACCAGTCGGCCTGGATAAGAGCGACGAGCCGTTCGTGATCCTGCTCCTCGGCAAGTCTGTGGGCTCGAGTCCAGAGGAACGCCGCGAAGCCGAGGAGACTCACGACGATCACCATCGCGGCGAGGCGGTACCTTTGGCAAATCAGGGCCTTCTCGAGAACGTACCAAAGGCTATCGCGCTTGGCATCGATCGGCTCGCCCGCCAGATAACGGCCTATGTCGCGCGCCAGCTCGCCCACGGTCTGGTAGCGGCGCTCTCGCTCCTTCCGCAGACACTTTAGAACGATCGTCTCTAACTCCCCGTCGATCTCCCGGCGGAGTGAGCGCGGCCGGACCGGTTCGCTCTTGAGGATGTTCTCCAGGATTTCTCGCGCGTTCCCACCCACCGGGTAGGGGAACTCTCCGGTAAGCATCTGGAAAAGGATCACGCCAAGGGAATAGACGTCGCTCCGCAGGTCGATCCGGTCGGGATTGCACTCGACCTGCTCCGGGCTGACCCAGGGCAGAGAGCCAAGGAACTGGCCCGTTTCCGTCAACAGTTGGGGGGCGCCATCGGGCCCCTCGTTTCCAGGCAGCAGGACGAAAGGCGTGCTGGCGAACTTGGCCAACCCGAAGTCGAGGATGTGCGGCTCACCTTGTACGTCGATTTGAATGTTACCTGGCTTCAGGTCCCGGTGGATCACCCCCCGCAGGTGCGCCTCATGAACCGCCTCGCAGATCTTGGCGAAGAGGCGCAGGGTCTCCTCGATCGAGTGCTGCCGGCTTGTCATATGAGTCTGGAGTGGCTGGCCAGGGATGTATTCCATCACATAATATAACAGGCCATCGACCTGACCGCTGTCGTGGATATTGACGATATTGGGATGGTTAAGCAGTCCGAGGATTTGGATCTCGCGTTCGAAACGGGCCCTTTCGCGAAATCCCCCGTAGGATCCTTCCCGGATGACCTTGATGGCCACCTTCCGCCCGGTGGCTTTCTGAATGCCCTGGTAAATAACCCCCTGTCCTCCGTGATTTATCTCGCGAAGGATCTCGTATCCAGAGAATGAATTAAGCGGCAGCTGCACGCTTGCCGATCCAGTCTCCGAAGGTTCTACGGTGCTCAAGGACTGGTTTCCGAATTCCAAGGCTTGCTCCCATGCGATCTCGATAAGCCTGCGTTCGGGGAGATTGGCCTCCCCGGTCCCATTCGTCTTCAAACTCATGATTTAACCTTTCTGAGGCTGACTCGGGCGTGCCGGAAAAACGTTTGTGCCCAACGGGGACCCCATCATAGATGGCGAATTTCGTCCCGTCCACTCACGCGGAATCGCTTAGAAGTATCTTGATCCTGAGCCCAGTATCTCCCTCAGTCGCCGGTGCGCCCGGGCTCGGAGCATAAATACGGCGCCAGGACTCCGTTCCACTAATTCCCCAACCTCTTTGGCTGTAAGGCCTTCCAGATCGTACAACCGGACTACCTGACGATAGATTTCGGGAAGCTGGCCGAGCGCCTGCTCGAGGGCCTCCAGCGCTTCCTTCCGTGCCGCCCCACGGCTTGCCGTGCTGCTCGCTTCGACGAGGGATTGATAGAGCGTGGTTGTCGAGTCGCCTCCTGTAGAGGGATGTATCCTGCGGCGGTCACCGCCTCGCTTTTCGGCACCCAGCATTCTTAGAGTATCCAGCAGAGTGCGGTTCGCCAGGGTCGTCAGCCAGGCGAGGAACGCCTCCCCGTTGTCTGCCTTGAGCTGACGGATATCAAGGATCGCGTCGATGTAGGCCTCCTGCATGACGTCGTCGAGGGAAAGAACCGATTGCCACTGCGCGGGTATCGCACCGGCTAGCTTCTGGCGTACCGCCGGGCTATACCTCTCGAGGAGTGCGGTTAGCGCCGACCGATCGCCTCTCACGGCGGCCACAAGGAGATCCTCATCGGAAGTTGGCATCGTCGGCTCCAGTCTCGTGCTTGCTCAAATAAAAAAAGAACTCCTTTTTACACTCTGCTCGCAAAAGGCATATCGAGTAAGGAGATCTACAAGTATTGTACCCGAGGTTTTGAATCGGGATCAACGTATTCGGGAGCAGCCACCCAATCAGGTTTATTTCAGCCTGGGCAGGCCGGAGAGAAAATCCGGTCCATTTACTCAGGGGTTAGGGTGGGCTAACCGGCCCCGTTACTTGCGGCGTTATTTTTTTGCGCGGTTGTTATCGCATCCCCATTAACTCATCATAACTCCTGTACTGGGCCCCGTGTCCCCTACCACCCATCTCTACGATCTCAGGAAGGACAACTCGGAGAGGACGGCGTTGCTATTTTTTGCAACTTATTTATTAAAAAAATTTACTGGCATTTATCAGGACAGCCGACAATTGGCAGACAAGCCACTCCAAGAACATGGGGTAGACCGCCAAGGAACTTCCAGGTGAGCAAACCGATAGCATCTGATTGATCAAGACTTAAATCGCTATTCCAGTCCAGTAAACCTAGATTCCCTGGATCAGATACCTTTCCATTGCCACAGGGTAAAACATTGGGTGGGCCCCCGAGGAATAGATGTGTCAAGAGGCAGATGGCATCGGATTGATCAATTGTGCTATCCTGGTTGCAGTCTCCCGGCATCTGCAACGCACAGCTCACCCCTGTGCTGGCCTCTGGAAGGCCCGAAAGATCCTTCTCCTCGATGTTTCCAGCGCCATCTCGTGCGAGGCTGTAGAAGGAATAGCTTTTCCCGCACTCGCCGTAAAAGATAGCCGACGTCTCTTGCGTTCCAGCGATCCACGTGACCAGAGGACCATCATCCTTTCGGACGAGTACGATGTACGCCGCTATGATGCCCGAGCCTACATCTGTGCCGCTCCATCGGACTTCGAACATTGTTGAGACGACCGAGGGTGGAAGGGGAAGTATATTGCTAACGGGTGGAGTGGCGTCCACTGTGTTCAGCCAGCCGCTCCGGCTTGGCGGCCCTCCGTCGAAGGAAATCGTGGCCTCATTCGCGATCATGGTTCCGGTTGGGAGTCCCTCCTTAGGCCAGACGCTCAGACTAACGCTTCCCTCGCCCTCTGGAGGATCCTTGTTTGGCGGGAGGAATCCAGCTCGTGGGTCCTTGGGTGGCATGCCGGTTTGTGGGTCGATGTTGGTGAACCTCCACGTCACGGTGCCTGTCAACCGATCGAGGTTGGCATGGATTTTTACCAGGAGCTGGGTCGTTCCACGGAGATCGAATTCCGCCTCTAACCTGCTCGATCCAGAGGGTGGCACGAACTCCTCGTTCGCAATATGGATCGGACCAAGGGCAAACGTCGTGACGTCCACCATAGCCAGGTCCAGTTGATCCTCTATCACGAGCTCCTGGACTGGTGCTGTGGCCTCTGGAGCGTTCTCAAGGAAAATCACATATGGAAGCGCGCTTCTACTCCCGACGAAGTGCGCCGGGGGTCCTGTACCATACCGACCAGTCTTGAGATTCGGGTCGATGGGCCCTATCGCTGAAACGCCAAGCTGTGCTTCGGTGGAGGCGGCGAACACTCCTTTGCAGGCGTCGTAGATTAACCTACCGGCTATGATTACTTCGCCCAAAATCGCATTCCATTCCAGGGGTTCAAAGAAGAATCCCATGCAGGCTAAGCCCATGTTGGCTAACGCAGCAACCACGTGTTTTTGCGCATAGACTCTTTCTCCGGGCACGCCGGCATCGATCAAGCCTTGAACAGCTAACGGAACGTTAAGCACTATGGAACCCGCACACTCTGCCCCCAGCCGTCTTCCTACCTCGGCAAGTATAAGATTGGCAGCTTCGGTCCCGATCGTAGCGTAACAGCGTATTTCTTCCTCTGTCAGAGGAGATCGAAACAACGGCGGGTTCGCCCACACTCGAAGCTCAAAGCTCTGCTGTCTTTCGGTCCTTAGGTTGACATCGATCACCCCCGTGAATCCCGGTGGAATCCTCGGCACGACGAGCGGCAAGAGGGTTTCACCCTGATAATCTACCTGGATCGGGATCACGTCCCAATCGAGATCGAATTCTTGCGGAAGGTTCGGCAACGGATGGACGAGAGGCATGACGCGCCATGCGACATCGCCCGGAATTCCGCCGATCCATAGGGGTACGCTCACAGCGTCGACGTCGCCCTGGTTCCCATAAAGGACCATAAAAAGTGCGTCCCTTCGCTCTCTGATTGTGTGTCGTCCAACGATATCCACCCAGACCTGCGGTGCGCCTCCTGGCCTGATAGTGAAGCCGGACTGCAACCTCTCATCCGGCACCCCAGGCCGGACAATAAGGACGTCCCAAGGCCCCGGCTCTTTTCCGTGGAGATCAAAGGTTGTTAGGACATGACCTGGCGTCGGTATGACAGTGCCTGTGCCAATACAGGGAGGCAAGGTATCGCGCACCAACTTGACCTGGGTTCCCTCCGCAAAGCCACGCCCGGTGATCGTCACAGTCACGGAGCCGTTGTTACCACCGTGATCCGGGAGAATGCGGGAGACCGATGGCCCGTTGAGCGTCAAGGAGTATGGGGCTGTCGTCCCTGACCGGCCGTCCACGACGATAGCATAGACCCCATTCTCGGGCAACGTTACCGGCCCGATCTCGCAGTCCTGATAGGGTAAGGAAAAGTCGCACAACAAGACCCGGTTTCCTGGCTGTTGTAGTTTTAGGGACAGGCCGTCGGGTGCCGTGCCTTGATTGTCCAGGAGCACGCTGATGGCTTGGCCCTGCTTCCCCAGGAAGGCAAATGTGTCTTGGTCCCCGGCTGGCGAAATGGCGCGAATCAAAGTCTCGCCATACTCAATCGCTTCGGCATCCGCGTCTATCCGGTTGAGCGAAAGTGTATAAGGTCCCGAACTTCCGCTCCTCCCATCCACCAGAAGCTGGTAATCGCCGTCGACGGGCAGCGATATAGGGCCGATCTCGCAGTCCTGATAAGGGAGGTTACAGAACGAAGCGCAAGTCCAACTCTCTTCGCCAGGGCCGCGAATCTCGAGGGAAAGGCAATCTTCCAGCGTCCCCTGGTTGTCAAGGAAAGCGGTCACCTTGTGGGCAGCCTTGCCCACGAAAGTGAAGCGGTCTTGATCCCCCGGTGGTGAAACGGAACGGACCAGAGACTGACCGTAGGCGATACGCTCGGAGCCGGCGTCTATGCGATTGAGGCTGAGCGTGTAATTGCCGATGCTACACCCGTACCCATCTACAGTTAGCGTGTACTCACCGTCTGATGGCAGGGTCAGCTCTTTGCCTTCCACTGGAATCTGGCAGTCTTGGTAGGAGGCGGATGGTCCACATGATTCAGAGAGCCCAGGCCCCGCTAAGGTCAAGGAGAATAGTGGCCCGGATGCACTGCAGATTTCTGTTGCCTGGTTATCAAGAAAGACTGCTATTTCCTGTCCCGCCCTTCCGACGAACGTGAAGCGATCCTGATCGCCAGCCGGCCAGATGGTATGCTCCAGAATTTCCTCGTCGAAGGCGATCGGCTCGGCATCGCCATCAAGGCGGTTGAGCGAGAGTATGTACGCTCCGGTGGATCCTCCAATTCCGTCGACCGTGAGGGTGTAGGCGCCAGCTGCGAGAACCTCAGGCCCAATCTCGCAGTCGTTGGCGAAGTCGCGTGCTGTGCACTGCTTGTCCAGGCCAGGGCCCGTCATGTGCAAGGTGAAACCGTTGGGCAGATTCGCGTTGTTGTTGAGGAAGGCAGTGACCTCCTGGCCCGCCTGGCCGACAAAGGTGAAGCGGTCTTGATCGCCAGCCGGGGAGATTTCGCGGTCGAGAGCTTCGCCAAAGGCGATCGGCTCTGGCACAGGCTCTCCGAATAGTTGAAAGGCGAGTCCACCGCTTTGGGGTGTCAAGATCCAGTTGTCGAATGTTGCACCTTCTGAATATGCGGTGGCGGTTATCGGCGTGAGATCAGTTGTCGACCAGAACGTCTGCCCAAACAAGTTGCCTCGACCGATCTGAAGCGCGATCCAATATCGGGTGTTGGCTCCAAGAGAGATGGGCATGACGAGATCAAAGGTATATCTGAAAGAGCTGGTTGAGTTACAGCAAGCTCCTGCACTATCCGGGATCTGGGCGATGTTTAAAGCGTTATCCTGAACTAGAGGAACAGAATCAGGGATTCCGGAAACATCTTGAAAGAAGAAGTACTCGATCGTGCCGTCCCAAATGAACCCACTTTGCTCCACGGACCAGAACTTGATGCTCTCGATTCTCCACGCTACCGATGTAGTGAACTGGGCTGCTGACGCAACTTCGTTTGGAGGATCACCGACTATTGATAAACCATTTATCCCATTTGGGGTGCCACTGTTAAAAAGTAGTGTCGTTGCCCCGGACGACGAAGCGACAGCCAAAAGCATTATCAAACCAAGCAAGAGACTACGCATTAAAGTCATCGCCGCTAGATTATTAGACTAACCGAAAGGGTCTACACTCACGAACACGCATCGTACTGGAAAGTCCCGGAACTTTCAATTGCCCCCTGTCGCCTTCCGCTAAAAAAGGCGACATTTTGTCGCAACCCATCATAATCTGCACTTCCCGGAACAAATGGGGCTTACCTCGCCCTGGCATGGCTGGGAGCGGCGCGGCGGTGAATGGTTTTTGGCGCTTTGACTAACTCTTCACCCTCGCCGCCTCCACGAAGCGCAAGCGCAGGCTCTGCAAGAGCTGGCTGAGGTAGGCGCTTTCCTCGGCGGTGAGGTTCCCCTTGGTCTTCTCCTCAAGGACCGCCAGGGTGTCGATGGTGTAGCGCGCCAGGGGGAGGTCGATGACTGGCTCTTCCTGGCCCTGGGTCGCCACCAGCCCCAGGGCCAGCATGGCCTGCATGCTGAGGTCGTAGAGCAGCCCCGTGAAGCTGGCTTGCGGCACCTCCCGCTGCGGGGCGGACTTCAAGTCTTTTTCGAGCTTTTCCTTTTCCTTTTGCGCGGCATCCTTCCAGGACTCATCCCGCCTCATCTTGCCGAAAGCAGAACTCTCGCCGCCCTCTGGCTTCTCAGTTGCCCCCAAGGGATCCGCTTCACCGAACGCCATGAACTCGTTCCTCCTTCTTCGCCTTCAAGGAATATTCGATGCTGGCCTTGACAAAATCCCGGAACAAGGGATGGGGATCCACGGGCTTGGACTTGAACTCCGGATGGAACTGGCAAGCCAGGAACCACGGATGCCGCGCCAGCTCGATGATCTCGACCAGCGATCCGTCCGGGGATAGGCCGGAGAATATCATGCCGGCGCCGGCAAACGGGTCCCGGTAAAAATTGTTGAACTCGTAGCGATGGCGATGGCGCTCCTGGACGCGCTCCCGGCCGTAAGCCTGGCTCGCGAGCGTTCCGGGCTTGATCTGGCAGGGGTAAGCTCCCAGGCGCATGGTGCCGCCCATCTGGGTCACCTTTTCCTGCTCCTCCAGCAGTGAAATCACCGGCTGGGGAGTCTGCCGGTCGAACTCCGTCGAGTGCGCCCCTTCGAGCTGGAGGACGTGGCGGGCAAACTCGACGCAGGCGCACTGCATGCCCAGGCAGATGCCCAGGAAAGGGACCTGGTTCGCGCGAGCGTACTCGATGGCCTGAATCTTGCCTTCGATGCCGCGGATGCCGAAGCCGCCGGGGACCAGTATGGCCTTGGCCCCCTGCAAGAGGGCCTCCGCGCCATCCCGCTCGATGACCTCCGCCTGCACTTTCTTCACCTTGACCAGGGCGCGATGGAAGATGCCAGCGTGCGTCAGCGCCTCGTAAATCGACTTGTACGCGTCGTTCAGCTTGACGTACTTGCCCACCAGGGTGATCTCCGTCTCCATTTCCGGGGAGCGGAGGATTTCCAGGATCTCCTCCCATCGGCTCAAGTCCGACTTTTGCGGCTGGATCCTGAATCGGTCGAGGATGAGGGTATCGAGGTTCTGGCGCCGCAAGACGACCGGCACCTCGTAAATCGAGAAGTCGACATCCTTCTCCTCGATCACCCCCTCGAGGGGCACGTTGCAGAACAGGGCGATCTTCTTCTTGATCTCATCGCTGATCTCCTTCTCGGTTCGGCAGATCAGGATGTCCGGAAGGATGCCGATTTCCCTCAGCCGGCCCACCGAGTGCTGCGTCGGCTTGGTCTTGATTTCATCGGAGGCCTGCAAGTAAGGCAGCAGGGTGAGGTGGATGAACATCACCCGGTCGCGGCCCTTCTCCAGGGCGAACTGGCGGATGGCCTCCAGAAACGGCAAGCTTTCGATGTCGCCTACGGTGCCGCCGATCTCGCTGATCACCACATCGACGTCTTCGCTGGCCACCCGCTCGATGGAGGCCTTGATTTCATCGGTGATGTGCGGCACCACCTGCACGGTAGAGCCCAGGTAGTCGCCGCGCCGCTCCTTCTGGATCACGGCGTTGTAGATCTTTCCGGTGGTGTAGTTGGAGTCGCGGGTGATCCGCGCCTGAGTGAAGCGCTCGTAGTGCCCCAGGTCGAGGTCGGTCTCGGCGCCGTCCTCGGTGACGTAGACCTCGCCGTGCTGGTAGGGGCTCATGGTGCCGGGATCTAGGTTGATGTAAGGGTCGAACTTCTGCAGGCTGATCTTGAGCCCGCGGCTTTCGAGAAGCAGCCCGACGGCGGCGGAGGTCAGGCCTTTCCCGAGTGAGGAAACGACGCCTCCGGTGACGAAGATGTACTTGGTTTTCGCGCTCTTTTCTTGACTCTCATGGGACTCGTTCAAATTGGCGGCGATCACTTGCATTCCTGTTCTCAGGCCAGCGGCCCGGCATCGGTCCGCGCCGCGCCGCCCGGGTGGGGGCCGGCGGGCTGGACGCTTCCTCTTCACTTTAAGAGCACCTAACCAAATGCCTATCGGCCGTCTTGCGGCGGCGGCTGGCCGCTTGCGGTGTCGCTCGGCCTCGGCGATACTACGTCCCGTATCGCCTCCGGCCTCGCTCCTTGCATCCGGCCGCCGGCGCTCGCAATCCGGCTCGAAATTCATTTTGTTACGCGCTCTAAATCAATTTCGCGCTCCGGTCTCGATACCATTTGACGAAGGTCCGGTACTCCTCCTCGGTGTCAATGCCGGCGTAAACCTGGCGCGTTTCCACCACTTGAATGGCGAAGCCGTTCTCCAGAGCCCGCAGCTGCTCCAGCTTTTCCAGCTTCTCCAGGCGGCCCGGCGGCAGCCGGGTGAAGGTCTCCAGGAATTTCCGGCGGTAGCCATAGACGCCGATATGATGGAGCCAAGGAGATTCTTCTACCACTTCGCCTTCCCCTCGGCGCACGTATGGAATCGGCGCCCGGCTGAAATATAAGGCCTGGCCATTCAGTCCGACGACGACCTTGACGTTGTTGGGATCCAGCTGGCCCTCGGCATCCTGCCGCTGGCGCGCCAGGGTGGCCATGGGCGCCGCTCGAGGACCTCCGGCGCTCAGGGCTTCCACCAGATGCCCCAGATCCTCTCTGGCGATGAGCGGTTCATCACCCTGCACGTTGATGATCAAGGATTCCGTCAGGGAACAGGCGACTTCCGCGACCCGGTCCGTTCCGGATAGATGCCGCGGCGAGGTCCAGCGGACTTCGGCGCCAAAGGATTGGGCCGCGGCGTGAATCTCCTCGCTGTCGGTGGCGATGATGACGCGCGTGATTCCCGGCGCGCCCGCGACTCCTTCGTAGACATGCTGGATCAGATACTTTCCCGTCTCCCGGGCCAGCACCTTGCGCGGAAACCGGCTCGATTGCAGGCGGGCGGGTATCACGACCGCAGCCCCGGAAGTAACCTTGGTTGCCACCTTCACTTCGTTTGAAAAAGACTTTTGCCGTGACCCTTCACCGTATCAAACAACTTCGCTATCCCAACGATGGAAAAACCAGGATGACGGCCTTCTCGGCAATCTCCCGGGCGACCTTAACATACCGGCTCCGAGTTGTCAAGGACGGGACGCTTCCTCGAGGATGTCCTGGTAGAACTGCTCGGTGGCGTCGACCAACGGCTGCAGCGCAAAGTTTTCCTCGACCCACTGGCGCGCCTGGCGGCCGAGGCGACGCGCCTCTTCCGGACGGTCGAGGAGGAACAGGATCTTTTCGGCGATGGCATCGGAGTCGCGCTCGCGCACCAGAAGTCCCGTCGTCCCATCGCCGATGATGTGCAGCAGCTCCCCCAGGGCGCTGGCGATGACCGGCTTGGCCAAGGCCATGGCCTCGAGGGCGGCCAGCCCCACGCCGCCGCGCAGCGTCGGCACCACCACCCCATCGAAGTTGCGGATCAGCTCCACCAGGTCCGGAAGCGGCGGGCAGAAGGTGACGTGCTTCTCCAGCTTGAGATCCTTGACCTGATTTCGCAGCGCCCGCTCCCCCTCGCCTTCGCCGACGATCACGAACATCAGCTCCCGGCCGCCGGGGGCCAGCCGGTCGAGGACCTGCCGCGCCGCGGCGATCAGGTACCCGTATCCCTTGAGCGGCTCGAGGCGGCCGATCGATCCGATCACCGGCAGCCGGTCGCTCGAAAACGGCGCCGCCGGCCCCGGATGGAAGCGCTCCAGATTGATCCCGCTGCGGATGACGCGGATCAACTCTTTGGAGAGCTGCTGGTCGTTGACCAGTGACTCGCGTACCGCCTCATTGACCGCAATCACTCCGTAAAGCAGTCCGTGAGTCAGGGCTGACTGCCGCTGGCTGAGGATATGATGAACGGAAACCAGGTGCGGCTTGCGGAGATGCTCGGCGATCTTCTGCCCCATGGCAATGGACCGCAAGTTGAGGACGTGGACCAGATCGGGATTGAACTCCGCGATGATCTGGATGAGCTTGCGGAAGGAAAAGAAGTTGTACTTCACCAGATAGGATTCGATCTTCTCCTCCTTGAAGACCTCCCGCAGCTCGCCGCCGCCGGTGCACAGCCGGACCTGATGCCCCCGCGCCTTGAGCGCCTTGCAAAGCTCGAAGCTGTAGCTGGTGGAGCTGGAGTAACCGAGCTTCTGATTTACCAATATAATTTTCATTTCGGTCCCCGGATTAACCTATCATTTTGCAGCATAAGGAGTCGGGTCCTCAATCCCCGCTTCCAGAAACCCTTTTCTCCTCAAGGAGCAGCTGTCGCAGGCGCCGCAGGCCAGCCACCGGCAGCCTTCGCGGACCGGGTCGTAGCAGCTCCAGGTCTTCCGGAAATCGATGCCCAGCTCCGCCCCCAGGCGGATGATCTCCGCCTTGGTGCGATGGAGGAGCGGCGCGTGGAGGCGGATCCGCCGTCCCTCCACTCCCCTTTTGGTCGCCAGATCGGCCAGGCGCCGGAACGCTTGCAGGTACTCCGGCCTGCAGTCGGGGTAGCCGGAGTAGTCGAGGGCGTTGACGCCTAAAAAGATCGAGCCGGCCTCCAGGCCCTCGCACCAGGCCAGCGCGTAGGCGAGGAACAAGGTGTTGCGCGCGGGCACGTAAGTGGCAGGGATCGATCCCTCCTGCATCTCCCGCTCGGTGCGCTGGCGCGGCACCGGGAGATCGGCATCGGTCAGCGCCGAGCTGCGCGGCGGGAACGGCGGGAGGTCGATGACGCGGTAGCTCAGGAATCCCAGCTCTGCCGCCAGCGCCTGGGCGTACTCGATCTCGGCGCGTTGGCGCTGGCCGTAGGCGAAGGTCAAGCCGTGGAGCCGGTAGCCGAGATGCCGGGCCGCGAGCGCGGTCACCGCGGAGTCGAGGCCGCCGCTGAGGAGGATCAAGGCAGAGCTAGTGGGACCCATGCTTCCGGGAGCGCCTTGGCGCCGTTGAAATTCCTGATTTCACGCCGCTCTCATTGGCCTTCCAGCCGGCTTTTCTCGCCGCCAGGACAATGCGGGCGCAAGCTTCCGCATCCGAAAGCGGATCGTGATGCCGCAAGGAGATGCCGAGGTAGGCGCAGACGTTCGGGAGATTCGCCGGGCGGATGCCCCACAGGCGCCGGGCCAGGCGCACCGTGCACAGGAACGGCTGCTGGGGAGGGGCCAGGCCCGCCCCCTCGCAAGCCGCCCGCAGCACGGCGCGGTCGAAGGAGGCGTTGTGCGCCGCCAGGAAATCGAGGCCATCGAAGCAGCCGGAGAGCCGCGGCCAGAGTTCCGAAAAGGTCGGCTCGTTTTCCACATCCTCCCACGAGATGCCGTGGAGCCAGGTGAAGATGAAACCCCGCCGCGGCGGGCGGATCAGGAAATGGTTCCGCTCGATGATCTTCCCCCCCGCGACGCGCACCAGGCCGACGGCGCAAGCGCTGTCGCGGCCGGTGTCGGCGGTCTCGAAATCGATGGCGGCGAAGTTCAAACTCGATTCTGCGGACGATTTTCCAAGTGTCAAAGCTGTAACCTGATGGTCATCCCGGCTTGTGGTCCAGCGCCCGCACTGCCGTCTTCAGCTCCTCGCTCGTCGCCGACGCGGTGCCGGGCTTCATCACCACAATGCCCGCGGCCAGGTTGGCCAGGCGGGCGGCGTTGGCGAAGCCGGCGCCGGCGACGAGGGCGAGGGTGGCCGTCGCCACCACCGTGTCGCCGGCCCCGGAGACGTCGACGATGTCGGCGGTTCCGGAGATGGGGATATCGAGCGGCATCTGGCCGCGCTCGAAGAGGATCATCCCCTGGTCGCCGCGGGTGATGAGGGCCGCCGGAAGGGCCAGGTCCTCGAGCAGCCTGGTCCCCACATCCATGACGAGGTCCCGGGCGGCGTGCTCGTTGTAAATCCGGCTGATGCCATATGCCGACAGCGCCTCGAGCTCGTTGGGAGTCACCAGGGTGAGGCCGCGGAACTCCTTGATGCGGTAGCGCGAGTCGGCCACCACTCGCTTGCCGCTCCGAGCCTCCTCCTGAAGCAGCTTCAAGGTTTCCAGGCTCAAGGTGCCGTAGCCGTAATCGGAGATGATCCAGGCGTCGACCTCCTCGCGCACCTCGGCAATGGCGCGCCGCACCAGCTCGGCCTCTTGGGCGTCAACACTGCGCTCGGGCTCGTAGTCGATGCGCAGCACCTGCTGCTTCTTGGTATGGAAGTCGCCCGCCAGGACGCGATTTTTCGAGATGGTGCGCCAGCGCGGCGAGCGCACCACCCCGTCGGTGCGCACTCCTTTCTTCTCCAGCGCCTGCACCAGCCGATCCCCCACGGCATCGGCGCCGACGACCCCCACCGCCGCCACCTGGCCTCCCAGGGAGCAGAGGTTGTTCACGGTGTTGGCGGCGCCCCCCAGGAAGAAGTCTTCCCGTTCGTGACGGATGATCATCACCGGAGCTTCCCGGGAGAGGCGGGTTGGAGTACCGTAGATGTAGAGGTCGCCCACCAGGTCCCCCACCACGCCGATCCGGCAGCGCGGAAAAGCTCCTATGGCTTTCTCGAATTCCTGCACTTTGGCCTGCAATGCGTTACTCCCATGATCTGGTCCTGGGTCCATTCACCAAAACGGTATGATTCTATCGGATCGCGACCCGGTAAACAACTGGGCCGTTAGCCCGTTAGCCGCTCAGCCGGTTATCCAGAGGTTTCCTGGCGGTCCCTCTCCCAGGCCCGGACCAGGGCGACGCCGCGCTCCATGGCCGCCATGGCGGCGGCGAGGAGCCCCGGCATGCCGTCGCGCCAGCCCTGGCGGCCGAAGTAGATCCGGAAAAAGGTCCAGAGCGGTTCACAGAAGAGCCGCCAGCCGGTAGCCTGCCTCATCCGGATCCCCAGGCCCAAGACGGCGTCCTGGCGGGAAAAGCGCCGCAGCGTGTCCTCGAGACGCCGCTCGCCCAGATGGACCAGCACCTTCTTCAACTCCACCACTCGCCGCGGCGGCGCGGTCAATCCGGCCTTGAAGAGGCGCGCTTCCCGCCGCCGCCAGCCGCCGTGGCGCAGGTACTGGCCGTAAAAGTAACGCGTCACCGGGATCGAGAAGGCCTCCACCTCCGGGCCGGCGGCGGCGATGGCCAGAAGCATCTCGTCACGCAGCTCGAGGCTCACCCGCTCCTCGCCATCGAGGCAGAGAATCCAGCTCCCCGCGCTCGAGCCGCTGGCCTCCTCGGGCAACGGCAGGCAGGGCCAGGCCGCCGGCGGCAGCGCCGGACACTCCATGACCGGGCCCGCGAAGGAGAGGTTCCTCAGCACGCCGGCGCCGGCGCGGCGGCCGGGGCCGGCAAAGACGAGGGCGGCGAGGGGCGGGCGGCCGGGCCGACTTTCAGCCGCGCGGCTCATTCCGCGCCGCCTTTCATGATCCGGCGGAGCTCGAGGAAGTGGCCGTACATGCGGTGGAAGGCCTCATACTTGCGATCGTGAAAAGCCTTGCGGGCGGGGTCGGGCTCGACCGTCCGCTTCGAGCCGCCCATGGCCCCCATGGCGGCGAGGAGGCTGGGGAAGCAACCGCCCGCCACGGCGCCGAGGATGGCGGCGCCGAGGAGCACCGCCTCCGGCTGGCGCGGCAGGTGCAGGCGGCAGCCGGTGATGTCGGCGTGCTCCTTGAGCCAGACGGGGTTCTTGGTGCCGCCGCCGCAGGCCAGGACGGTGTCGATGCGGAAGCCGCCCTGGTTCATAGCCTCGATGATATGCCGCGTGCCATAGGCGATGGCCTGGATGGCGGCGAGGTAGCGCAGCGCCGCCGCTTCGAGAGACCGATCCAGGATCAAGCCGCTCACGACCCCTCGCAGCGTCGGGTCGGCGCGCGGGCTGCGGTTGCCGTGGAAGTAGGGCAGGATGTGGAAGTCCTCGGCCAGCTCGTCCCCCTGCCGCCGCGCCATGCGAGCGAGGGCGCGGTTGAGGACCTCGTAAACCGTCGCTCCCTCCCGCCGGGCCTCCCGCCGCAGCTCCTCCGCCGCCCCGGAGTCGGCGATGACGTGGTCGACGAGCGAGCCGCTGGCGCTCTGCCCGCCCTCGGTGAGCCACATCCCCGGAACCATGGCCGAGTAGTACGGCCCCCAGACTCCCGGAATGAAGCGCGGCTGGCGGGACACCGCCATGTGGCAGGAGGAGGTGCCGCCGATGAGGGCAAGGGCAGTCTCGAGGGCTTCCTCCGGGGGCTTCTGGCTGTTCTGGAGCGGGGTTCCGAGGAGGCCCAGGCCGCCGGCGTGGGCATCGATGATCCCCACCCCCACCGGCACACCCTCGGAAAGGCCCAGCTCCCTCGCCGCCCTGGCGGTGAGGCCGCCGATGAAGCTCCCCATCGGCCGCACCGATTTTCCCTGGCGGTCCCCCTCGAAGAGGTCATCGAGGCCGATCATGAAGAAAAAGTCCTTGGCCCAGCGGCCAGGGGCGGTCTTCTCGCCAGCAACCCCCGGCTCCGTCTCGCCCGGCTCGTGGCCGAGGTACGTCCACTTGCAGACCGCCGTGCAGAGGGACCGCATGTCGATCCCGGTGGCGCGGTAGGTGAGGAAGTCGGCGAGGTCGAGGAAGCGCGCCGCCCGCTTCCAGCTCCTGGGGAGGTGCTTCTTGATCCAGAGCAGCTTGGGCGGCTCCATCTCGACCGAGATCCGGCCGCCGGTGTAGCGGAGCACCTCGTGGTTGGTGCCGTTCACCAGCTCCGCCTCCTCAAGGGCGCGGTGGTCCATCCACATCACCACGTTCCAGCGGTCCTTGCCGCCGGGGGAGACGGTCACCGGCCGGTCCCGGGCGTCGAGGGCGACGAGGGAGCAGGTGGCATCGAAGCTCAGGCCGGCGATGGAGCGGGCCGGGACGCCGGCCAGCCTGAGGGCGCCGCGCACCGCCCGCGCGACGGCGCTCCAGATGTCCTCCGACGACTGCTCGTGGAAATCGGGCCGAGGCGAGTGGATCTCGAGGGGAGCGGAGGCGTGCCCCAGCATCTTCCCCGCCATGTTGAAGATCCCCGCCCGCGCGCTGGCGGTGCCGACATCGACGCCCAGGACGCAGTTTTTCTTGATGGGCTTTTGACTCGATTTTCTGGCCATGAGCTCCTCACTTCGTTGAAGGGCCGGGAAAAATCCGCTTCCCCCGGCCCGAGCCGGCCTCGTAGATCCACAGCTCGTTCAGCGATTGCCGGACGAGGATATGGGATCGATCCAGCCACCGCGGGCAGGTGATCGGCCCGCGGGCGACTTCCAGCGAGCGCTCCTCCTCCGGCCGGTAGACCAGGAGCTTGGTGTCTTGCAGGCTCTGGCTAGATGAATTGTCAATGTAGCAAATTCCCTGGTCTTTCCAATCAAATTCGAGCCACGGCTGATGGTACTCAAAGAGCTGGGTAACCTCGCCGGTCTCGAGATCCACGGTTTGAAAGACGCCCTCAGAGCGAAAGCCCAAAAGCGAGCCATCCGGGGAGCAGACCAGATCTGCAATCCAGGTGTCCTCATCCTGTTGAATGCTCAGCAGGACCCGCTTCTGAGCGCTTTCCACGTCCTGTTCAAAAATCTGGTGGCGGTTGGTGTAATAAACTTTCTTGCCGCCCCGATGCCAGCAAATATATCCAGGGTCAACGTCTTCGATTATCCTGGTTCGCTTGCCGGATGGCAACGACTCGATAACCAGATTCCACTTGCCATTTGGAAAAGTCGGATTTTGAGTATAAGCCAGGTACTCGCCGCTGGGAGAATAGCAGGCCTTGAAGCAATGGGCTGAAGTGACCTTCTCCTTTGAAAATCCGCTCACCGAAATTCGCTGCAAGCTTGAAAAATCATTCTCGGCCGCCGAGATCAGGCAGATTTCAGAGCCATCCGGGCGCCAGGACAGGCCATGCGGGAGGACATCGATTCCAGTCTTCTGAATGATTCCATCCGGAAGGCGGACAAGGTAGAGATGAGAATCTATGTCGTCCAGGTAAGTGCCCAGGCGCAGCAGGACCTGATTCAGCTTCTCGGCGGCGCGATACGTTTTCATACCCACCACCGCCACCAGCTTCCCATCCGGGGAAACCGCCGGATCGGCCAGGGTATCCACGTCCAGAGCGACCTGTCGCAGGAAGAATATCCAGAAGCACCCCGCCGCCGCCGCCAGGGTGGCGATCGCCGCCAGGCCCCAGATTTCAAGTTTCCTTCCTCTCCTCTCTGTCCTCTTCTTGGCGTCCTTGGCGTCTTGGCGGTTCAATCCCTCTTCCATGGTCAACAATTTAC
>JACQVS010000198.1 GCA_016209605.1 Planctomycetota bacterium
CTACGACGCGCCCCATGGACATGGCGTCCACGCGGCGGTAAATCATGGCAAAGCCCTTTGAGCCTCTCCCAAAATTCCAACCGGCCACTCTGCAACAGAACTCCGGCCGGCGGCGTAGGCGCCATCCTGCGTTGGGCCTCCTCGCCTTATTTCTCCGGTTAATAAGGCTGCGTCGGCCCCCGTCGGTCTCGCGCTCCGCGCGAGCCATCGGGCAGCCCTCGGAGGCGACCCCTTCGGGGTGCCCGCCTCCTCCGGGCGCTCGAATCTGCGCGACTGCTCGATTCTCGCCCTTGTCTGGCGCCTTCGGGCACCGCCCCGCGGAGCGGGGTGGTCGCGGCCTCGGGCCTCGGAGCGACTTTCGGGACAGGCTCTTATTGACGGCGCTTTTATTGATCGCCCTCCTTCCTTGGCCCTGGTCCGCCGCCGCGCCGGCCCCTGCGGCAGCCGATGCCGAATTCTCCCGCCTGGTCGAGGAGTTCCTCGACGGCTACCTGGCGTGGCGGCCGCAGCTGGGGACGATGCTCGGGCTGCACCAGTATGACGGCAAGGTGACCGACTTCCGCCGCGCTACCCTCGAGGCCGAGCTGGCCCGGCTGAAGAGCTTCGAGGAGAAGCTCGCGCGCTCGACAAGCCAGTTCGCCATCGGCCGGGAGAAGTTCCACGACCAGATGCTCTCCCACGGCATGCCGCCCCTCCCGCTCCTGCGAGAGATCTTGCTCAAGCAGGAGAGCCGCGCCGGCGAGATTTTGCCGGGAGGTTGAGCGCGGCTTCCGGTATCATTGTGGCGAAAACCATTTGTCACACGCTTACGGAGGAATCTCATGAAAGAAGGAGATCGAGGGATGGACGGCCGGGCAGATCAAACGGGCCGCGGCGAAGAAATGTTGCTGCGCCGGCGGGAAGTGCTCAAGGGGATCGCCGGGGCGGGGCTGGCCTCGGCCTGGCCCGGCCTGACCGCGAGACTGCCGGGTGAGGAGGGGGCCGGGAAGAAGCCGCCGGCCCAGCCGGACCTCATCCGCAAGGAGAACGACCGTCCCGGCACCCGCGACTGGATGCTCCAGAACACCCGCATCGATCCAAAGACCCGCTACCGCTCCCCGTGGATCGAGGGCTACTGCTCGCGCGCCAGCGTCCGCGCCGGGGAGACCATCAGCTTCCACGTCAGCACTGATCCCGCCTCGCCGTTCACCATCGACCTCTACCGCATGGGATATTACAGAGGCGCCGGCGGCCGGCAGGTCCAGAGCCTGGGGCCGTTTTCAGGGAAGGCGCAGGAGGATCCGCCCGTCGGGCCCAACCGCCTACGGGAGTGCCGCTGGGAGCCGTGCGCCCGGATCGCCGTTCCCGCCGACTGGCCGAGCGGCATCTACCTCGGCAAGCTCACCGCCGAGCGCGAGGGGCTGCAGAGCTACGTCATCTTCATCGTCCGCGACGACCGGCCGGCCGATTTCATCTTCCAGTGCTCCGACACCACCTGGCAGGCCTACAACCGCTGGCCGAGCCAGTTCTCGCTTTACGATGACGGCAAGAAGGAGTGGTTCTGGGGGACGGACGTCGAGATCAGCTTCGACCGCCCCTACGGCAAGTACTGCCAGATCCTCGACGCGCCGCTCTCGACCGGCTCGGGGGAGTGGTTCCTCTGGGAGTTCCCCCTGGCCTACTGGCTGGAGTCGCGCGGCGATGACGTCACCTACATCTCCAACCTCGACGCCCACGCCGATGCCGCCGGCCTCCTCCGCGCCAAGGGCTTCCTCTCGGTCGGCCACGACGAGTACTACTCGACGGAGATGTTCGAGAACCTCAAGGCGGCTATCGCCTCCAGGGTGAACGTCGCCTTCCTCTCGGGCAACACCTGCTGCGGCCGCATTCGCGTGCGGCCGAGCTCGAGCGGCGCCCCTGCTCGGCGCATCATGCGCCTCGACCGCTTCGGGCCGCGCGATCCGCTCGAGGTCAAGGACTTCCCCGAGATGGAGCAGTTCCCCTGGAGCTCGCCCAACGAGAACACCCTCATCGGCGCCCGCAGCACTTTCCCCATCACCGGCGGGGCGGACTGGATCTGCGCCGCGCCGGAGCACTGGCTGTTCGAGGGGACCGGCATGAAGAAGGGGGAGGGCATCCCCGGGCTGGTGGGCTGGGAGTGGCACGGCGATCCGGCGGCCATCCCGGGATTGGAGGTGGTGGCCTCCGGAAAAACCAGGAGCCCGCGCGGCGAGGGGGCCTATACCGCCACCATTTACCCCGGCCCCAAGGGGAACTTCGTCTTCAACGCCTCGAGCTGCTGGTGGGCGGACGGCCTCTCGGAGCCGCCCGGCTACGTGCGGCCCTCCGTCTACACCACCCCCAAGGGCCCCGACCCGCGCGTGCAGAGGATCACCGCCAACCTGCTCAAGCGCATGCGGGGGACGTGAGGTGCGGCGCTGATTTGGATCGCCGTTCCTCCTCGCTTTGGATATGATGAACGGCGCTTTTTCGATCGGCAGAGTTTTGTGTTAAAAGTCACATCACCGGGGAGGTCCGTCCATGGCGAAATTTCCGTCTTCCGCGGCTCTGGCTCTTTTCGTGGGCGCATTTTGCTCGCCTCTCTTTTCACAGCTGGTCTATGACGACCAGCGGCCCCCTCCCGTGCCCAAGGGGCCTCCCCGAGCTTCACCTCTCGGCAATGGGACCGGAAAGGGGCCGGTCGCTCCGGAAAGCGTTTACGAGGCGGCCGCCGCCTTCAAACAAGCCTTTGGACCGGAGGCCGAGGCGGTTTTTCTCCCGGGGGATTCGTATCCCGCGGCCCTCCACGGATTCAAATTCAGCGCCGGCCGCCCGGCCGGCAGCGGCCCGGCCGGCATCCCGGCGGAGCCGGGCTCGGCGGCGCCGGGGCCGGAGGTCGAGGGGGACTCCCTGGCCGCCGGCACGGTTTACGCTTTTCTCGAAAGCCAGCGGGCCCTGGCCGGGATCGAAAATCCCCGCGCGGCGCTGGCGGTCGAGGAGGTTTTCCGGCAAGAGGGCATCACCGTGGTCCGGCTGCGGCAGGTCCATCAAGGCTTGCCGGTTCTGGGCGGGATGGTCATCGGGCAACTAGACCAGGCTGGCAGCCTCCGCGGCCTCCTGATCCAGTGCCAGAGAGTGATCGCCGCCGGCTCCGGCCCGTTCATCTCCGCGGACCAGGCGGTGCGAGCGGCCTTGATCAAGCTGCGCGGCGATGCCGGCGGCGGAGCGCTCGCGGCTCCGGTCCGCTCCCGGCTCGCCGTGGCCAGGGCGGCGGGACGTTTTTCCGTGGTCTGGGACTTGCGGCTGCGCCTCGAGACCGGCCCTTACCACGCCCTCGTGGATGCCCGGAGCGGGCAGGTGCTGGTGAGCCGGAGCCTCCTCCGCAACCTCGACTGCGCGCCCAAGCCGCGAGGCAACGTTTATGCGGAGAGCCCCGCCAAGAGCCAGCTCTCGTTCGTCGATCTGCCGGACCTGAACTGCACCAGCACCCGCCTCGAAGGAGAGTTCATCCGCACCTTCAACTGGACCGGCATCGATCCGAACACCTTCGATCCGACCTTCGACTATAACCTCAAGGGGAACAAGACCGCGAACGGAGTCGAGTTCCTGGGAAACGATCCCCGGTCGGTCGCCCAGGTCATGATCTATTACCACGCCACGCGCTTCCACGCCTGGCTCAAGGAGCAGCTCGGCTTTTCCAAGCTCGACCGCCCCTTTCCGAGCGTGGCGAACGTGGAGGAGTGCTACGGCATCTACCCCTGCGAAAATGCGTTTTACGATCCGTTTTACTCCTATGCCACCGGCTTCGGAATCATTCTCTTCGGCGACAGCCCTCTCGCCAACTTCGGGCTGGAGGTCGATGTCATCGCCCACGAGTACACTCATGGAGTGGTGCAGGAGACCGCCGCCCTGGGAGAGGATATCAATGATCCGAACGTCTTCTTCTCCGATGCCCTCAACGAGGCCTTCGCCGATTTCTTTTCGGCGACTTTCGTCGGCGATCCGGAGCAGGGAGAGTACGTTGGCCGCGTCGCGGACCAGATCCCCCTGCGCAACCTCAGGAACAACCGCCGCTGGCCCAATGACATCGATATCTTTTCTCCCCACGATACCGGCCTCATCTGGTCCGGAGCTCTCTGGGACATCCGCCAGACCCTTTCCCGGAACGGCGCCGCGCTCCAAGAGCTCCATCGTACAGACCAGCTGGCGTACTCGACTCTCGTTTCCCTGCCCTCCAACGCCGATTTCCTCCGCGCCGCCGTGGCTCTGGTCTCCGCCTCCGGAACGCTGGGATTTTCCCCGGTCGAAATCTCCACCATCCAGGGGATCCTCGCCGGCCGCGGCTTGATCGCGAGCGGCGGCGAGCCTCCTCAGATCATCGAACCGCTGCAGTCCGGAGAAGAGGCGGCGGGGGATATCGCCGCCGTCACTTCCGGCGACTTCCGCCTGGGACGGACCCAGTACCGCGTCGACATTCCGGAAAACGGCAGCCGGCTGCTGGCGCAGCTCGAAGGGGACGGAAATCTGGACCTCTACGTCAACTTCCGCTCTCCGGTTTACGCCAACGCTTCCAGCATTTTCGCCAGCCGGCGGTCCGAGCGCCCCGGCGCGTCGGAGGCCATCGAGATCCTCCCCAGCACCACCCCGCCGCTGGCTCCAGGCGCCTGGTTCATCGCGGTGGCCAACCGGACGAAGAGCATCGCCAGCTACCGGGTCAAGGTCACCGTGGAAACGAAAGACACCGAAAAGTTTCAGCCCATCGCCTCGGGAGAGACGCGCCCAGGGGCTTTTCCCGGCGGGCCGGCGCTGGGCGCTCTTCAGTACACTCTGGATGTCGCCAGCGCCTTTGCAACCCGATTGTCAGCCTCGGCGGTCTCGACCGTCGATGTCGACCTCTTCGTCCGGCGGGGGAAACCCGTCGAGGTGGGCACCGAAGGGAACATCATCGCCGATGTCGCCGTCCGCTCTCCGGCCGTTTCCGAAAATTTGATTCTTGACGAATTGACGCTGCCGGCCCTGCAGTCCGGCACCTACTATTTTGCCATCCGCAACAATTCGACCGAGGCGGTGGATTATGCCTTGACGGTGGATCTCGAGGACGTTCCCGCGGCCACTTTGGAGGTCAAGCCGCTGGCCGTCGGGTCGAGCCAGACGGGGGACCTCCCCGCCTCGACTCGAGGAGTGGGCCGGCTGGGGGCCTTGCAGTACAGCGTCGCCATCCCCAACACCGGATCGTCGCTCCTGGCGGAGTTGCTCTCAAACTCCAACCTGGCCCTTTACCTCCGCCGCGGCAAGCGGGTCGCTTTCGAGGACGGGCGGCTGGCGGCGGATTACGCTTCGGACCTGCCCGCCGGCGGCAACGAATCCATCCGCGTGGACCTGTTTTCCAGCCCCCCGCTCGCCGCCGGGATTTTTTACGCTGCCATGGCCAACCGGGAGGAGACCGCGGCCTCTTACACCGTGCGCGCCACCCTGCAGACGGCCGACTTTCCCAGCCAGTTCATCGACCTCCGCAGCGGCCAGTGGCTGGATGCGGTCGCCGAAGGCAGCGGCGCTGACTCGGGAGTGCGGCTGGGCTCCATCCAGTACCGGATCAACCTGGGGGCCGCTGCCCCGGGGTTGGATGTGTTAACGGATCCCCAGTCGCCGGGAAACCTGGATCTCTATCTCCGCCGGGATCGGCCGGTGCTGCTGATCGATGGCAAGGTGGTGGCCGACTACCACGCCGAGACGGAGCGCGGCGCCGAGGCCCTCACCGTCCTCAAGCATGATCTGGTCCCCGGCCTTTATTACGCGGGGCTGGTGAACCGCGGCAGGAACAATATCCCCCTGCGATTGATTGCCGTCTATGACGGGCCCTTCCCCCTCTCCGTTCTGCTGGGGGAAGGGGAGGTCTACGAGGATGTCATGAACGCCGCGCCCAATCCCCCCACGGGCTGCTTGCTTTCCTTGGATCAATATGTGGTCGAGGTCCCCGCCAACGCCAACAAGCTGGAAGTGGACGCGATCCCTCTCGACGGCGGGCCTCTCGGAGTGGTGGCGCGCTTCGGGTCGCGCATCCTCATCGACCAGGGCGAGGCGCTGTACGATCAGATTTTCGACACCGCCGCCGGGCCGATCGTCTTGTCGGGAGCCGACCTCCAGCCCGGGCTCCACTTCTTCGCCTTGACCAACTGCCAGGCCAGGCAACAGCGCTTCCGCATTTCGGCGCAAGTCCGCTTCTCCGGAGCCGCTGAGATCCCCCTCCGGGACGGCGCCCTGGAAAGCGATGTGGCCAGCCCGGCGCCGAGTGAAGCAACCCCGAGGCTCCATCCCACCCAGTTCGTTATTGACGTCGAACCGGGAGCGGCCGAGCTGGCGATCAGCGCCTGGAGCGTCGATTGCGCCGAGAGCGATCTCGATCTTCTCGTCTCCAAGGACAACCGGATCACCTGGGAGGCCGGCGGCGCGACCAACGCCCAGTGGAAGGGGGAGGCTCGCGGACCGGGAGGCGAGATCTTGATCCTTCTGCCGCGGTCCGCGCCGCCTCTGTCCCCAGGCCGGTACTTCATCGCGGTGCTGAACCGGGAGACGGCTCGGGTCTCGTTTTCAATCGGGGCGGGCACCAAACAGGTGGAATCGGTGCCTCTTACCAGCGGCGCGGCGCGGACCGACTTCATCCCCAGGCCTGGCGTGCCGGGCTCCGGAGTGCTGCTCGAGCGGCAGTTCCGCATTCAAGTCTATTCCGGCGCCGACCAGTTGCGGGCCGCGCTGGCGCCCATCGGCAGCCCGGCCCTTGACATCGACTTGTACGCGCGCTACGGGATGCCGGTTGCCATCGCCGATGGCGCCCCGGTGGCCGATCAAAGCTCAGAAACCGTCGACAACGGCCGCGAGTCGGTGATTTTCCCTGCCGGCGGCGATTGCCTCCGGCCCGGGACCTACTTCCTGGCGGTGGGGAATTTTGCTCCTTCGGAGGTGACCTTCACGCTCACCGCCACCGTGGAAGGCGTCTCCTGCAATCCTCTGGAGCTGGGCGACCTGGCGGCCGGCGAGGCGGCGGCTTCGATCGGCGGAATCCTCCGCGCTCCGGAGCTGCAGTACTGCCTCAAGCTCTCCGCCGGGTCTTCCGGATTCCAGGTGGATCTCTACTCGGAAGTGCCGGCGCCGAAGGGGAACATCGATCTCTTTATCCGGCAAGGCAGCCCCGTCGGCTTCAGCGGCAACGATGCCACCGCCACTTTCAGCTCTCAAGACGTCGAGGGAAAAGAATCCATCTCCGTGCCGCGCTCGCGGCTCGTCGCGGGAAAGTATTTCATTGCCGTGGGCTCGCGCGCCCCTCAAAGGGTTCCTTACACCCTGTCGGTCAGACCTCTTCGAGAGGCCGAGAGGAAGATCGCCATGGACACGCCGGTCGACGGGTTGGCCGAAGCCAGCCAGTTCAACGGGCTCGGCTGGCTTTCTTCCGAGCAGTTCTCGGTCGCCGTTCCCGCCGGCTCCGCCAAGCTGTCGCTGCAGCTCGACGGCGCCGGCATCGGCAGCCTCCTCGATCTCTACGTCCGCCAGGGGCGGAGGGTGGAGGTGGAAGGGCAGACCGTCTTGAGCGATGGGCTGGCTGAAGGGTCCGATCCCCAGAAAAAGATCATTTTGCCGGATCCGGCTCCAGGCCCTTTTTACATCGCGGTGCGGAATCTCAAGACCAGGCCGGAACCTTTCCAGCTCCTGGTGAGCGCGGGCGGACCGCGCCTCATCCGCGGCGATGCGGATGAGGACGGCGACGTCAGCATGACCGATGCCATCGCATATCTCCTGGCGCAGTTCGCCGGCGGAACGCCGGTGTGCAAGGAAGCCGCCGATGTGGACAAGGATGGAGAACTCGCCGTGACCGATGCCGTCGTTCTCCTCCAGTTCCTCTTCCTGGGAGGCGAGCCGCCGAAGCCCCCCTTCCCGGGCTGCGGCGTCGCGGAAAACGCCAACCTGGAGAACTGCACGGGGAAGAATTGCCGGTAGGGAAATTGTTATTTACATCTACCACAATTGCCTCTATTGTGTCCTCAAGAAGTGTTCGGAGAAGAGAAGCCGGCGAAATTCAGAGGAGGTGCATCCTGCGCAGCATCGCTTTCATGAACCAGAAAGGGGGCGTGGGGAAGACCACCTGCGCGGCCAACCTGGGGGCGGCGCTGGCGCGGGAGGGGCGGCGCGTGCTGCTCGTCGATGTCGATCCTCAGGCCAATCTCAGCCTGCACTTCAACGTCGAGATCTACCGCCTGGAGCGCTCGATTTATACCCTGCTCATTGGCCAGTCGAGCGCGCGGGAGTCGATCCTCCTCGAATGCCGCGAGAAGGTTTCCATCCTCCCCTCCAATATCGACCTCACCGGCGCCGAGCTGGAGCTGGTCAACGCCGTGGGCCGCGAGACGGCGCTGCGCTCGGCGCTGCTGCCGTTCCTCCAGGAGGAGCCTTTCGACTTCGTCCTCTTCGACTGCCCGCCGTCGCTGGGGCTGCTCTCCTTGAACGCCATCGCCGCGGCGCGGGAGGTCTTCATCCCGCTGCAGACGGAGTTCTTTGCTCTTCAGGGCATGACCCGGCTCATGGAAGTGGTGGATCTCATCCGCTCCCGCCTCGGCCACACCGTCGAGATCACCGGCATCATCTCGACGCTTTATGACGTGCGTACCAACCTCAGCCGCGAGGTCGATGAAGAGATCCGCCGCTACTTCGGGGACAAGGTGTTCAAGTCCATCGTCCACGCCAACATCAAGCTCGCCGAGGCCCCCAGCCACGGGAAGACCATCTTCGAGTACGCCCCCGACTCGAAAGGGGCGGCAGATTTCGAGGCCCTGGCTCAAGAGGTCCTCAGCCGCGGCGGGCCCGATGCCCAATTTTGAATGAGCGCCAGGATTATCAGATCCCTCCCTTGCTGGCGCGGCCCCATCGAGCTGGAGCCGATTCCCGGCGGCATGAGCAACCGCAACTACCGCGTCCGCGACGGCAGGCGCTCCTACGTCGTGAGGCTCTCGAAGCCCCTGCCGCACCTCGGCATCGACCGCCGCAACGAGCTCCTTTGCCACCAGGCGGCGTGGGCTTGCGGCGTCGCTCCGGCCGTCTTCCATCATCAGGCGGGAGTCCTGGTCAGCGAGCACGTCCAGGGGCGGACCTTGACCAGCGCGGAGGTGCGCCGGCCGCAAGTGCTGGAGCGGCTGGCCCGGACCTTGAAGCGGCTGCACGGCTCCTGGGACCGGCTTGCCGGCGAGCTGCTTTACTTCTCGCCGTTTCAGGCGGTGCGCACTTACGCCGCCACTGCCCGCCGGCTCGGCGCCTGGCTGCCGGCCGATCTCGACCGGCTGCTCGAGGACGCCCGCCGGCTCTCCCGGTTGCTTTCCCCCTTCCACCCGGCGCTGTGTCACAACGACCTCCTTGCCGCCAACCTCATCGATGGCGGCCGGCGCCTCTGGCTGGTCGACTGGGAGTACGCCGGCATCGGCAATCCGCTCTTCGATCTCGCGGGGGTGAGCGGCAACTGCGCCTTGACCCCAGAGCTTGAAAAAACGCTCCTGCGGGCTTACTTTGAACGCTTGAGCCGGAAGATTTTATGCGAGCTGCGGATCTTGAAGACCGTGTCGCTCCTCCGGGAGGCGCTCTGGGGGCTGATCCAGACCCGCGCCTCGGACCTCGACTTTGACTATGTCAAGTATGCCGGTGACAATTTTGCCGCTTACAAGAACGCCAGGAAGCAGCTGGAATGCTGAAACGGATCGATGAGCCGGCCGGCGGTGTCGCTTTTCATCCCTTGCCTGGTCGATCAGGTGTGTCCAGAGATGGGCCTGGCCATGGCGCGAGTGCTGAGGCGCCTGGGCTTCGAAGTAGCCTACGATCCCGAGCAGACCTGCTGCGGCCAGCCTGCCTTCAACGCCGGCCATCGCCGAGAGGCGCGGCAAGTCGCCGAGCATTTTTTAGACGTTTTCGCGGGCGCGGGCCCCATCGTGTGCCCCTCGGGCTCATGCGCCGCCATGGTGCGGAACTACTATCCGCTGCTTTTTAAAGGCGCCGGCCGGGAGGCGGAAGCGGCGGCCGCGGGAAGCGAGGTGTTCGAGTTTTCGGAGTTCCTGGCGCGGCAGGGCATGGCGCCGGCCATCTCCGGATCCTTTTCCGGTAAGGTCGGCTTCCACAACTCCTGCCACAGCTTCCGGGAGCTGCGCTTGAGCGAGGAGCCGCTGGCGATCCTCCGGCGCCTCTCCGGCGGCGAGCTGATCCAGCTCGACGGCGAGCCGGTGTGCTGCGGCTTCGGCGGCCTCTTCTCCTTCAAGTTCGCTCCCATCGCGGCCACCATGGCGCGCACGCGCCTCGAGATGTTCGTCGAGAAGGGGGTCGAGACGCTGGTCTCCAACGACCCCGGCTGCATCCTGCACCTCCGGCAGGAGGCGGTGGAGAAGAATTTCAAGATCCGTATATGCCACTTGGCCGAATTTCTGGATGAATCGATGTGAGCAATATGTCCGAATACACCGAATTCCTCACCCGCGCCGCCGCCAAGGCCCAGGACGACGTCCACCGCCGCCAGATCCTGAAGGCCATCTCGGTCTACGAAGCCAAGGTCGCCGGCATGAAGGAGCGGCAGTTCCGCGACTGGCGGGAGGCTCGCCGGTTGGCCGCGCGGGTCAAGGACCACGCTCTGGCGCATCTCCCGGAGCTGCTCGAATCCTTCGAGACGAAGATCGCCCGGCGCGGCGCCAAGGTCCTCTGGGCCGAGACCGCGAAGGAGGCGCAAGATCTCTTTCTGGATATTGTCAAGCGCCACGCGGCGAAGAAGGTGGTCAAGTCGAAGTCCATGACCACCGAGGAGGTGGAGCTGAACGAACTGCTCGAGCGGGCCGGCGTCGAGGTGTGGGAGAGCGACCTGGGGGAGCTCATCGTCCAGCTGGCCGGCGAGAAGCCCTATCACATCGTCACCCCGGCGATGCACAAGTCGAAGGAGGAGATCGCCGCCTTGTTCCACGAGAAGCTGGGCGCGCCTCCCCGCTCGAGCCCGGAGGAGCTGACCATGATCGCCCGCCGGCATCTGCGGGAGGCTTACGTGACGGCCGAGATCGGCGTCACCGGGGCCAATTTCCTCATCGCCGAGGAGGGCGCGGTGGTCATCACCGAAAACGAGGGGAACGCCCGGCTGACCCTGTCGTGCCCGCCGGTGCACGTGGTCTTCGCGGGCATTGAAAAAGTCCTGCCGCGCCTGACGGATCTGGCGCTCTTCCTGCCGCTCCTCGCCACCAGCGGCACCGGGCAGCAGCTCACCTGCTACAACTCCATCGTGCGCGGCCCCCGGCAGGCGGGAGAGGCCGACGGCCCGGAGCATCTTTATATCATCCTGCTCGACAACGGCCGCAGCGGCATTTACGCCCAGGAGGCTTTCCGGTCCAGCCTGCGCTGCATCCGCTGCGGCGCCTGCCTCAACGCCTGTCCCGTCTTCCGCACCATCGGGGGGCACGCGTACAAAACGCCGTACCAGGGGCCCATCGGCTCGGTCATCACGCCGCACCTCCGCGGCCTGGCGGAGTGGCAGCACTTGCCCTTCGCCTCGAGCCTCTGCGGGGCATGCAGCGAGGTTTGCCCGGTGAGCATCGATATCCATCATCTGCTGCTCGAGAACCGTTGGGCGGCGCTGCAGGGCGGGCGGGCGGCGCCGGCCTGGAGAGGGGCGATGAAGGCGTGGGCCTTCGTGATGGCCAGCCGCCGCCGCTTGCGCTGGGCCCGGCGGCTGTGGCGGGGGCTGGACGGGCTGGCGCGGCTCTTCCTGTCCCGGGAGCGGCGCGCCCGCATCCCCAGGCTGGCCCGGAAGAGCTTTGCCGAGGTGTGGAGGAAAAATGGCCAGCCGTGATCGGATCCTTGCGAGGCTCAAGCGCGCTCAGCCGGCCCCATCCCTGAGCGCCGGCAAGGCTGGATTGCCTGCCTTGCTGGACGCATCGATCTTCGGAGATTATCCGGTGGCGGCTGGGGATCTGGTGCCGCTCTTCAGCCGCCAGATCACCGCCTTGAATGGGGAGTGCCATCTGGCGCGGGATGCCGCCGGGGCGGCTGATAAGCTGGAGGAGCTCCTCCAGGGGTCCGGAGAGGGCCCGGCGCTGGCGCATCCGAGCCCGCTCGTGGATCAGATTCTGGCGCGGCGCGCCACGTGGGCCCGAGAAATCCACGGCGCCGAGAAGCTGTCCATGGACTCGCCGGCCTTTTCCAGGTATGCCATCGGCATCTCCGCCGCCGACTTCCTGGTGGCGCGCACCGGCAGCATCGTCCTCCGCAGCTCCACAGCGGGGGGGCGCCGGCTGTCGGTCCTGCCGCCCTTTCACATCGTCATCGCCGAGTCGCGGCAGGTGGTGGCCTCCCTCGATGAGGCGCTGCTGGGGATTGAAAACGATGGCTCCTGGAGCTACGGCGCCGTCATCACCGGACCGTCGCGGACTTCCGACATCGAAAAGGTGCTGGTCCTGGGAGCCCACGGCCCCAAGCGGCTGGCCGTCATATTGCTGCATCCCGAATAATGAGCTACCAACCGGTTGGCAAAATCGCCGATTTTCCAGAAGGAAAGGGCACCGAGGTGCGCCTGGGACCGCGCCGCATCGGCATCTACCAAGTCCACGGGGAGTTCTTCGCCGTGAAGAACATCTGCCCCCATCAAAAGGTTCAGCTCACCCTCCTGCCGCCCGAGGGGTGCGTGGCGGTCTGCAAAGGCCACGGCTGGCGGTTTGACCTCCACACCGGGGAGTGCCTGCAGGGGGAAAGGGATGCCCGGGTGGCCACCTACCCGGTGAAAGTGGATGGCGACACCGTTCTGGTCGATGTAGGATGACTCTGTCAAACGACATCTAAGGCGGGCTGCGCGCTTCGCGCTCCGCCCGCAACCCAATAATAACCGCCAAGACGCAAAGGTGAGCTCCGAGCAGTGGCGCAGGAGCGAATGGCCGGAGGAGCCGGGTACCCGCTTGCGGGTGCACGAAGTGGTCGC
>JACQVS010000201.1 GCA_016209605.1 Planctomycetota bacterium
GACCCGCCGTTCGGATCGCTCGATCCCGCCCAGGTGCCCTGCGATTAGGGGCCGCAGGGGATTACGTCCGCGGTCGGATCGGGGCCGGGATCGGGGAAGGGGAAGTCGACGCCGTCGTCCTGGATCTCGTCGTGGGCATCGATCTTGTAAAGCTCGCCGCCGGCCCCTCCATCCGTGAAGAAGCGCTCGAGGTAATGCGGATCCACGGTCAGCACTTCCTCGTATGTCCCCAGGCTGAGGCCGCGGAAGATCCTGTGGACGCGGCGGCGCGGCGGCGCGCCTCGAGCCGCCGGGTCACCGCGGGGCTGGTGAGCTCCCGGAGCGCGTCCTTCCCCACCCACCGCGCCGCGGCCAGAGGCGAGGCCGAAAGGCGCTGCGCCACCGCCACCGCGGCAGCGTTGAGCGCGGGACTGCGCTTGCCGATGTAACGTAAGGCCCAGTTCACGGACTTCTTGACGAAGTTCCGTTCGTCGGTGGCCGCGCGCTCGACAAGCGCCAGGCTCCGGGCAAACGGCTCGTCGCCTGCCTGCTTGTCATGCGCGGTGAGACTGGCCAGCAGCGCAAAGGCCGCGCGTTTGACGAACTCCTCTCGCCGGCCGGACCACGGCTCGACCTTGCGCCAGGCGTGCGGCGTGCGATCGAAGAGGTGAAAGCACATGGTGTCGCAGATGGCCCAGTTGTCGAACTCCCGGCACCAGCGGTCCATTTGCGCGGGCGTGAGGCGCGCCGGCTCGCCGACAAACGACGCCAGCATGCGGGCCTCGTACCAGCCGGTGTTCCAGAGCGCCACGGCGAGTTCGTGATTCCGGCCGAGGCGCCTGGCCAGCTTCTGCATGGCGCCCACCGGCACGCCAAACGCTCTGTCCGAGGGGATGCCGTACCGCGCCATGCCCTCTCGGTCGCGCTTGGTGCCGAGGTCAGATCGCAACGCATTGAGCGCTGTATGACTGGCAACCGATATCCGGCGCCATCTTGTCCGACGTGGGATCATTGCCGCAGGTGAAGGGTCCAGGCAGCGGAGCGATCTCCCCGCTGGCGAACTGCCAGAGGAGGCTGTTGATCATATCCGATAGGTCGACCTCGCCGCTGTCGTCGAAGTCGGCCGCATCCTGACAGGTGATCTCGAAGCCGCCCAGGAAGAGGGTGTGCAGACCGTTGATGGGGTCCGAGATGTCGACCGCGCCGCTATTATCGAGGTCGCCGCGGCGGAAACTGGGAGCCGGATTTTCCTGGAGGCAGACCGTGGCCCGGAGAGGCTCGTACGATACCACCCCTCCCGGGTCGCTGCCGTTGGCCGCTATCCCGCCGAGGACCGGGTCCGGCAGCGTGTCGGCGACCTGCCCCAGGACCTTCCAGTCCTCAGCTCTTGGAGGATCGACCGTCGCGAAGGAGGCGGTGATCGCGCCGCTTTTCCTCTCGAGGCGGATCCAGGCTGGAAGGGTGTAGTTCTCGGCGCTGTTCTGGGGGGACTCCGCCGATTGGCCGGGTATATCGCGCCTCCGGAAGGAAAACTTCCCTCCGGAGGTGTTGGCGAGGAGGATCGAGACGTGCGATGCCCCCGGGGGGAGGCCTCCCCGGAGCATGAGGCCCACCGATGACCCGGTCCGGCCGGACATCTCCGTGACCCTCGCCGTGAGGACCGCATCTCCCGTGAACTCCCGGTGGACGAAGTGGAGCTGATCGGATGGGCCTGTGAGGTCGTCGCCGCCGGCGCAGAGGGAGAAGGTCTGTGGCTGTGGACGGTAGCGCCGGAAGGCGTCGGGCGTTGTCGGGATCGAGTCATCCTCAGTCGTGCCCACGATGCCGATTTCACCGTTCTCCAGGAATGCCACCCCGCACGCCCATTCACCACCCGTAGTGCCGAGGAACGTAGACGCGATGAGCTGATCCTCGCCCAACTCGGGGTCGGGCCTGAGAAGGGCCACGTAGATGTCCACGTCGCCTTGGTGTCGAGGTTGGAACGCGTTCGGTGTGACGGGGAAATCGGGAGAGTTGGTGGAACCAGCCAAGGCGACCGTACCGTCCTTCCCCAGGGCTATGTTCTGCTGGGTCATCAACCACCAGATATTCTGGCTCCCTTTGTAGTCGTCCGTGTCGTTGCTCGTACCGCCCAGGTACGTGCTGTAGAGCAGCTGCTGGGAGGGATCGACCCCGCGATCGGGGAGGACCTTCGCGTAGAAGACATCCCTCCTCCCGTTCCATGAACCGTCGTAGGCTCCCTCCGTGGTGGGGAAGTCCGAAGATGCGGTGGACCCCGTGATGTGGGCAATCCCAGCCGGATCGATCTCAAGGGCGGTGGCGAGGTCTTCGCCGGATCCTCCGAGGAACGTGGAGTACAGGAGCTGCTCCTCGGGCTCGAGTGTGGGATCCGGCTTCAAGCGGGCAAGGAAGGCGTCCCTCCCCCCCTTTTGGGAATCATCGAAGGCTCCCGGCGTCACCGGGAAATCGGCCGAAATGGTCCAACCCACCACGGTCACAAGACCGGACTCATCGACCTTGATCTCGGTTGGGTCGTCATCCAAGGAGCCCGCCAGGACGGCCAACCATTGGAGGCGGGATCCGTCCGGATCGAATTTGCTGAGGACGACATCATCTCCACCATTACGATCCATTCTGGGAGATCCTTCCGGCATCGGGAAGTCGAAGCTGTTCGTGACCGAGGCGAGATAGATCGACCCGTCTTTTCCCTCAGCGATGGAATTGGCGTTATCTGAGCCATCGCCCCCGATGAATCCGAGCTGAGGGTCGATGATGAGTAGATCGTTCGAGGGGGGGCCCTCGAGTTCGAACCCGAAGCATCGGTCGTCGATCAGGCGGTAAGCACAACCGACGAGGCGCCTCTCCCCGCGGTTGGGCTCACCCCATGCCTTCGGAGGGGCCAGGGTGAGGAAACCCGAGGACTTTTCGATGGCAAGGTATCCATCGTCCATAAGCGTAAGCCTGCCCGAGCCGACGAGACGAATTCGAACTGCATCGACCGCCGCGCCGGGATACAGGAGGAGGTCGTACTCCAGGGGGCCGTTCTCAAGGTGCACGCGCATGTCGATGCACTCGTATAGGGCTTCGTAGCGCACGCTCCGGTAGCAACGCACGCCGGATTGCCAGGCGTCGGGGTCCTTTCCCCGGAAGAAGGCCGTCCGTCCCGGTAGTTCGCCCTCGCCATCGATGCGGATCGGGCCCGGAGAATCCTCGAAGTGCAGACGCAGGTCACCATCACCGGAGGGGCCATCGCATCCCGGCGCACGGATCCTGAGTGTTCGTTCCTCAAGAGCCATCGATAACTCCCCAAGCCTTGCGGCGAACCGGATCGCAGGATCCCACTGCCCTCGGTTCTCGAGGAAACCGAGGGCGGGCGGGACCGGCCGCGATATCGAATTCACCGGTAAGCGTTCCTCACCATGAAGACAAACCTGGCATATCACCAGGACATAAAGTGCAAGTGGAATCCGAACCATAGTTGCTTCCTCCTTCCGGGTGCAGTTTGGACATTACGCAGGTATTCGTATCGCTGCTAATGTCTCCTCGTGGCATTTCCAAATGAAATCCCATCGTTGACTTAAAATTAAACTCCGTAAATTCAGAATGTTTTGACCTCCTTCCACCGACCAGCGCATCCCTACTTTCTTCAGGCATTGGCCTACCAGCGTCTTACGAGGGTGTCAATCTCTCGACTCGATCGGGACCGGAATCCGATCGCTGGCCCGGGCCCTCACGGCCCAGGCACGATCTCGATCGCCGCAAGCGATGCGGCGTCTTTATGGACCTGGAAGCCTATGTCGAGGACCTCACCAAACTTTCCGGCAGCCTCGACGACCGCGCCGTCTTCCTGGAGCGCGCACCCTTCGAGATATGCCACTTCCGCCATGCAGTCGAGCGAAATGACGGAAGACTGGGATTCAAAGATGGATCGCGCGATGGGAGCCGCAGGGGGAAGCTCCCCCTCGATGGCAGGCAGGACCGCGAGGCCCTTCACGGTATCCATATTATGGACGAGGACGGCGATCACGTTCCGGCCAGGCCTGAGGATGCTCGAATCCACAAAGACCTCTTCCTCCCCCGGCTCTGGGTACCATTGAACCGTGTTGGACACCAACCATTTTCCATCCGGCCGCAAGGACTCCATCCTGATGCCGTTCAACCAAACCTTCCACTCATCGCGGAATGGAACCGTGAGCACCATGCGGGAAAAGCGGCCAGGATCGGCCACCTCGAAGACCTTCCTCGCATAGAGCATCTCGCAATGCCCCTCCCGGCCAGGAAGGGCAGCGATCTCGGGGGCGCCCAGCGCTCCCCAGGACGAATCGTCGAACTCCGGCCGCGTCCACTCGAATCCCGTGGTCGGCGGAGCGCACCCCCAGAAGGATTTCCAGATGGCCTCCGCCGGGACCACATCCTCCCGGGGCCCGCGCTCCAGCGCGGCTTCGATGGATCCCATGGTGGCCAGACAAGGGAGCATCCTGCGCCGATAGTTCTCGAGCTTCCGGGCGATGGGGGCATCGCCGGTCTTCCGGCGGTGAGCCTCTTCAAGCGTCCGCACCGCTCCTCGCCCGTCGCCCCACTCCCACAACACTTCGGCCAGCAAGGAAACGAGGTTGATTTCCGCCGGAGTCCGGGAAATGGCTTCTCGGAGGATCCGCTCCGCCCGGCCGGGATCCGGATGCTCCGGGTGATGGAGGTGTGCCAAGCTGGCCGCCTCGATGGCGGTAAGCGAACCCCGCTCCACCTCGTTTTCAAGCAGGGATACCAACCGATCGACGTCCCTCCCCGGGATGTTCCCCTCTGCATGGCGAAGCCGGTCCGCGACCCAGCGATGCGCTGCTTCCCCTCCGGGATCGCTCTCGATCTCCAGGAGACACTCCCGGAAGGCCTCCTCCCGGCGGCCGAGCCTCTCGAGCGCCGAGGCGAGCCAGGCCCGGCTTGCTTTCCTTGTCGGAGGAACGGCAAGGGACTTCCTGTACTCCTCCACCGCTTCGGAATATCGGCCGAGCGCATGAAGGCATCGGGCCTTGACGATATGGATGAAGCCGAGATCCTCCAGCTCGATCGCCCGGTCGGGCATGGCGATGCTCTCGGGGTATCGATTCAGCCTGTATCCCAGGTCAAACGCCGCATAGAAGTATGGCTCGGGATGGAAGGGAGCCTTCTCTCGAGCACTGCGCGAGACAGCAAGCGCCTCGGCGATCCTCTCCTGCGCCGTCAAACAATAGTGATAGTTCCCCATGATCGACGCATTCGACGGATCGATGCGCAGGGCCTCCTCCAAGCTCTTCATCGCCTCGCCGTAATAGCCCCACCAGTAGCAAAGGTAGCCGTAGTTGACGAGGATCGTGGCGCTCCGGGGAAGGCGGCGAAGGGCGTTCCGGAGAAGCTCGACCATTTCGAGGTTCTTTTCACGCTCCCAGAGGACGCGCCGAAGCTGCTCGACGGCGATTTCGTTCAACGGATCGGCGCGCACGGTCTTCTACGCGGCATCCTCCGCCTTCCCGAGTTCCCCTCGTTCCCAGTAGACCTGCATGTACCGGAACTCGCGGGCAGATTCCGACTTCACTTTTCCAGCCCACTCGAGCCTTTTGTCCAGGTCCCCGAGCGATTTGTAGAGGTTCCCGATGAAGAGGGCCACAGCATCGGGAAAGAGGGCGTTGGCGTGGGCCCTCTGAAAGATCTCCTCCGCCCGCTGCTTCAGACCCAGTAGGTAAACCGCCTTTCCCTTGAGGAGCGTGGCCTCGAGGGGCGCCGCGGATCGGTACTCGGCCAGCACCAAGTCCTCATGAGCCCCCGCCGCATCGCCGAGGGCGAGGCGCGCCTCGCCCCTGCCCAGATAGCCGGCCGCCTCGAAGCCGAAGGGGACCAAGGCTTCCTGGTGAACCGGGAATTCGATCATCTTACCGAAATGTGCGGTAGCCTCGGCGGGACGGTGCTCGCCGTTGGCCTTCATTCCAAGGAGCCATTCGGCATGCCACTCGCTTTCGGCGATCTCCCGTGCATGGGCGAGGAGCTTCGCGGCGGCATCCTTTTCCTTCCGCCGATTAAACACCTCCGCCTGGAGGACCAGGGCTGGAACGAAGCGCGGGAAGCTCGCGAGCAGCCCGTCGATGGTCTCGAGGGCTTTGGCTTCCTGCCGGGTATAGAGCAGGGCCGGGCGCGATGGAACGGGGCATCGGGCCGATCCGGGAGAAGCGCCTCGGCCTCGAGCAGGGACTGGATCGGCCCATCGAGCCATCGATCATCGGGCCATGGCAGCGTCTGGGTTTCCAATCCGAGCCTCCAGCCGAGGGCGGCGAGATCCACGCTCCCGACGGTCCGAAGCACCATGGCCTCGTAGTCCCTGAGCGATCGTTCCTGGTTGGAACGAATGTACTGGAAGCCGAGAATCGCGCAGGCGATGCCGGCAAACGCGAGGACCATGAAGGCGGCGATCTTGGACCGTAGCCTCCAGGCCCTCCGCAACGAATGCTCCCATCGTGACTGCGGCCTTGCCTCGATCGCATCTCCCCTCACGAAACGCCGCATATCCTGCCCCAGGGCTTCTGCCGTTCCGTAGCGGTCGGCGGGCTCCTTCCGGAGGCACTTGAGGACGATGGTTTCGAGGTCCCTCGGCACGCGCGGATTCAGCTTCCGCGGCTCCCGCGGATCCCGCTCGATGATCTGGCTGATCGTGTCGTTATGGTCCTTCCCCTGAAACGGCGGCCGGAGGGCCAGCATCTCGTAGAGGGTGGCGCCCAGCGAGTAAATGTCCGTGCGGTGGTCGATGGGGATCTTTTTCCTCCGCGCCTGCTCCGGGCTCATGTAGAGCGGCGTCCCGACAACGTCCCTGGAGGTCGTAAGAGTCTCCTGGCCCTCGAGGTGGGCAAGACCAAAGTCAAGGATCTGAAGACGGCCCTCCCGGTCCAGGATCAAGTTCGACGGCTTGATGTCCCGGTGGATGATCTTTTGCGCGTGAGCGTGCTTGATCCACGGCGCTTTGAGCCCTGGGCCAAGGAGAGAGCCTGTCCGTAAGTCCACTCCCGTAGGGGATCCCTCATCTGTGATCGGAGTCACTTGGGATCAAGGGGGCCATCGAACTCCACAGACCTCCTCTCTTGGAAGTTTCTGGGGGGCGTCCCGCACGTCCTCGGAATCGGCTGTGCACGCATCCCCGACTGTCCTGACCTCTGCAAATCCTGAAATGTATCGGTTTTTATCACGCTTGCTTTCAATATGCCGATCGTGGCAGCCGACTGGAAACCATTGAATCACGCAAGGACCATCCATCTGGAATTCCAGTAAGGAGCAGGTTATACTAATGGTATGAAAACTGCTATTTCCATACCTGATGCCCTCTACAAAGAAGCTGAAAAGTTTGCCCGGAAGAAGAAAATCTCCAGGAGCAAGCTTTACTGTGAAGCCGTTTCTGAATTTATTTTTCGTCATGACCCTGATGCGATCACCGACTCCATGAACAAGCTCTGTTCTCAGGTAAATACCCGAATGGACCCAGCCTTCAAGGCGGCCTCCATCCGAACATTAAAAAACTCTGAATGGTAATTTCGCAGGGCGATGTTTTTTGGGCTGATCTTCCGGAACCGACCGGTTCAGGACCTGGATTTCGACGTCCAGTTGTGGTGGTTCAGGGAGATTCTCTTAACCGAAGCCGGATTGCAACAGTAATTTGTATTCCCTTGACAAGCAATCTCAATTGGGCGAAATCTCCAGGAAATGTGTTACTCAGCGCTCGCAGCACAGGGCTTCCAAAAAATTCCGTGGCCAACGTATCACAAATATTGGTTATAGATAAGATTCTTCTGACTGAAAAAGTTGGACGGATTTCCAATCGACAACTTGATCTGTTGTTTAGTGGAATAGACCTCGTTCTCGGTCGTTATTGAGCGTCGGACCGCTGCCTTAAGGCGGATTCGCATTCGGCTAAAAAAGGTATTCGCAAGCTGTAAAGAAATCCCAACTAAAGAGTCTATCCGCAACTTCTCCGCATTTTGCGGAGAAGTTGCGGAGGAAGAATCTAATCATCGTCGCAGCTCTTCATGCGGAAAGCGACTCGAAGCGATAGGCCGGCCGGCGGATTGAATGGAGGGCTGGTGATCCATGGATCGTTTCCCTTGCTGTCGAACTCGAGTCCAGCCGCCGTGATGGCGGCAGTTGCCGTGGCGAAGTTCGGCTGCCAGCCCTGCAATCCCAGCGCGAATTCCCAGACTCAGCGCTCAGATCGTCGGGAAGCTGTCCTATCTCATCCGTGGCAACGGCACGCTCCCGTGCCCCGGGGCGGCCGACTTTGACTTGAGCGGCGAGCTGGACATCACCGATCCCATCGCCCTGCTGCGATCCCGCTTTCTCGGAGACCCGCCGTTCGGATCGCTCGATCCCGCCCAGGTGCCCTGCGATTAGGGGCCGCAGGGGATTACGTCCGCGGTCGGATCGGGGCCGGGATCGGGGAAGGGGAAGTCGACGCCGTCGTC
>JACQVS010000199.1 GCA_016209605.1 Planctomycetota bacterium
GAGTATCAACGAGAGAGCGCAACGCCGCCAGGAGACAAAAGCGCCGGCATCACCCTACAAAAATTCAAGAAAGACGGAACTTGGATCACTGGCCGGGTTTCGGGTTTTAAGAAGTTTATCGGGCAGAGGCCGGCCAGCCTCGGATTTTCCGGTGCCTTTGGGAGGATTTTGTTATATGCGGTTTTACGGTCGCGACATCGGGCGGATCTTTTCCTGGTCGATCCTTTTACTGGCCGCGCTGCCCGTCTATCTGGCGCTCGCCGCCCCGCTCTTCGGTTTGACCATCACCGAAATCCACTACGCTCCGCCGGGGCCGGCCGCGGAGGCCGCCAGGTTGAAGTTCGTGGAGATTTTCAACGACTCCCCGACGGTGGTCGACCTGACCGGCCACCGCTTCTCGGCGGGCATCCGCTTCGCCTTCCCGGACCGTATCCTCCTCGACGGCCGGGCTTACCTGGTCATTGCCGCCGACCAGGAGGAGATCAAGAAGCGTTACGGCCTTCAAAACGTCATCGGAGACTTCAGCGGCAACTTGTCCGAGGACGGCGATCAAGTCGTCCTGGTCAACGAGGGGGGCGTTCCGGTGGCGCAAGTCGCTTACCGCGACTCCGAGAAGTGGACTTCCGTTCCCGCCGGCACCGGCTACACCCTCTCCCTGCGCTCGCCCTACGCCGACGTCCGCCGGCCGGAGAACTGGACCTCCAGCGCCCGGATCGGCGGCAGCCCCGGCACGGCGAACTTCCCGCCCCCGCAGCCGAGCGATGCCGAAATCTTCGGAGAAAGCTCCGTATGGAAGTTCAAGAGGGGCTGGGATGGAGCGGCGATTCCGGCGGCCTTCTCCGAGCCCCCGGAAGCCTGGACCAGGAGCGATTTCGACGACGCCGCCTGGGAGGAAGGGGCGACGGGGATCGGCTTCGGCGACGCCACGGTGCTCACGGAGCTGAGCGACATGAAGGACAACTACGTCTCCTTCGCCTGCCGAAAAAAATTCACCATCCATGAAGACATTTACAATGACGTGGAGGGGCTGATCTTGAGGATCAAGGTCGATGACGGCTTCATCGCCACCTTGAACGGAGTCGAGATCGGCCGCTTCAACATGGGCGTCGCGGGAACCAACTTCACGCCCGAGGCCGTCGCCAGAGGGGCCAGCGAGGCGAACAACGCGATCGAAATCGCCGTCTCCAAGGATAAATACCATGCCGGCGACAACGTGCTGGCGGTGGAAGTCCACAATATCAGCAAGGCCTCCAACGATGCCAACTTCATCCCGTCCCTGGTATCGCGGAAATTCATCAGCTTCGACCCGGCGCCGCTGCCGCCGGTGCGCCTCAACGAGGTTTACGCCTACCTCGGGAGCTCGCCGCGCGAGCGCTTCGTGGAGCTCGCGAACGTGTCTTCCCAGCCCCTGGACATCTCCGGTTTCTTCCTCACCGACGACCCCGGCCAGCTCGAGAAATTCATGATCCCCGATGGGACGGTTCTCTCTCCACGAGGCTGGATGGTCTTCAGCGAGGAAGCCACCGGCCTCCATCTCGACCTCAGCCGGGTGAAGGTTTTTCTTGGCGCGGCCGATGGAAAGACCATCGCCGATGCCGCCATCTTCAAAAATTCGAAGACCGCGGGCAGCTCTCCGCTCTCCCACGTTCGCAGCCCGGACGGCGGCGGAACCTGGCGGATCACCCCGATCATCACCCCCGGGGCGGCCAATCAGGTCGCCGTGGAGCAGGATATCGTCCTCAATGAGATCATGTACGACTCCCCGGCCTCGCCGGAGCGCGGCGAGTTCATCGAGCTTTACAACCGCGGCAGCCGCGCCATCTCGCTCGCGGGCTGGAAGATCGTCGAGGGATTCAACTTCAGCTTCCCCGCCAGCACCTGGATCAAGCCGGGGGAGTACCTGGTGGTCGCCAGGGATCCGCAGTTCATCCGCGACACTTACCAGCTTCCCGCCGAGCAGGTCCTGGGCCCCGGCCAGGAGGCCGAATCCCTGGACAGGTTCGGCAGGCTGTCGAACGATGGGGAGGACGTCCGCGCCGTCGACGAGCTCGGCAACACCGTCATCGAGGTGCGCTACTCCTCCGGCGGGGAGTGGACCGAGCTGGCCGATGGCGGCGGCTCGAGCCTCGAGCTCCTCGATCCCTGGCAGGACGCGAGCTTCCCCTCCGCCTGGCAAGCCAGCGATCAGACCCAGACGGCTCCCTGGACCGAGTACGGTTACCAGGCGATCAATACCACCGGGGGGGAGTCGGAAGTGTGGTTTCTGCTCCACTCGGACGGCGAGGTCCTGGTCGACGACATCTCGGTCACCGACTCCGGCGGCAAGGAGTATGTCAACCTCGCCGGCAATCCGCCGGTCTACGCCGGCGGTTTCGATGCCGACACCAAGCCGTGGCGCTTCGAGGGGAATCATGTCTCCTCCAGCCGGCACACCGCCGAGGCCCATTCGGGCCCGGCCTGCTTGAAGATCGTCGCCGCCGGCCCGGGCGACAACAAGTACAACAAGGTGGAGATGGACACCTCGCCGCGCCTGCCGGCCGGCCAGGTCACCGTCAAGTTCTGGGCTCGCTGGCTCAAGGGGGCCCGGCTGCTGCACACTTGCGGCTGGTCAAACACTTTCGCCCGGACCCAGGTGTTGAATGTCCCCGCCGCCCTGGGGACGCCGGGCCGCGAAAACAGCGCCCGGACGGGCTTGCGGGAAGCGACCGGGGACGTCAACCTGGGGCCGGTGATCACCTCGGTGTCGCACTCCCCCAGCGTCCCCGGCGCCGGCGACGAAGTCCAGGTCCGCGCCCGCCTCAGCGACTCCGACGGCGTCGAGTCGGCCCGGGTTGGCGCCTTCATCGGCAAGCGGGGCCCTACGACGCAATGGATCCCTCTTGCCGATGATGGCTTGAGCGGCGATGGCGCCGCCGGCGATGGCATTTACGGCGGCAAGATTCCAGCGCAAGCCCTCAACACCAAGGTGCTCTTCTTCGTCGAGGCCTCGGACCGGCGCGGGGCGGTTCGGACTTTCCCCACCAACGCTCCGGTCAAGACCCTGCTTTATCAAGTGAGTGCCGCCTATGCCTCCACCACTTTCCGCTACCGCCTCATCCTCGACGATGACAACTTGCGGACCTTGACCGTTCAAAGGCTGCACTCCGACAACCAGGTGGATGGCGCCTTCGTGTTCGAGGAATCAGAGGTTTACTACAATGTCGGCGTGCGGTACCACGGCAGCCCGTGGAACCGGCCGCCCGACCCCAAGATGTTCCGCATCCACTTCAACGCCGACAAGAAGCTCGGTGGATTTGCCAAGATCAACGCCAGCCGCTACGGCAACGCCCACAACGAAGGGACGGCTTATCACCTGATCCGCAGGGCCTCGGCCGGCGAGACGGCTCGAACGCCATATACCCCGCGCTACAATTACACGCGCATGTACTACAACGGCAAGTTGCACGGGTCCATGGCCGAGATCACCGCCGTCAACAGCGACTATGTCGACTTCTGGTGGCCCAACGACTCGAACGGCTCCGCCTTCAAGATCACCGGCAAGCTCGACTTCTCGGACGCCGGCACCCACACCGGCACCAACTGGACGCAGTTCCGCTACTACGGCAACGACAAGGAAGCCTTCCGGTATTTCTACAACCTTGGAGCTGGCAGGAGCGAAGACAACTTCGAGCCGCTCATGGAGTTTCTCAAGGTGATGGACGCCCGGATGACGCCAAACAACCAGTTCCCCGAAAAGCTCGAATCGATCCTGAACCTCGAGTCCTTCCTCCGCGTGCTCGCCATCCGCTGCCTGCAGGATGACTGGGACACCATCGGCATCGGCAACGGCCAGAACGCCTACCTTTACTACGCGCCGATCGAAGGCCGGTTTTATCTCCTGCCGTGGGACCTGGACCACACCTTCAGCAACACCGGCGCCACCCTCCTGCCGACGGGCGACCCGGGAACTTCCCGGATCCTGCAAATTCCCAAATTCAAGCGCGCTTACCTGCGCATCGTCAAGGAGTTCGTCGACACCTTCTGGAATCCGGGGCCTGACGGCATCGGTCCTTATCTCGACAAGGTCGCCGCCGTCACCTCCAAGTCAGGCGTCGGCCCCCCTTCGCAGATCAAAAGCTTCATGACCGCGCGGCTCACCAGCGCGCGCAATCTGGTCAAGTCCACCCAGACGGTCCCCTTCGCCATCACCACCAACGGAGGCGCCGACTTCGCCTCGGACCTTGAGGTGGAGAAGCTGCAGGGAACCGCGCCGCTCGAACTCTACCAGATGATCCTCAACGGCAGACTGGTGGAGCCGCAGTGGAGCGGCGCCATCTTCACCGGCTGGACCCTGGATGTCCCCCTGCCGGCGGAGAACAACGACTTCGAGCTGATCGGCTACGACCGCGATGGGAACCTGGTCGGCAACGTGCTCCACATCCGCATCACCAGAATCCCAGGCTGCGCCAGGCCGGCCGTGATCGGCGTCAATCCGCCGACCGGATCTGCCGCGGGAGGCCTGGAAGTGACGATTGCCGGCTCTGGCTTCGGCGCTGGCGCCAGGGTCTTCTTCGGCGCTCAAGAGGCGGCGAGGGTCTCTTTCGTCTCGGTGCAGGAGCTGCGCGCCAACGTTCCGCCCGACGCCGCTCCGGCTCTCGATGGACATGCCGTCGACGTCAAGGTAGCGAACGCCCCGGGCTGCGAAGGCGTGCTGTGGGCGGGTTTCACCTACGAAGGCGCGGCGCCTCGATTCATCCGCGGCGACGCCGATGGCAGAGGCCAGGTCGACGCCGCCGATGCTCTCGCCATCCTCCAGTTCCTCTTCCTCAAGGGGGAGCTGCGCTGCCAGGATGGGGCCGACGTCGATGACAGCGGCAAGCTGAGCCTGGGAGATCCCATCCGCCTGCTCATCCACCTCTACCGCGGCGGCTCGCCGCCGCCGGCGCCGTATCCCGAGGCGGGGGAGGATCCGACTGCCGATGGCCTGGGGTGCAACTGACCTCCCAATGGCCGTGGCCAGAATCCGCGCCTGGTGATCCGCGTAAAATACCCTCCTCTCTGCCGGGATCGTACTCGAACTCCCACTCTTCGCCATATCGGTTGGTGAAGCGCGAAGTAACTGGTTTCGGCGTGGTCATCTATCGTGCCCTTTCGGCGTCTTCTTCGACACGCCGCCGCCCCCTCGCTACCATATCCTCTGGATACCGTATGCATCGAAGACGGGATCGATGCTAACGATCGGAAGCATCGTCCAATGTCACCTGCTGCATGGTCGATATCTTTCCCACTTATGCGGTTAGTAAAAATGTAACAGGACTTCTGGAAGCGGATTCGTTCCGGTCAACGACCATTCTCAACCCGATCCCGCATCTCTTGCAAGTATATGGTTTTCTCCTTCCTCCGTTGCTGGATTATCTTCCAGAAAAACCGGCAATGATTGGCCGCTCACTCTTGTGCTTCAAAGAGCAGCAGTTCCGAAGCCGGCTCCGCCGCCAACTTCAGTACAAGCCCCTCCCGCATCAGGCTCGAGCCTGCAAATAGTTCGGTCATGCTGGTATTGTCAAATGTAACCTTATATTTTTTCTGCGCATCGAGCCCCCTGGGCCGGAAAAGGTATGTTAAAGATTGGTTCTTAGGGTAGCTCACAACCATAGCCCATCCCTTCTTCCTATCTGGCGAAACAAATTCCATCACGAACCAGGGTCCGGAATCCCAGTTGTCCTTGGCGTTGATCGGAGCATGGTGATACACCTTGCAACTGGGAAGCAACGGCCGAATAAATGTCTTGAATATATCGGAGTATTTGCGCCACTCTTTCAATTCCTCGGGCTTGATCTCATCGATCTTGCCTGGCAATTGTGTCCAGTAAATGCATGGGGTGTTCCCGAGCGCATAGATGCAGCGCAGCATTGTGGTCTTGTCCGGCATGGTCGTTCCCCACATCCCATGGTAAGCCGATTGCATGATCTCCGGCGGCAAATAGACGCTGAAGCCCGCCATCATTTGGTAGACGAGCGGTGCCGGCGTGAGGTCGCTTTGAAAGTTCTCGTGCCATCGCGCTGCGGTTGCCAGATCCGAACGCGCGCCTCCCCCGGCGGCTTGCTGCAAAATGACATTCGGATATTTCTCGTGGATCCTTTCGGCAGCCCTGTAAAATGTCTCGTGGTGGCGCCAAAGAATACATTCTTCAAAGCCATCCCGGATTTTTGAATGGACCCAATCGCTCCATTGATTGCTACTGGTATCGTGCCTGTACAGGTCCAATTTATGTTTTTCGATCATATCGCAGACGATCTCGAACATATCGGGGTCGCCCGATTCTAGCATCCGGCGACCTTCGGTTCGCGCGTATACCCCAAACAGGATCCCCCTCTGGCGGGCATACTCGCGAAGCGCCCTCAACCCGCTCGGAAACAATTTCTTGCTGGCCTCGAGCCAGCTCCATCCATCCCAATCGTCCATCTCTGCCAAATCGCCATCCTGCCTACCCCCTCGTTTGCTTCCCTTCTCTGCCCAGAACGGTCCGTCGATCAGAAAAAGTTCGGCCCCTACCGCCGCTGCCACATCCACACACGGCCGAAGATTGCTCTCGTTGAAGTCATCGCCCTTGTACAAGCAAGTTCCCGTGTCCCCGTTGGCGATGTATTCGATCCGGTTGGAGAGCTCAGGACGCCGTTGGAAGAGCACCGACCGTCGTATGTGATCGTGCATCTCCTGCACAACGGCATCAAAATCGCTCTTTGAATGGCATAGATGGACTGCCGGAGTCTCGATCGTCTCCCCTGGGGCCACAACCCGAAGCGCACCCCCTACCGCCAGAGGGTCAATCCTGAAGGTCAAACCTTCCTTTTTAAGAAATTCCATGCGGTATATGGATGGCCAGGCCAATTGTCCAAAAAAGTACTCCCCTTTGGATTCGTTGCGCAGGATGAAGTACGGGTCATCATAGCACGGTTCGCGGGTGTTCCGGATGGTGGTCAGCCCGGATTCAAGTACCCGCCAGCCAAACGATCCTGTTTGCTGATTTGATTGGATAATCGAGCAGCCGAGCGTTGTAGGAGCATCCTCATCCCACAAGCGCCCGGCCCATGGGGCGACGGCCGTGAGCGCCAGCGTCTTGCCCGATGTGTTGGAAATCTCCAGCCAACGGGTCAACACCGCTGTGCCGTCCAGCAATGTATGCAACTTCACCGTGATGGGGAGGATCCGGTTGGAAAGCACAACCATGTAGTGGCGACCGCCCTTCTGCGCGCCGGGCACCTCACCCGCGGACACCCACTGCCAGCCGTTTTCCAGCGATGCACCCCTGTTCGCCGTTGGCTCTTCCTTGACTTCAATCTGGAACGCCAGCTCGACACGACGCCAACCAGGCGATTCGATTCGGCCGCTTGCATTCCAGCATCGGCCTATCCATCGGCCCCCTGCAAGTGCCTCCACATAGATCGCCTTGCCTGAGGTGAAACGGACTTCCGGCTCGGGGCCCTCGCGGAGGGTAATATCTGTAAGGCCACCGTCGGACCCGCTTGAAAGAGTGGCCCAAGCGAGAGCACAACACAAGGTCACGAAATGCACCAGCTTCTTGGCATGTGTCATGAAGAGCTCTCCCTCAGCTTCTGCTCTTTCGCCGATCTCGATTTGTAGAAGCAGACCGTTCGAGTTTCTTCAGGATCACTTCGAGGTCCGTCTTCAGGAACAGGCGGTACCCATTGACGGGATTCCGGTAGACGCGAAGATTCCCTGCCTTCTCCCAGTTGCGAAGGGTCTGCTGGGAAACCCCGAGCACCTCCGCTGCCTCTTTGATCAGCAAATAATCCTGGAGGTTCTTCAAGTCGCAATGCTCCGCCTGCTGTTCACTCAAACCGGTACTTTATAAAATCCTCAAAACCTTTTCAAGCCTCTTTCATGGCCTACAGCGATTCCGCAACAAGTTGCGGAATCGCTGTGGATCCAAGCCTTGACTGGGAGGCCCCTTTGGAATAGGGTGTCATGAGGAGGGTAGCGACCGTGACTTTCGATATGCGCCTCGATCCGTCCCGCACTCGCGGTAATCGATCCCGGCGTTGGATCCGCCTCGCGAGCGGGCCGGCCATCGTGGCTTGCCTCGCGGGGCTCAAGCTCGCCATCCATCTCTCCACCTCCAGCAATTACGGCATCTTCATCGATGAACTTTACTTCCTCGCCTGCGGCGAGCACCTCGACTGGGGCTACGTGGACATGCCTCCGCTCACGGGAGTCCAGACCTTCCTGGCTCGCTTCCTTTTCGGCGACTCGATGCTCGCGATCCGCCTCTTCCCGAGCCTCGCCGGCGCGGGCATCGTCCTCATGGCCGGGGCGGTCGCCCGGGAGCTCGGGGGCGGGCGCTACGCCCAGGCTCTCGCCGCCTTGGCGGCCCTGGTCGCTCCCGTCTACCTGGCGACGTGCAGCTACATCTCGATGAACTCGATCGAGCCCCTTCTCTGGATGGGCTGCATCGGGGTCCTCCTGCGCATGGTGAAGAGCGGGAACACGCGGCTGTGGATCCTCTTCGGGGTCCTGGGAGGACTGGGTCTCCAGAACAAGCATACCATGGCGATTTTCGGCTGCGCCGTCGTCGTCGCGCTCCTCCTCGTGTCCGAGCGCCGGCTCATGGCGAACCGCTGGTTCCTCCTGGGGGGGGCGGCCGCCTTCCTGATCTTCCTCCCTAATTTGATCTGGATGGTGAATCACGGCTTCCCGCATCTCGAGCAGCTCGCCAACATTCGCCGCAACCAGCGGAACGTCGCGCTGAGCCCCCTCGAGTTCCTGGGGCAGGAGATCGTCCTCCTCCATCCCCTGGCGGCCCCCATCTGGATCGCCGGCCTGGGATGGCTCTTCGCCGGGCGGAAAGCCAGGCCGTTCCGATCGCTCGGCTGGGCCTACCTCGCGGCGCTCGCCCTCCTTCTGGTCCTGAAGGGCCGCGTTTACTACCTCGCGCCGGCCTACCCCATGCTCCTCGCTGCCGGCGCCGCGGCGCTCGAGGCCTGGTTCTGCCGGCCAGGGTGGTCCTACCTTCGCCCCGCATATCTCATCCTTCTTGCCCTCGGCGGCGCGGTCACGGCCCCCATGGCGTTGCCCATCCTGCCGCCGGAGACGTACATCGCCTATTCCCGGGCGCTCGGCCTGGCGCCGCCGCGGATCGAGAACCGCGAGACCAGCGACCTGCCGCAACTCTTCGCGGACCGCTTCGGGTGGCCTGAGATGGTCGCTGCCGCGGCGCGGATTTACCGCTCGCTGCCAGCCGCGGACCAGGCGAAAACCGCCTTCTTCTGCCAGGACTACGGTTCGGCGGGCGCCATCGATTTCTACGGTCCGCGCCTGGGGCTGCCCAAGGCGGTCAGCGGGCATCTCACCTACTGGTACTGGGGGCCTCGCGAGCACACCGGGGAGATCGTCATTGTCCTGGGGAGCCACAAACGGGCGGATCTCGAGAATCGATACGCGAGCGTAGTGGACGCGGCGGTCGTGTCGCATCCTTACTCGATGCGCTCGCAGAACTTCACCATTTACCTCTGCCGCGAGCCCAGGGGCTGGACCCTGCGAGAGGTTTGGCCAAAGTTGAAAAACTGGAACTGAAGATCCGGAAGCGCCCATGCCACCTGGCAGGCGACCTCACTGGCGCCCCATTTCATTTGGGCGTGGCTACTTTTCGACGACGCCTCCCCTTGGTCTCCATTGCCCAACGCGGTATAGTCTCTCCTCCTAAGGCGGGCTGCGCGCTTCGCGCTCCGCCCGCAACCCAATACTAACCGCAAAGACGCGAAGGACGCCAAGATAAGACGCAAAGCGGATTAGAGTTTGGTCCGCAGTCACAAAAATTTCTCTGCAGCCTGCATAGAATATTTGATTAAAGCGCCTAATGCACCGGCTGTCCCACTACTGCTTTGACATTAATAC
>JACQVS010000202.1 GCA_016209605.1 Planctomycetota bacterium
GCGACCACTTCGTGCACCCGCAAGCGGGTACCCGGCTCCTCCGGCCATTCGCTCCTGCGCCACTGCTCGGAGCTCACCTTTGCGTCTTGGCGGTTATTATTGGGTTGCGGGCGGAGCGCGAAGCGCGCAGCCCGCCTTAGAACTAGTGACTGACACTAATTATTGTGGCTTTTCCGGAAGTCGGCCTCGTTATCGATCTGGGGGGAGAGCTTCAGCCACTCGGGATTGAAGGCTCGATCGTAGGGCTTGAGGGCCTTCTGGGGGTCGAAGATGCGCGGGTCCACCGGCCCCGCGGTGTAGGGGGTGAAGTCGGACTGATCGGTGAAGAAGTCCTGCAACAGGCTCGCGGCGGCGTCGAACTGGTTGAGGGGCGGCAGGTCGAGGAGGAGATAAATCGTCTTCAAGATGGAGCCGAAGTTGGCGTGGGTGTGGGAGACGTGGCCGCGCTTCACCCAGGGGCCGGCGAGGAGGAGGATCGAGCGGTGCGCGTCGACGCTGTCGCGGCCATCCTGGGGGTCGTCCTCGGTGATGATGACGAGCATCTCCTTCCACCACGGCGTGCGCGAGAGGCGATGCAGCACCCGGCCGACGGCCAGGTCGTTGTCGGCCATGTACGACTCGCGGAAGGGGTAGCCGGCCTCGGGGCGCTCGTCGGCCCCGTGGTCGTTCGGGATCATCATCGTGATGACTGGCGGGAAGGGGTGCCTGCCGCTCAGCCAGCGCTCCTCCAGCTCCTTCTCGAACATGTCGATGCGGTACTGGTCGGGGACGCTGGTATTGTAGGTGGCGTAGATCCTCGAGGTGCGATCGAAGAGCGGCTTCGGCAGGGGGAAGGAGACGTGCATGCGCACGCCGGTGTCGGCGAACTCCGCCTCCTCGTCGGCCGCCGAGAATTCGAACCCCAGGCCGAAGTTGTAGAAGTCGATGCCGTGGCGCGCCAGGTGCTCCCACATGCCGCCCGCCTCGTTGTAGTCCTCTGGGTAGACCGCCCCGGACGACCCCGAGACGAACTTCCGCCCCGGCGCGGTGCTGTGGATGTTGCAGTCCTTCTTGGTGGCGGCGTTGGCCTCGACCCACTCGTTGGGGTAAGTGCCGACCATCCAGCGATGGCCGTGAACGGAGGCGTCGGAGTCGCAGTAAAAGTTGTCGCTCACGGCGAAGTCGCGGGCGATCTTGAGATGATTGGGCATCACCGTGACGCCGCTCTCGCAGCGGGTGCGGTTCTTGTTGCAGACGGTGGAGCCGGCGCCGTAGCGGGCCAGGCTCGGATCGCCGCGCCCTTCGAGGATCTGGCCAAAGACCTGGTCGTAAGTGCGATTCTCCTTGGTGATGTAGACGATGTGGCGGATGGGGCTCCGGCGCAGCCCCGGGGCGGCGGGGAGGGGATTCCGGCCGTCGTCCTCGACCGCGATCTCCCGGACCGTGTTCAACACCACCTCGCGGGTGTACCGCTCGAGCTGGACGCCATCGGGCGCCTCGAGGCGGTGCACCGTCCCCAGCATGATGTCGCCGACGTACGTCCCCTGGGGCGGGACCTGGAAGCGCAGGCCGCCGTTGGGGCCGGCGCCGAAGCCGCGCGACGTGGCGATGGCGATCCAGCGGTTGTCCGGCGAGACGGCGAGCTTGGTGGGGAACCAGCCGGTGGGGATGGCGCCGAGCACCGCCAGGGAATCGGCGTCGACCACCGCCACGGCATTGAGGCCGCTCAAGGCGACGTAGAGCCTCGACTCATCGGGGCTCAAGGCCAGGCCGAAGGGGATCAGGCCGCGCCAGCGGTCGAGGCGGGGGTCGATGGTCAAGCGGACGGTCCCTTCAATGGCGTCCGAGCGCGGATCGATGACCGAGATGTTGTCGTTGGTGGCGTTGGTGACGAACACCCGGCGCCGGCCGCAGGCGATGGAGTTCGGGCTCGCGCCGCCCACCACCTCGAGGCCCTCGACGCGATCGCCCATGCGGTAGCCGGTCTTCAGCCTGGCGGTCACCTTCCAGCCCTCGAGGTCGATGGCCCAGACCGAGACCGCCTCGGGGACGTGCGGGCTTCCCAGGCCCGGGATCCTCCTCCCTTCCACCTCGACCCCCTCCTCCGCCTCGCGGGAGGGGAAGCCGTAGGCGGGGAACTTGAGGCCGGTCTCCTTGACCTTTTTCAGGTCGACGCCGGGGACGAGGGGGTAGTCGAAGATGCCGACATTGGCGACGTAGGCCTTGCGCCCGTCCGGCAGTAGACCCAGGCCGAAGGGGAAGCGGCCGGTGGGGATGGAACGGACGATCTTCCCCGCCGCGGTGTCGATCTCCACCATGCGGAAATTGAACTGGTCGAGGGCGTAGAGGCGCTTCGAGTCGGGCGAGAGGGCGAGGTCGCCGGTGAAGCTGTCGGCGTATTTTTTTCCGCCGACCTCCGCGTTCAAGGAAATAGATCCCGTCCGCCGGCGCGCCTTCAAGTCGAAGAGGATGACGTCGCCGCCGTTCCCGCCGCTCAGGTAAGCCGTCTGCGAGTCACCGGCCACCGCCGCGCCCATGAAGGAGCCGTTGGCGAACGGCCCGGGCGTTTTTTTATCCAGGCTGGGGTAGCGCGCTGCCGACTGGAGGTCAGAGGCGGGGATGACGGTCAGCACCTCATCGTGGACCGTGAGGATGGTCTGGCCATCGGGGGAGAGGGCCAGGCCGAAGGGATCGTGCTCGATGGAGACGCTTTCCCCGGCCGGCTTCACCCAGCGGCCGCTGGGGAGGACGGAGATGCCCTCGGGGTCGAGGCGCGCGTACATGTCGCGGCCCGGCGGCTGCAGGGTCGTGACGCGCTGCCCGGGAGAGCCGGCGCCGCGGCCGGAAGGGGCCGCGCAGCCGCCCTTGACGAGGAGCAGGAAGATGATACCAGTCGCAAGAAACTTGATCCGCTTCACGCTTACACCTTGGCGGCCAGGGCCGCATCGACGCTTGATCTTGTAAATACATTAAACCCCGGTTAAAAAAATTCTATGCTTATCTTGGATTCTTCCACCGCTCTCATCATCGTCGACGTCCAGCGGGACTTCTGCCCGGGCGGGAGCCTCCCGGTTCCCGAGGGGGATGCGGTCGTGCCCGTGCTGGCCAGTTATGTCGAGATTTTTCAGAGCCGGGGCCTGCCGATTTTTTACACCCGCGACTGGCACCCGCCGGACCACTGCTCCTTCAAGGAGCACGGGGGCATCTGGCCGGCCCACTGCGTCGCCGGGACGCCGGGGGCGGAATTCCACCCGCGGCTCCCCATCGCCAGGGGGGCCATCATCATCTCCAAGGCCGCGGCCCCGGATCGGGAGGCCTACTCGGGCTTCGACGGCACGCCGCTCGCCCGGGAGCTGCGCGCCCGGGACTCCCACCGGCTCCTCGTGGGAGGCCTGGCCACCGACTACTGCGTCAAGGCCACCGCCCTCGATGGCTTGCGGGAAGGATTTCACGTCTGGCTGCTTGTCGATGCCAGCCGGGGCGTCGAGGTCCATCCCGGCGACTCCGCCCGGGCGATTGAGGAAATGGAGGCCGGCGGGGTAAGACCGGCGACCCTGGCAGATCTCCGCGGGCTTTCCGTGCGATCGTGATGATCTCCCCGGCAAATTAACTTGCGCGGACAATTCACCAGGGATTACAATTGGGCATATCGTTCGTTACCTTTCAACACCTTATAGTAAGGTTGGGTTTGTAAATATGATGCTCAAAAAATCAATCCGTTCGTGTTCCCCCCTCGCTGGTTTGGCCGTTTTGCTCCTGTCCTTCTCCCCGGCAGGGCCGGCTCTGGCCGCCAACCGCTTCTACATCGAGAACCAGACCGTCCACGTCGGCGACACGGACGTCTCCGTCCCGGTCAAGCTGGACAACGACGCCCCGCGCCTCGCCTTCTCGCTCTCCATCAAATATGATCAGGCCAAGATGAGTCTCAAGGCGGTGGAGGTCTCGGGCACGGCCGCCGATGGCGCCCTCTGGTCGGCGGGGACGATTCATTCCATGACGGGGATCGTTTACTGGTCGGTGATCAGGGGTTTCAACCAAGGCCCGCCAGGCTCCTTCGACATCAACAAAACGATTCCGGCCGGCACCGGGCTCACCGCCGCCCGCCTGGTGTTCGATGTCCTGGCCGCGAGTCCAATGTCCACTTTCGTGGCGCTCCAGGATGGCCTGGTGGGCGATCCTACTGTACCTGATTATCCAGTCGGCAAGAACCTCCTCACCGATGGCCTGCCGACCGTGCCGCTCTTGGGACTTCCGGGGCAAGTTCCTGCGGGGACGGCGGTGATCACCATCAGCCCGGCGGTGACGTCAACGAAATTTATCCGCGGCGACTCCAATTGCAGTGGCGAGGCCGACATCTCGGACGCGGTCCACCTGCTGACCTTCACCTTCCTCGGCGGCGAAGCCCCTTGCTGCCCCGAGGCGGCTGACGTCAACGACGATGGCAATATTGCGGACACCACCGACGCCATCGTCCTCCTCAGCCATCTCTTCCTGGGAGAAACTCCCCCGCCGCCCCCCTTCCCCGGCTGCGGCGAGGCGGCTGGAGTGCAATGCCCTGGGCATAAGATCTGTAATCCTTAATTCTTTTTCAGGAACGCCACCAGGGAAGAATTAACCGCAGAGGACGCAGAGGACGCAGAGAAGAAGAGAAGATTATTTTTGTTGAAGAAGCGGTTCATTGGGCTGGGAGGGCTGAACGCGGCGGGCGCGCAGGATGAAGCCGCTGTGGCCGGGGATCACCAGGTAGGGGCGCAAGCGGGTGCGGTCCGCCACCCAGGGGCGGCAGATCAGCTCGGCCACCTCGGGGGGGGAGAACTCCGGGCGGTCGAGGAGGCTCAGGGTCAAGCGGTCGATCTGGCGGATGGTGGGGACGTAGGCGATGAGGATGGCGCCCGGCCGCAGCGCTTGGGTCGCGGCGGGGAGCACTTCCCAAGGCTCCGGCACATCGAGCGCCAGGCGGTCGACGCTGGCCAGCCCGGCGAGCCCCTCGCGGACGTCGCCGAGGCGCAGCTCCAGGCGGCCGGCCAGCTTCTCCGGCCAGGCGGCGATGTTCTTCAAGGCGCGGCCGGCGAAGTCCTCGCGCACCTCGAAGGAGATCACCTTCCCCTCCGGCCCGACGGCGCGCAGCAGGCCGAGGGTCAAGGCCCCCGAGCCGGCGCCGGCCTCGACCACCAGGTGGCCGGGGCCGATATCCCCCCAGTGGACGATGAAGGCGATGTCCTTGGGCGGGATGACGGTGGCGCCGCGGGGCATGAGCAGCACGTACTCGTCGAGGGCGGCGAGATGGACCGTGATGGTCTCGCCGATCGAGGTTTGCAAGCGGCAGCCGGGCAGGCGGCCGATCAGGTCGCCGGCGCTCAAGAGGCCGCCGCGCAAGTTGAAGGTCTTCCCCTCGGCCAGGATCCTGAGGTACTTGCGGCCTTTCCGGTCGATGATGACCACCGGATCCCCGGCGCGGAAAGAGGCCGGGGGAGGCGTCTGGGAGTCGGACGCGTTGCTCATGCAGGAATCATAGCAAAAATTCCTCGTAACGACGATTTTTTTGCTACAATGGCGCGATCATACGGTGTTCGAAACCATTATTCCAAAGGTCAAGGAGATCTTGATATGTCCAGGCTAGTTTTCTTTCCGGCTCCCTCAGAAGGCGGCGGTGCTCTCAAACCCCATCGCGGCACCATGGTCCTGGTCTTTGGAATCCTGGGCCTCGTCTGTTGCGTGGCCTTCGGCATTGCGGCGTGGGTCCTGGGAAACCAGGACCTCAAGGAAATGGCCGCGGGGGTCATGGACAGGACCGGCGAGGGGATGACCAACGCCGGGAAGATCCTGGGCATCATCAGCGTCGTTTTGACCGTCGTCGGGGTGGTGATTTACGCCATCGTGTTCCTCACGGTGGGGGTGGGAGGCTTCTTGGGTCGTTAGCGAGCCCCCATGGTCCGCTGGCGCTTCGAGCCGGTCTCCCGGAATCCCGGCTGGCCGCTCTGGTCCTACGGGCTCCTGGCCGCGTGGCTGGGTCTGGTGGCGGCCTGGGAAAGCCTGGAGCTTCCCGGCCGGGCCAGGGAAACCCTGTGCCACTTCAGGCGGCTCACCGGCGTTTCCTGCCCGACGTGCGGCTCGACCCGGATGGTCCTCGCCCTGCTCCAGGGCCGCGTGCAGGACGCCGCCGGGCAGAATCCCTTCGTTTTCGCGCTGGCGGCGGGACTTGGAATCTGGCTGGTTCTGCGAGTGGGGCTCGGGAGGAGGCTCGAGGTCAGGCTCCAGCCCTGGCAGCGGCGGGCGGTCTGGGCCATCGCGGACGCCTTGTTCATTTTGAATTGGGCGTACGTGATCCTGTATCGTTGAGGTTCCAGTCGTACTCCGTGTACTTGATCTTGAAATCCCCCTTCGCCAGCTCGGCCGCCGCTTCCGGCGCGACGTACGGCTGGATGGCGGCGGTCACCGACTTCGCCTTCTTGAGGAAGTCCTTCTCGAACCACTTGAAGATGGGCGAGAGGTTGGCGACGCGCTTCTGGACATCGATGGAGTTCTTGTCCTTCGCGGCGAGGAAGGCGCGCGCCTGCTCATCGAACTGCTTTTCCAGTTTATCCGCCGTGTACGGTTCGGCGTGCAGCGGCGGGCAGCCGATGGAAGCGCACACCACGGCGAAGTGGATGCGCGGCTCCTCGTAATTGGCCCGCAGCATGCCGTGCTCGAGGTGGCCCAGGGTCGCCGTCTTCCCGAAGACGCGCACCGTTGCCTGCGACCAGGGGCCGCTGAAGAAGCCGCCGATCTCCTTGATGCTCTTTACCGGGTAGTGGTCGATGATGAGGCTCAAGGTGGCGGCGTTGTAGAGGTTGATGAGGAAGGCGATCTGCTCCGACTGGGACCACTTCTTGAACTCCTCCTCCTTCACGGCGGCGAGGCGGTCGAGGTAGGCGTTCAGGTCGGCGGGGCCGGCCTTGAGCGCCTTGTAGTCGACCCGGTCCCCCTTCAGGAACTGCTGGAGGACCTTGCCATAAAGCGCGTGGGTGTGGTCGAAGCCTTCGGCGCGGGCAGCGTTGGCGGCGAAGAAGACCGCGATGGAGAAAGGGCGCAGAAAAAACCGAATCAGCAATACGCGTCGCATGAATCCACTCTCCTGGCGATCATCCGTTTTATTTAGCTCCCAGTTTGGCATACCCCAGGTTGTCGAGGATGCGGTAAACGCTCTCCGCGATCTCCCGCACCTTGAAGTCGCGCACCTGGTCGAGGATCGGCCCGAAGAAGACGTTGGCGTCCTTGGACGGAACGTACACCGGCTTTCCATCGGCGGCGAAATCGACGGGGTAGCCCCCTCGGGCGGGGTCGTGGGCCTGGACGATCCTGGCGGCGCGATCGAGGCAGGCGCGGCCAATCTCCTGGGGGATGTAGCTCCAGGCGTTCATGGCGACCACGCCGAGCTGGCCGAGGCGGCGCTGGTCGCCCGCCGAGAGCGAGCGGATGGAGGAGAAGCCGTGCACCACCAGGCGCTTCCCCACCCCCAGGCGGTGGATCTCCTCGAGCACTGGCCACTGCACGCCGGCCGCCTGGGCGTGAATGGATTCGGTGCCGATGTTCGGGACCACCAGGTCGAAGCCGGTGAACTCGAGGTACTCGGCGATCTGCTTGGGATCGGTGAAGGGTGAAGCGGCGAGGCCCATCCCACCCGCCGCCACCTCCTCGAGGCAGCCCTCCAGCACCTTGGACAGCCGGCGGCTTTCCAGGAACCGGCGGTACTCGAAGGAGCTCTTCAGGTTCTCCGGGAAGGGGGAGTGGGTGTCGTCGAACATGACGCTCGAGAAAAACGGCAGGAACTCCTCATCGCGAAGCAGCTCGTCGGCCGACCGCTGGCCGCCGGGCAGGGTGTGGTGGCCGTGATCGTAATGATGGGTGACGTGGACGGCGCCGAAGTCGGACCAGGCCGGATCGGTGAGGAGGCGCATGAAGTCGGTGGCCAGCCGGGCGTTGAGCAGCAGGCGGCGCCGGTAGGCCTCCGGATCGCCGCCGCGCGATGGCAGGACGTGGCCGGCCTCGAGGTACCGCGGCAGTTGCTGCAGGATGTAGTGGCCGACGGTGGCGAAGAGGCCGAGCGGCAGGCGCGAGATCTGGTGGTCGGCTGCGAAGCGCGCCGCCCCCTTCACGATCCCGTGAATCTGGTCCTGGTCCGAGTAGCCGAGGCGCGCCATGGTCAGGTCGTTCCGGGCGCAGAGGCGGTAGAGGTCGCGGGTACCGTCGAGGTCCAAGACGAGGGGCATCGGTTGTCCTTCTTATTTCGAGAACAGCAAGGTCCAGCGGCCGAGGAGGTCCCGGTCCATGCCGTCGAGCCGGACAGCATACCGGAGCGTCAGCTCGGCATCCAGCGCCCGGGAAGCGGCGGCCTTGAACTCCACCCGGGCCGGTCCCGGGCCGGAGGCGGCGAATTCACGGGACGGCGGGCCCTCGATACGGACTCCTTCCGGACAGAAGACCTCGACCTGGCCTTGGAGCGATCCGGACGGAGGGCCTTCGATGAGCAAGCGCAACGCCGCCGGCTCCGTTCCCCGGACCGGCGCCCACGGCTTTTCAGGGCGGCAGGAGAGGGCGAAGCGGAGGAAGTCGGGCCGCTCTTTCGCCCCGGGCTCCAGGATCAACAGCACCGGGTCCACGCCGAGGTCGAGCTCCACCGTGCCGCCTTGCGGCTCCACCCTCCGGCTCGAGCCGTCCAGGGCCACCGCTTCGATCATGCTCGCGCCGCCCACCGGAATTTTCACCGCGGGCTTCTTCTCCTCGGACCAGGCGGCCAGGCGGATGGCGCCGCCCTCGCCGGCGAACAGGGCGATATAAACCTGGTCATCGCCCAGCTCGAGCCGGCCACGGGGCTCGAAGGCGCCAAGATGGCGGGTCAGGTTGCGGATGGCGTTGTAGGCCGGCTTGGGTTTGAGCGTCTCGTATTCCACGGTGCCGAAACGATGCTCGCGTTCGTTGGGATCGGGGCCGTCGTCCTTCCAGTCGTACCAGATGCTGAGCGGGAGGCCCAGAAGCCGGTTGTGGATCTGCTGCCTGGCCAGGTAGCGAGCCTGCTCGTCCACGGGATGGTCCTTGCTGGTGTAGCCCCACTCGCCGGAATAGATGGGAATCTCCCGGCGCGGCGCGTATCGGGCCAGCAGGTTCCTCAATCGCAGGATCTCCGGGGCCGCCGTCTCCGGCGCCTTCCTGCGGTAGGGGTGAACGGTGACGATATCGCAGAAGTCGAGGAGGCCGCCGGCGAAGCACGCCTCGAGGAACCTGAGGTCGATTCCAGAGGTGGCCCCCACGGCCACCCTGGCTTCCGGGTCGGCCTGGCGGATGGCCGGCACCGCTTCCTTGACCAGGACGGTGTAGTGCTCGGCGTTCGGGGCCGGCTTCCAGAACTGCTTGATGTTGGGCTCGTTCCAGATCTCCCAGAGGATGTTTTTCCCCTTGAATCGCGCCGCCGCCGCGCCGGCGAAGCGGGCGTAGAGGGCGCGCTCCTCGGCGGTGCTCGGAGGCAGGCCGCCGGTGTGCTTCGAGTGGCCGTAGTCGATGATCCAGAGGTTGCGGATGCCCCGCCGCGCCGTGATTTCGTGAAGGTGGTCGTAGGCCGAGAAGTCGAACTTCCCCGGCTCGCGCTCGACGCCGTCCCAGGCGAAGTCCATGCGCACCCAGCGGAAGCCCCCGCCCTGGAGCAAGTCGAGCTCCTGGTCGCTCGCGTGGGTGAAGTGGATGTTGACCCCGGCCCCCTCGCCAAAGGGCTGGCCGAGGACGAGGAGCAGGAAGAGGGCACTGGCGTTCATGGCGTTTGGTCCTCCTTCGGAATTAGGTAATCTTGTTGGCCTTGAAAAGCGATTCACATTATCAGAATGGATCCGTTAACGCAATTTACCCGCGCCAAGCGCCCGGAAGCAAGAGATGAATCAAGTCCTGGCCTGGGAAAACTAGTGTCTGTCCCTGGTTTTCTTGTAAAATACAGGCTCGACATTTCGCCGGCTGGCCTCCACCATCGATGATTGGCACATGAGTCTGTCGCCCTTGAAGGAACATCTCTTCTCAAATTTCGGGATCTGCCCGCGGTCTTGTCGATGGATCCGCCTGTGGATCCGCCTGTGGATCTGCCTGGCAGGCGCGGGCGCCGTCATGGCGGGCGAAAAACCTTCCGGAGTTTATCGTTCCCCTTTTGACGTGGTGTTTTCTCCGGACGGCGGGCTGGTCCTGGCGTCGGACCGCACCGCCGGCAAGGTGGTTTTCATCGATGCCAGGGCCGCCCACCCGCCGATCCGGGAGGTGGCGCTCGAGGGCGAGCCCGCCGGCCTGGCGCTGAGCGGCGATGGCAGGCGGCTCTTCGCCGCGGAGTACGGCAGCGGAACGGTGGCGGAGATCGATCTCGCCAGCGGGGAAGTCGTCCGCCGGTTGAAGGTCGGCCGGCAGCCGTCGGGGCTGGCGGTCGTGCCGCAAAAAAAATTGCTCCTTGTCGCCAATACTATTCGCCACGATGTCTCGATAGTGGATCTCGAGACCGGCGCCGAAACGGCCCGAGTCGCCGTGCCCCGCGAGCCCTTCTTCCTGGCGGTGGCGCCCGATGGCTCCATGGCCGTTGCCGGCAACCTGCTTCCTGCCGGCTCGGCCCGGTCGCCGGAGCACGCCGCGGCGATCAGCTTGATCGCGCTGAGCGGCCGATCGTTCTCCGTGCATAACGTTCTCCTGCCGCCGGGCTCCACTTCCGTGCGCGCCGTGAAGGTCTCGCCGGATGGCCGCTGGGCTTACGCCGCCCACACCGTCGGGCGGGTCAACGTCCCGACTTCGCAGCTCGAGCGCGGCTGGGTCAGCACCAACGCCTTGAGCATCATCGACCTCCAGGAGAGGAAGCTGTATGCCACGGCGCTTCTCGACAGCCTGGAGAGGGGGGCCGCCGATCCCTGGGGCCTCGCCCTCTCCCGCGATGGGAGGAAGCTCTGGATCACCTTGCGCGGGGTGCATGAGCTGGCGGTTCTCGACCTCGGCGAGCTGCACCGCCTGATGGCGGGGGAGGGCTCCGGCGCCGTGACCTCTGGAGCGAAGCGCGCGGCCGAGACCGCGGCCCTCCGGGAGCAGATCCGCCAGGAACCTTCGGCCCGCCTGCGGCTGGTGGATGACCTTCAAGCCCTGGGGCAGGCGGGAGTGCTGCGCCGCCTGCCCGTTCCAGGGAAAGGCCCGCGCGGCGCGGCGCTCTCCCCGGACGGCAAGCTCCTGGCGGTGGCCTGCTATCACTCCGGCGAGGTGGCGTTTTTCGATGCCGAGAGCGAGGTCTATCTGCGCTCGACGCCTCTCGGGCCGCAGCCGCCGGCGGATCTGGCCCGCCGGGGCGAAATCTTGTTTCACGACGCCACCATCGCCTTCCAGCACTGGCTGAGCTGCTCGACATGCCATCCCGACAACGGCCGGAACGATGGCCTGCACTGGGATCTCCTCAACGACGGCCTGGGCACGCCGCAAAAAACCCGCTCCCTGCTGCTGAGCTATCTCGTCGCCCCGACCACGGCGCGCGGCGTCCGTCCCGACTTTCAATCCTCCGTGGAGGCGGGATTCCGGTTCCTGCACACGGAGCCGGCGCCGGAGCGGGTGCAGGCGGCGATGGCTTACTTGAAGTCGCTGGCCCCCGAGCCGAGCCCTTTCCTGGGACCGGACGGCGAGCTCGGCGAGGCGGCGCGGCGGGGCCAGGCCATCTTCGAGGGGAAGGGGAAGTGCGCGCGCTGCCACAACGGCCCCATCCGAACCGACCTCAAGCCGCACGACATCGGCTCCGCCGGCGAGGACGAGGTCGGCGGGACGCAGTTTTACACGGCCAAGCTGCTCGAGCTGTTCCGCACCGCGCCCTACCTCCACGATGGCCGGGCCAAGGATTTGCGCAGCCTTTTCAAGGAGCACAATCCCGAGGGCCGCCACGGCGAGGCGGACCGGCTTTCGGAAGACGAGCTGAATGATCTCATCGAATACTTGCTCACCTTGTAGAAAGACCGGTGGCCGTCACCAGTTTTTAAAAAAATTGGCGGCGGCCACTGGGTTTTTTTTGGCCGGCTGCGCCGCGGCCGAGCGCTATCCCCTCAGCCCGGAGATGGCTCTCCTTGAAAAAGATGCCGCCTCTCCGGAGTATGCCCAATCCCTCCGGCCCCTCATCCCCAACGACTTGAGCTACGAGTGGCAGCGCGTCGATGTTCCCGACGGCGCTGGGCCTTTTTTCGAGCGGCACGGCGGCGAGCCGGCGATCCGAGCCGATGCCGAGCTGCGGGCCGCCTGGGAGCGGCGGAAGAAAATCGAGGCCAACTTCCTGGAGACGATCCGCGCCGAGTATCGCCGGCGCAACCTCGAGGCCCCTTTCGACCGGGGGGCCCAGCCGGACCGCTTCGCTCCGGAGGCGCCGCCGGTGGAAAGCGCGGCGCCGCCGGCCGTCGCCGTGGCGCTCGTTCCACCTTGTGAAGACGCGGAGAAGAACTGGCCGCGCTGGCGCGGGCCCAGCGGCCAGGGGACCTCGGCGGCGCGGGGCTTGCCCGCGGTCTTCGGCGGCGGCGCTGTAAAGGATGGAAAACCGCGGGGCTTGATCTGGAAAACGCCCCTCCCCGGCAGCGGCAACTCGTCCCCCATCATCTGGGATGAGCGCATTTACCTGACCGCCGCTTTTGAAGCGGGCCGGCGGCGGTCGCTGATCTGCCTGGAAAGGGAGGAGGGGAAGATCCTGTGGGTGAAAGACGCCCCCGCCGCGCCGCCGGAGCCGCAAGTGCGCGACAAGAACGGCTACGCTTCGGCCACACCGGCGACCGATGGCGAGAGGGTCATCGCCTTCTTCGGCAGCGCCGGGCTGGTGGCCTTCCATCCCGGCGGCGGCGTTCTCTGGCATCGGCCCATCGACCCCTTCGGCGGCCTGCACGGCACCGCTGCCTCTCCGGTCCTTTACCGGGATCTGGTCATCCTCTTCCAGGACCAGAACATCCGCAAGTCGGTGTCGGTGGCTCTCGACAAGCGCACCGGCGCGGAGCGCTGGAGGGTCGAGCGCGAGCCCATCCTCGGCTGGTGCACGCCGGTGGTGCTGCGCGCCGGCGGCCGCGATGAGCTGATCCACGGCAGCAACCGCCGGCTGACGGCTTACGATCCGGCCACCGGCAAGGAGCTGTGGCGCTGCGGCGGGCCGACCGACGAGGTGATTCCGACCATGGTCTGCGGCGGCGGCCTCATTTTCGCCACCAGCGGCCGCAACGGCCCGACGCTGGCGGTCCGGCCGGGGGGCGCCGGCGATGTCACCGCCACCCATCTCCTCTGGAGCGTCAGCCGCGGCGGCCCGCACGTCCCCTCGCCGGTGCTGGTGAACGGCAACCTCACCTTGATCAACGACTTCGGATTCGCCACCTGCCTGGACGCGCAAACCGGCTCCACCCGCTGGCAGAAGCGCCTGGGGGGAAGGTTCTCCGCCTCGCCCCTCGCCGCCGACGGCAAGATCTATTTCACCAGCGAAGACGGCGCGGTCACGGTGATGAAGGACGATGGCTCCGGTGAAATCCTCGCCGTCAACGAACTTGGCGAACCGGTCCTGGCCTCGCCCGGCGTCCTCGAGGGGCGCTTGTACTTCCGCACCGCCACCCACCTCCTGGCCTTTGGCAAAGAGCCATGATGCGTCAAGATGGGGCTTTCAAAACAGCTCGCCCTCCGCCATAATATTTACAGAAGTTGACCGGAGGCGAGTCGAATCATTATAATTTCCGGAGGGAGACGATAACCATGGCACACTGCTCTTACTGGAAACATCACCACCCCATCAGCCGGCGTGAGTTCGTGGCGCGGACCGTGGCGGGAACGGCGGCCGTTTCGCTCGGGCTGCCCATCCTCGGCGGCGAGGAGAACGGCAAGAAGGAAAAAGCCAAGCGCTCCGCCGTCGACAAGGTCACCCTGGGGAACTCCAAGATCACCGTCACCCGACTGGGCATCGGCACGGGCTCGAACGGCGGCAAGGTGCAGCGCGATCTCGGGCAGGAGGGCTTCAACCGGCTGGTCCGCCACGCCTATGACCGCGGCATCCGCTTCATCGACACTGCCGACATGTACAAGATCCACGAGATGGTCCGGGAGGCGATCAAGGGGCTGCCGCGCGAGGAGCTGGTCATCCAGTCGAAGATCATGTGGGAGCCCTTCATCCCCAAGAGCATCGCCGAGGTGCTGGACCGTTTCCGCAAAGAACTGGGGATCGAGTATCTCGACCATGTGCTCATCCACTGCGCCACCAAGAAGGGCTGGCCGGCGACTCTGGAATCGATGCGCGATGGCCTTTCGGCGGCCAAGGAAAAAGGCATCGTCCGCGCCCACGGCGTCTCCTGCCACGGCCTGCCGGCCCTGCAAGAGGTCGCCGACTGCAAATGGGTTGACGTCGACCTGGCGCGGTGCAATCACCGCGGCCTTCACATGGATGGCGAAAAAGGGGCCTGGAGCGAGGGCGGCAACAAGAGTGAGGCCATCGACCAGCTCAAACGCATTCACGCCGCCGGCAAGGGAGTGATCGGCATGAAGATCATCGGCAACGGCGACTTCACCAAGCCGGAGGAGCGCGAGCAGTCGGTCCAGTTCGCCATGAAGGCCCCCTTCCTCGATGCGGTGGTGATCGGCGTCAAGTCGCCGCAGGAGGTCGACGAGGCCATCGAGCGCATGGACCGGGCGTTGAATGCCTCCTGAGGTCACTCCGAATCAAATTTTTAATCGAGGCGCGCTTCCAAGCGTTTTATGGAAATTTCGTGTAATCGTGTTACACTAATATATACGAGCTGGTGGGATTAAACTACGGAGCACGCGCCATGACCTTACAGAACATCACCCTGCGGCTGGAAAAAAAACTGCTCGAGACGGTTCGCATGCTGGCGGCCTCCCGTGACCTGTCGGTTTCGGAGCTGTTTGCCGAATTCGTCCGCAGAACCGTCGCTCAGGATGCGGCCTTCCGAGCCCGGCGTAAACGATTCCGCGATCGCTTGAAAAAGGGCTTGGACCTTGGGAGCATGGGAAAGCTTTCCTTGACGAGGGCAGAACTTCATGAACGCTGAGCTGGAGTTCATCGATACCAACATCCTCTATTACGCTCATGACCGCACGGCTGGGGAGCGGCGAGAAAAAGCCAAGTCCTTGATTGGGCGGCTTGAAGAGGAAGAGAAAGGGGCGTTGAGCATTCAGGTCCTCCAGGAATTTGCCGTCACGGCAAAGCTCAAGGCCAAACCAGCCATCCCGCTGAAGCAGCTTGAAGAGATCATCGAGGATTTGTCGGATTGGATGGTCTTCTGCCCCCAACCTTATGATGTCATCGAGGCATTGAAAATCGGCGAGCGTTATGACATCGCCTTTTGGGACGCGATGATCATCCATGCCGCCAAGGAGCTTGAGGCCACAGTTTTGTGGTCGGAGGACCTCAACGCGGGTCAAAACTACGGCGGGGTGGTGGTCAAGAATCCCTTCAAAGAACCGGAAGCCTTGCGAATCCCTTGATCACTTCGTACCGGCGTCAACTTGCCGCGGCTCCGCCGGTTCGAGCGGTTCGCCCTCGCCGGGGAGCGGGATTTCAATCTCATTCGAGTCGCGGCCGTTCGAGTCGCGGCACAGCAGCCGTTCCGGATCGGTCCCCTTGATGTAGGCGCGGCGGCGATGGGCGATGAGCTGGGCGACGATGCTGACGGCGATCTCCTCCGGCGTGCGGCAGCCGAGGTCGAGCCCGATGGGGGCCTTGACGGTCCTCAACTTCTCCGGATCGGCCCCCTCGCGCACCAGCTGGCGGAAGATGCGGGTGATCTTGGCCTTGCTGCCGATGAGCCCGATGTAAGAGGCGCGGGTCTGGATAGCCTGGGCAAGCACGTACTGGTCATAGCGATGCCCGCGGGTGACGATGACGATGGAGCCGTTGTCGCTGATGTTGAGCTTCTCGAAAGCGTCCGTGAAGCTGGAGACCACGATGGCTGTCGCCTCGGGGAAGTGCTCGCGGCTGGCGAACTTTTCGCGGTCGTCCACGACCGTGGTGTTGAGTCCCACTATGGACGCGATCTTGACCACCGAGCGGGCGATGTGGCCGGCGCCGAAGATGGTGACCATGGGGCTGCCGATGGGCTCGATGAAGATCTCGACGATGCCGCCGCAGGCCAGCCCCTCCTCTTCAGCCGCCTTGGGCGTCAGCTTGAAGCTCTGGCGGATGGGCTGCTCCGTTTCCATCACCTGGCGGGCCAGGGCCCAAACCTCGGCTTCGGTGCAGCCGCCGCCGATCGAGCCGAAGGAGGTGCCATCGGCGCGGATGAGCATCTTGGCCGATTCCTTCCCCGGCGTGGATCCGGTGGATCCCACCACGGTGGCCAGCGCCGCGCGCTCGCCCTTTTCAATGATGCAGACGATTTCCCGGTAGAGATCGATCATGGCAGTATCATGAATTCTATCCGAAGCCTGAAACCTGGGAAAGTATAATCGCAACACCGTCATTCATTATCCACCAGGCACCTCCAAATGGAACCCCATCGAACACCGACTGTTCAGCGAGATCAGCAAGAACTGGCAAGGCCGTCCCCTCGACAGCTACGAGACCTGCGTCAAGTACATTGCTAGGACTCGGACCACAAC
>JACQVS010000204.1 GCA_016209605.1 Planctomycetota bacterium
CTCCTCCAGACGGAGGTCGAACCAGGAGAGCGCCGCGGGCGCCAGGCCGGCGATCTGCAGCGCCCCGGCGGCCAGAAGGAGCGCCGCGAGAGCCTTGAACGCCCAGGGGAAAACGCGCCAGGCCGCCTGGGCGAGGTAGCCATTCTTAACCGCCGTTTGGATGGAGGAGCTATATTCGGAAAATATTTGACTGATGGATCGATTGCGCTCGGCAACTTCCCATGAGATAATCACCGGGGAGAAAAATGCATTGAAACCGTTGCAGTCAGCCTGCGGAGAAGAAGACCGTGTCGAGCCATTGGCCCCATCTGAACAAAGCTCCGATCGTTGAAGCTCTGATCGATATCCGATCTGAACTCCCGGAGGCTGTCGACCTCAAAACCCTGGCCTCAATCCACGAGAGAATCCGAGATACTTATCCCAAGAAGAATTTGGTGGCTGAGTGGCACCAGGAGATTCAACTTGGATCGGCGGAGTCACCCCCCCAGGCAAAAGAACCCACTGGAGGCCCAAAAGGACATCGATTCGATTCCGCTGATGGTATTCAGGTGATTCAGGCCCGCCTTGATGGGTTCACTTTCAGCAGGCTCAAGCCTTACATAAAATGGAATCATCTTATCGAGGAATCAAAGCGCTATTGGAGGGTATTTTGCGAAATCGCCGGGGTGCTGAAGGTCGTAAGACTAGCTACTCGGTTTATAAACCGAATCCCCTTGGCGATGCCCGTAAATGAGCTCGGGGATTGGTTCGTGACGCGCCCGGAACTCGCCGCCAGCCTGGGATTCCCCCTCAGCGATTACTTCCTGCGGTTGGTCATTACATTTTCCGATCAGAATACAAAAGCCATTATCAACCAGAAGCCAGAATCGGGCGACGGCTCAAAGTCCGTATCCCTACTTTTTGACATCGATGTCTTCAGAATGGTTTCGCTGGACCCCGGTTCTGACCAGATCTGGAAGACCCTAGAAGAGTTGCGTGCAATTAAAAACCGCATCTTCTTCGAAAGTTTAACCCCTCAAACCGTTCAATTATTCGATCCTGTCAAGCCTGAAGGAAAGGATAGCCATGGCAGCATTGGTTGATCAGATTCATTCTGCTAAAAGCTCGCCGAGCGCTCAAAAGATCGAGGATTTCTTGGAAAAATCCTTGGCCCGCTCTAAATCTATTGATTCATCGGCCTCAACAAATAAATACGCGGTCATCACGGAAAAGGATTTTTATATTTTTGCAAAAAATGATCCGACAAAATTGATTCAATTGATCAGCGCTGAAATCCTCGAACCGAACGACCTGACTTTCGCGGCAGAGGCAGCTGGCACCATCCAGGACAAAGAAATTGCAGTTCCTGTCCTGCTCCGACTCCTGGAACACATGTCGCCGGTCGTTCGCGAGGGAGCCGTTTACGGGCTCTCCAATCATTTATCTCAGAGGGTGATAGAGAGATTAAAAGAAGTAGAGCGCCTGGACCGCAGCCCAGGTGTAAAAGAGGCGGTGCGGGAAGTGCTTGAAGATGTCCTTCCAAGCTGAGGGCAGATGCTGCTTCGAATCGCCCGAAGAAGAACGTCAGCGGAAGAGGGTCTCTCGTTATTCGTCAAAGTAGAGTTCTACCCAGATGGGCAGCCCGACTTGAAGCTCTCCACATATGAAGTCGGCCTTCACGAGGTTATCCGGATCCGAACCGAGCATTACGCCGGCGCCGAACTGAATCCACAGGGAGGGCCGGCTTTTGATTTTACGGGCCTTCATGACAGGGATCCCGTTCCAACGCCAGGCAATAATCCGTACTTTTCCTTCGCCAAAGAAAGGCACCGGGAGCTTCGATTTGAGAATGAAGGAGAGCTCGTGTCTTTTGCGAGCCGCCTTTTCGGCTCTCTTGACAACCGAACACATGAAGTCAGCAGACAGGAAATGAAAGACTTCTTCATGGGTCGACTTCGGAATAACGATAGAGAGTGGTTACGGTTTTTTAACGCGACGAACAATAAGACCTGGAAAAAATGGGCCGACGAGGCCATGGCTCCACCAACGCTACCCTCTACCCAATCAAGTGCGGAGTCCGTAACTGCCACGATGCATCCCGATGCTTCACAAGGAACGACGAAGTTGCCCGGATTCCTTTTGTCCGCCTGGAAATGGTTTGTTTCGATATTTCGCCGCCGTCCTTCTTGAAGGAACCGGCCTTCAAGCTTCACCACCCAGGCCGGGCACTCGAGCCACGATTTTTCTCACAACGAGCGATTCGAAGTGCTCCGCCAGCTTTGAGGCGAGGCCGGCATCCCGAATAAGGATGCCCACCTCGATGTTCCTGGCCTGAGCGGCCGCAGTGAAGTTGGCGGAGGAGACGAAGGCGCACCGGCTATCGGCGACGATGCACTTGGCGTGCAGGCTTGCCCGCTTGGCGGGGTCCTTCTCCAGGGAACGGGGATCGTAGTACAAACGGGGCAGCCGCGGGCCCGGCCACTGCCGGCTGCTGAAATCCCTGGCGAAGCGCTGGAGGATTTCCGATTCCAGCGAGGTCTCCTTGCCGCGCTTGACAGCGAGGAACATATCGACCTGGAGGTCCGGGACTTCATCCATCCGCTTGCCAAGCTCCCGGAAGATTTCCTTCCCCTGGAAAACCGCGTACCCGGCTACAATGACGCGCGCGCGCGCCTGAGAAAAGAGCTCGCGGACGACGACGGCCGTGTCCCGGATCGCCATCCCTGGCGCCTCGGGGCCGGTGGCGACGAGTTCCACGGTGTCGGAGAACTCCGGCTGGCGGGAACGTTCCTCGGCGATCGTCCCGAGAAGCAAGGCCAGATGCTCCGGTTTCAGCCCTTCATCGTGCAGCATTTGCATCGCCCCGGCAGCCGCTTTGGCCCGTTCGACGCCCAGGTATCGGCCCAGCGAGGCCGGCGCATAGGGAGGCCCCAGGCGCCGGCCTCGGATCTCTTCAGCGATGACCCGGAGATCCTGTTGCGAAAGCTCGAGAAAGGTCCTGGTGGCATTGTTCATGGAAGGAGGTCCTTGAAGAACGCCGCTTCATGGAGATCCACCGTCGGCACCACCAGCGCCCGATCCAGGAAACCGTTATACTGCTCGCAAGAGGTCTCCGCGATGAGGAGGCAGCCGTGACAGGCAGCGCCGCTCAGAAAGCGGTGCTCGTGCGGGCTGTCCGGACGGTGCTGGGCGCAGACCGGGTCGTTCGAGCACAGCCGTCCCATCTCGAGGGCGGAGCGGAAGTGTTCGCGGAGCCGCCGTCCGGCCTGGACCAGACCGCCGAGAGTGCCCTCGGAATCGGGTGAGGCCGTGTAGAGAAGGATGCCGTAGCCGCCCTGCCCGGCGTAGACGCGCTCTCGGATGGCGCTCGCCGGATAACCGCACTCGAGAGCCACCGCAGTGAGGAGGAGATGGGAGAGGGAGTGGAGGAAGATGAAAGGCAGGCCGGGAAACTCCCGGTTATGGACGTGGAGTTCGTCCTTCCAGGCATCGAAGCCGCGCAGGAGCGCCCGCCCCCTCTCCTCCACGGCGGGCCGGCGGGCCCACCGTTCCACCGCCTCCTTGCGAATGTGGATGAAAATCCCTTCGCCGCGGTTCTCGATCGCCGGCAGCCAGGTGACCTCCCGGGCGAGGGCCGCCCGGCGCACGCCCATCTCCAGCTCCCCCTCAATATCGGGGGCCAGAGCCTCAAAACGCGTGAATCCGACCTGGGCGGTCACCTCTCGCAGGCGGTGCACCAGAACGACGCGCTCGACGGGTGCCATCCAGGTCTCATCCCACGCCTGCCTCGGCAGTGCCCGGGCATAAAAGTCGCCTTCCGGCCTGTCTTCCCCGATTTCCTCCTCGCTCGCTACCAGGGTCTCGATCTCCGCCTGCTTGACCAACTTCTCGGGTCCTTGCGCCCCCCCGCCCTTGCGGGCGAGGATCTCACGAAGGACATCCTCGGTAGCGAAGCGCTCGAGGGCTTGACGGAGCGGCGGGATCGACTGGCACAAGAGGCGAAGCCCTTCCGCGTTCTCAACATACTGGAGGTATTGCGTCCAGTAGTGGTCCAGGATGCGGCTCAAGTCATCGCCGCGGTCTGGAAGCGAGATGACGCCCAAGAGCTGCGGAAAGTAGGCGTTGCTCGCGGTGCGGACGAGAAGCCGGCTGGGCTCCCCGCAAGCCTCCCGCGCATTGGCTCCCAGCCACGGCCGGTTGCCGTCGCAACTGCCGAGAGCCCTGCTCTCGATCATGGCGGCTTCAACCAAGTCCCGTCGCTCTCCGCAATCGCAACGCAAGGAGACCTCCGAGAGGTCGCCGCTTGTCCCCCTCTCCTCGATCCAGAGGTCCCGATGACAGTTGGCTTGCCCGCGGTGGATGAAGGCGCGCCAGTCGATATCGCCAATGTGCCCGCGGCGGCAGGCGCGGACGAAGCGCACGGGAACGACGGTTATTCGCTTCTTCCCCTCATCGATGAATTTCCCCTTGGTCAAGGCTCTCCGGTGAACCAGCCGGCGGAGCCGCGTTGCCTGCCTTCCGCCTTCAGTCTCGACCTCCTGGGTGATGAACCATTCCGGGAACTTCCAGACGGTGATCCCCGTCGGCGGCAACGTGGGATCCTCGTGGTCGCGGGGCGGCGGATAAAGCTTCAAGGCCGCCACCTCAAGAAGCCGCCTCAGCTTCCCGACCAGCCGGGACTCATGGATTTCCTTCTCGCTGCTCTTCCAGAACTCGAGACCGCCCACGAGCACCGAATGGTTCGGGAGTTCGAGCATCGATCCCGGACCGAAGGTGGTGACGATCTGGCTCTGGCGGGCCTGTCCATGGGGGCGGGATCCGGGTCGCGGGCTCATGATTCTTCATCCTCCTCGATCTCATAGCCATCCAGGGTGCGGGCCCAGAGGTTGACGTTGGGCTCGATGTCGCGCATCGAGCGGTTGGCGCAGAACTTGCGGTGGCGGAGGGGAAGATCCGCAAGTTCCGGATTGAGGAACTCATAGAGGAGCCGTCGCGCTGGGCTGACCTCGGTTCCGTACTGGAGCCTCACTCCAGCCTGCCGGTATTCCTCGGCGATCTGGCTCCACTCATCGAGGAGATCCCGGGCGCGGTCCTTGAGCCGCCGCTCGAGCTTTTCCGCCTCCTCCTCGCTCAGGTCAGCATGAGCCCGGCCGCGGTCGGCGAGGCTGCGGGCCGCGAAGTCGAGGCGTCCTCGTTCCTCGAGGATCGCCCCCGCCTCGGCGGCCGGCGTCATCGGCGCGTGGCCGTGGCGCACGAGGGCCACGAGCGTTCCAGCGAGACCGTGGTCGAGGGCCCGCGGCGAGAAGGGGGTCACGCTCGTCGCCTCGACGCTGCGGTAAAAGGTGCGGTGATACATCTCGAAGCGCTCGTAATGGGAGCGGTCCCTGGGCTTGTGGATGTTGAGGAGAGTCAGGACGAGGCCCGGCCGCTCGGGGTCGCGCCCGACGCGGCTCGTCGCCTGGATGTACTCGGCGCTCGTCTTTGGCTGGCCGAAGACCGCCATGAGGCCGAGGCGCTGGATATCGAGCCCGACAGAGATCATGTTGGTGGCGAGAGCCACGTCAACACGGTCGTCCTCATGAAAAGGGCAGGCCAGGCGCCGCTTGGCATCCGCCACCCGGTCGGTGCTGACACGAGAGGTCAGCTCGATGACATCGAAGAGGATCTTTCTGTCGGCGAAAAGCCCCGCCTCCTCGCCGGCGCGGCGTCGCCGTCCGTATCCGGCCAGACGGGTAGCCACCTCATCCTCGACGATGCGCCGGCTGCCGCCGAGCTCCCGTAGGCTGTTGAAATACCCGAGGAGCGTCATGTAGGGATCGGCCGGATTGTCCTTGTTCCGCTTTCCCCCCGCTTCAAGATAGGTCTTCTGAGCGGCGCCCAGGAGCGCCAGATAGGTCCTCAGGAGTATGACCTTCGGGCTGCGTCCCTGAGCGGCGATGCCCGCGTAGAGGCGGGCGTTCGATTCATCCGGCGGCTGAATCCGCGCGAAGAAGGAGTTCCGCCGGTCGGGGCCCGGCGGAGGAAAGATGTCGACGACGCGACGCCCGAAGAGGGCCCGCACCTGGTTCTCGGCGCGGCGCACGGTCGCGGTGGAAGCAACCACCTTGGGGCGGATTTTCTTGCCGTCCACCTCCCGGCAGCAGAGTTCATCGAGAGCCGTCTCGTAGAGGCCCACCAGGGTCCCCATGGGGCCTGAAATCAGATGCAGCTCGTCCTGGATGACCAGGTCGGGCGGCGGGAGCCGTCCCGGGATCGGCCGCCCCTGGCCGGGCTGGCTGGGGCCGTAAAAGCCTTCCCGGTCGTGGCGCTCGGCGCGCCCGAAGAAGGAGCCGACCTCGCCGGTCCATGGCATGGCCGCGAACTTGTCGACGGTGGCGATGAGAAAGCACGGCAGCCGACGGTAAATCGGCTCATCGACCCCGAGGATGGGGAGCGGGCGTTCGCCGCTGAACTCGCAACGCCGATCGACGCAGTGGACGCGCAGATCGGCCGGCTCATCCGGGTTGGGGGCGAGGCGGAAGGAATTCTGCGAAAATTTCTTGCCGCACCACGGGCATTCCTCAAGCGGGATCGGCGCCGGCTTGCGGCTGTCATTCAGGAAGGCGATGGTCTTCGCCCGCGCCGAGCGCTGGTCATTGTCACCTTTCCTGCCCATGCGGTTGGGCGTCGACGCGAGGCCGACCCAGAGGCCGATCTCGAAGGGCCAGTGCCCGAGCCTGGCGGGATCGCGTTCGCGCTCGAGCTCGAGGGCGCAGATGAGCGCCGCGGCGCGGGAGAGCTGGTCGAGGGTCAGGAGCCTCAAGGTGTATCGCATGAGGACGCTGACGCCCGCGGACAGGATGCCATCGTGGCGGAGCCTCCTGAGGACGATGGCAAAGGCCGCGAGCCCCAGATAGGCCTCGGTCTTGCCTCCTCCGGTGGGGAAGAAGAGGAGGTCGACGATTTCCCGGTCGCGATGCACCGGCTCGGCGAGGCCACGGAGGTTCATGAGGATGAAGGCGAGCTGGAAAGTCAGCCAGCGCGGCGGCTCGACCTCCGCGGGGCTCTCCCCCAGGAGTCTCGAGATGCGCTGGCGCGCGGCGCGCCCCATGGCGCGGTTGGCGATGCGGAAGGCCTCGAGGACCAGCGGGTCTTCCAGGAGGGCGATGCCATCGGCGATGCGGGCAGCGGCCACCTCGGCGCGGCGGATTAGCTCTGCGCCGGTCTCGGCGCGGCGCTTCGGCGCGGCCGGAACAACCCTCTTCTGCGATTCGATCCAGGCGCGATACGCGCCGGCGAGCGACTCGAGCTTTTCCCTGGCCTCCCCAGCGCTCGAGATCTGGCCAAGGGATTCCATGGAAAGCTCCACGCCGGGAACCTCCTCCGGAGCCACGCGCTCGACCTCGGCTCTGGGGATCCAGGTCGACTGGATGCGGAGACAGCGGCCATCCGGCTCCACCAAGAAGCGCGCCGCGACATTGTGCCCGGAAGCGAACTCCCCGGTGTCGCGATAGTGAAGATCGGCCACCCGCTCATCCCAATCAGCACTTCCGAGACCGCGCGGATCGGAGCGGGGGATGAAGCCGTCGGCGCAGGCCAGTTCCAGCTCGGCCTGGAAGATGAAGGCCTGGTCTCGAAGGAGGTCGGGCGCCGGGCGCCGGCCGTTGACGAGAAAGACAGAGACCGCCCGCGTCCCCGCCGGCATGCCGCCATCGCCCCCGCCGGCATTCCCCACATTTCGTGCGGAGATGGCCAGGCGGAGGCCGCCGGTGTCCGGAATCTCCCGATCTTGAATATTTCCCCCGGTGCTTGGCACATCAAGGGCCAATGTGGCCTCCCGCTGCGCCCGCCGCCATGCCGCCGGCGCTCCGATCCCGGCGGGATCGCCCGTCTCGGCCTTCTCCGGTAGGTAGTCCCCCCAGCGCGCCGTGACCTCGAGCCGGCGGGTCTCCGGCCCGACCAGGACGCTCAGGCCCATGGAGGAGGGGAAGCGGCCGCGCCGCGCCGCCGCCGGCTCAGGCGGGACGGCATCATCAATGCCGCCGGCTTCTCGCAATTGATCGATGCCCTCCTCGGCCATTTCTTTCTCATCATTGGCTGCCTCGGCCTCAAGGGGCATGAGGAACCCGGTGATGTACCACCGGGAAGGGGACTGTGTCACGACTTCGCTCTCAAGAGCCGAGCCTTTGCCCGGCCCTACCAGGTCGAGATCGAGTGCCTCGACGAGACGTTTTCTCACCTCCTTTGGCTGCATGGCATCAACTCCTTGATTCTCTCATCCGTTGCCGACTCCCTCGAAGAGGTCTCCAACCCGAGGATCGGGCTTGCGGCCCCGGCGACCCCGCCGCGGCGCGGATTTCGCCTCTTTCTCCTCCTTCGCCGCCGCGGCCGCCCCGCTCAGGCGCTCCTTCTCGGCGCGCTCCTGGTTGAGGGCGAGAAGCCGCCCGAGCACCTCATCGCGGGCCTCATCCGGCCAGCGGCAGCGCCAGGGCTTCTTCCGCTTGCGGGCGCGGCCGCTCTCTTCCTCTTCATCCTCCTCGTAATCGAGAAGGAAGGTGCAAGCGGACCGGAGGTCGCTCCAGCCATAGGCATCGAGGACGGCGCGGTCCATGGCGTCGTGAAGCTCGCGGAGCTTCCGGATATCGGAGGAATCCTCGTCCGGATCGTGGAAGCGGTTGTAAGTTTTCGTCAGGCCCTCGTTGTTCTTAACCATGAGCGCGGCGCGGAACTCATGGTAGGCTTTGCCGGCGGCCTCAAGGGCTAGGTTGGTCTCCCAGCTCTCGGGAAAGGGGAATGTTTCGAAGCACCGGCTTGGATTATACCGAGGGGTTTATCCAAGGCCTGCGCCCTGGCGAAGGGCCCATATGAAGTGCAGCCGGCTGGACAAGACTGCGAAACAGGCAGATGACTCTGATGTTATGACCGCCGTAGTCTGATCGAAGACGTATGTCGCCGGAACGAAATTGAATGCCAGGTGCTTGGATGTCATACCAATCACTATCGTTCGCGACTGTTCGCGAAGCTTGGTAAAAAGGCCGGGGCGCCAGTCTCCATAGCGCCACCAATAGACTTGATGGGCCTCTCGTTTCACTGTATCCCTGTACGGTTTCACGCGATTGCGAACGATATTCAGTGCGATTGGGAATTTCTCTGCCTCTTTGAGCGTCATATCTGCAAAGAACACAATATACCGCCGAGGAGAGGATCTTGGTGTTTCATTGAAATCCTTGGCAATCAAGAATGGACGGATTACGATTGAATAATCTGGTTCAGCGGCCAAATACTCCTCGTCAGGCTCAAGTACAAAGCCCATTCCCTGAATCGCAGCGCCTACAAAACTGAGCCGCGCGTTAGATGAGAGCTTATGTATCTCTACCTGTTCCTTAGGGCTCTCTGTCAAAGGGAAACCTGACACGAAGTGCAGGACGCAGTAAAAGACGCTGGCTTCACCCGGCCAAGGCATCCCCTTCGAAACTCGATAGAAAGTACCAACGTAGGTTGAGAGCCAATCAAGGCAGTAAATTTTAGAATCGCCAATCAAAATTCTTTCCGTTGAGATAAGACCATACCGACCGGATTTTCGGAGCAAAATGCCGCAACGTAGGTGAAAGTACCCGCATAGATCAACATTCTTGGATGTAGAGGGTGTCGCAATGCTAAGTGCCGAAAGATAAACGTCACCCAAGGCTTTGCTAATGCGTTTTCCGCCAAGGAATGGCGGATTACCCACTATAGCATCGAATCCCGAATTTTCCCTCCCGAACACCTCCGGGAACTCGATCTCCCAGTGGAACGGCGTGACCGGCAGCTCCAGTTCGCGGATCTCCTCGGCCAAGCCCTTGAGTTCCTCCTTCACGTCTCCTTTTCCGGAGAGCCAGCTCAGGACTTTGGTGAATAATCCCCCCAGACGCTCCACGCGCTCCCTCGACGATTTGCCCAGAAAAAAACCCGCGATGGCGAGGTCGCCGATCAGGCGAACGTCATCGAGAGCGTCGTCGGCATCCTTCAGGATGATCCGCAGCGATTCCTCGGGAGCTTCCTCGCCGGCCTCGCGGATCTTCGCCCGCAGATCCATCGCCTTCCGGATTCGTTCCTCGATAAACATTTCAAGAATTGCATCGCGCTCCTCCTTTTTTTCCCAGTGGAAGGCGGCAATCTGGCTCTGAGTCAAGCCGACGAGCGAATCGCCCGAGCGCAGGGCGTGGTCGAGAAAAGTGAAGGGGTGGTCGCGGGCCAGGGTGGCGAGCCAGAGGGAGAGCTTGGCAAGGTCGGTGGCGAGCGGGTTCTTGTCGACGCCGTAGAGGCAGCGCTGCGCCACCAGCCTGCGGGCGTGGAGGACCTCGTCCTCATCCGGAGGGATCCTGGGCAGCTGGCCATGGGCGTGCCATGCCTTGACCAGCTCGTCGCCGAGCTGGCGGCAGGCTTCCACCAGAAAGGCGCCCGATCCCATGGCGGGGTCGAGAACCTTGAGGTCGAGGATCTCCTCTGGGGCCGGCCGCTCGCCGAGGCGGTCGAGGACCGGGCGCAGGGTCGTCCGGACGATGGGCTCGGTGAGGGACCTGGGCGTGTAGTGGGATCCCGATCGGCGTCGCTCATCGCTCGGCTGGAGGACCATGGTTCCCGGCGGCATGATGCTCGGCGTGGCCTCGCGGGCCACCTTGCGCTCGAGCGACGCGACGGCATCCTCCGGCGTTCGCGCCTCCTGAAATTTTTCGAGCGCCTCGCCGCTCAATTCCTGCTCGGCGCGCTCCCGGAGCCAGGCGGCCCGCTCCGCCGGCTTCTGCTCGAGCAGTTCTTCAAGGTTGACAGCCGCCGGCGCGCCGTGAGGCTTGGACGGCTTGATGGCGATGGAACGGCCCGTCACGACCTCGAGATGAAAGCCCATCAGCATCTCGTAGACCAAACCGATCTGCTCAACATCGAGGGTACGGTAGGAAAGGCGCTCGCCGTCGAGGATGAGGAGCTTCTCGAGGACACGGTAAATGACCCCTTCCGGAACCGCCGGCGGGTCGATGCGCTCGCCGAGGACGCGCGCCTCCCCCGCCGCCCGCCCCTCGAGAAAGCCATAGCGGTCGGGGTTGAAGAGATGGCCGTGCCGCGGCGGTAGCCGAAGCGATCGGTGGCTACCTCCATCGTGGATGAGCCGGAAAAGCGCCAGGAGCTGGGCCCAGGCGCCGTACCGCTGATCCATGGTATCCGGGTATCGGCCGGCGTCGGCCCGAAGGCGCTGAAAGAGGCCGGTGACCGAGTAATTGTTCGCGTAAATCGGGTCTGAAGGCAGGAGGCCGCGGTCCTCGGCGTAGAGAATAAAAACGAGCCGCAGGAGCACGGTCAGGACGCCGGCGTAGACGTGATCCGGATCCTCGCGCAGCGCCCGGTTGAGAAGCAAGCCGCCGCGGCGCTCATCGGCTGCCTGGAAACCGCGCAATATTTCATAGAGGGCCTCGAGGACCTGGCCGGCAAGGCGGGTCGACACCACGCTCTGGTATTTGCGGCTCGCCTCGAGGATTCCCGGCAGGCGCTCGTTTTCCGGCCCGACGAAGAGCCGGTCCTGGTGGAGGAGGAGCTTGAGCCCCGCGAAGACCGGCCGGCCGGCGACCTCGCTCATGGCCTGGACCGGAAAGGTCAGGTGCCCCGAGGTCTCGCCGCGGGGAGCATATACCAGCCGCAGGTGGGTGCCGTTCGAGAGGAGGCCGATGGGCGTCTCGAGCTCGCGCAAGAGGCGCTCGAAGCGGGCCTGGGGGCTGGCCGGCCAGCGCCGCTCATCCGTTTCAGCCGGCAGGTCGAGGTCGCTTCCCGTCTCGATCTCCTGGATGAGGAGAATCCAGCGGCCGCCGCCGTTCCCCTTGGCCTCCTCGGCCTTCTCGAAGCGGGGAACGGCATAGGTCGGCCTCAGGGTCTCGCCGTACTCGGGAAGGACGACCTCGAGGTCCGATGGCAAGGGACCGGTGCCGGGCCCGCCATGAAGGTCCCGCGCTTCCCAATTGAGGACATCGCAAAGAAAGCCCGGCAAGTCCTTGACGACCTTTACTTCCACCGAGTGAACGAGCCTCACCGTCTCGACCCACTCGAGAAAGCGCCCGTGATCGGGAACGACGTTGCGGTCGATATGGGCCTGCGCATCCAGCAAGGCCGGCGGCGACACGACCAGCCCGACCGGCTGCAGATATCCGAGCCATTCCAGATGCGCCTTGAGTTCCGGGTCCCTGGTCATGTTTTTTCAGTTCCGCTGGGTTTTCCAGATATCCATCACTTCAATTTCCTTTCATCTCTCGCGACATGCCCGAAACCCAGGAGGTGATCCCAATTCTCAGCTCCTTATGGAACTTCTCGGGAATATTCCAGAGCGTTCCTTGCTTGACCTTGCCGCGGATGTCCTCGGCCAGCTTCATTGCTTTCGAGTTCCACCAGGGATGCATCTTCAAGTGATTCGTCGGCGTGACCGGTCTGAAGAGCATATATTTGTAATCCTCCAGCCATTCGAGTAGAACGGCCCAGCCATAAAATCCGGGCTCCTTGCCGCCGCTTGGCGCATAGAAGAACACGATTGTCTCACCTGGCAACGGGCTGCCGTCGGCATTGATGATCCTTCCCACCGGCCACTGCCAGCGCTCATCCTCCCAGATCTCCAGTCGAAACCTTTCCGGAGACCAAACCTTCTGGTTGATTTGATACAGCCACATGCTCATGAATAATTCTCCTTGTCTTTCGGAATTGGTTTATCCCGTCACCGGCCAGAGGTAAACCAGTCCCACCGGTTCAATCCTCTGGGCCTTCACCTCGTAAAACCGCCGGATGCGCTCTGGCTCGGTGGCCAGCTCCTTGTCAATGGCCTCGAGGCGCTTCTTCCAGTGGCGCCGGTTGGACTCGAGCTGGCGCTGTTCTTCTGTCGGCAGAACCTTCATCAAATCCAAGAGGGTCGGGCCTTCCTCGGCGTACTTCTCGGCCGTCTCGGCGATGCGCTTCTTCTGAGCCTTGAGGATATCCTCCATCGATTTCGCCTCGTCCCTGGCCCGCGCCAGAAGACGCTGGCCGGCTTCTCCGGCGGCCAGTCTGCCGCGCTCTTGGAGATAAGGGAGGAGGTCCTCCACATCCCGGCGAGCGGCGGCCTGGAGCTGTTTCTCAACCGCAGAGGGCACCTTGCCGCCTCGGCTCGGGAGGAGCGCCTCCTCCAGGAGATCCAGCGTCTTTGCCTCCGCGGTCCGGCCGTAAGGATCCAGGCCCTGCTTCCGCCGCGAGGGCTCGATCCAGCGCGCGCTCACCGCCAGGAGTTCCTCATGCAGCCGGGCGGCGCCTGGACCGTAGAGGCACAGCCGGCCCAGGAGGACGACGCGGGGAATCGCATCGGAGGTCTGCGCCAGACAAGCGCGCGACAGGTCCTGGTGCACAAAGCCTTGCGCGGTGAAACGGCCGAGAAGGCGCTGGACCACTCGGTGCTCGAGGTGGAGATGAACGACGTTCTCATCCACCGTCTCGGGCTCGTCGAAGACCACGGGGCGGATGGGGGCCTTGCGCCGCCACTCCCAGGGTTTCTCCTCGCGCTTTTTTGGAAAACGCAAGGTGTCCATGGTGTCGGCCCAGGTGGGATCGGCGCCCTGGCGCTGGTCCAGGGCTGGAAATATCCAACGTTTGAGGCCGCCGGCGGCGGTCTCCCCACTGGTTGAGGAGGATTTGAGCGCTAGTGCGGAGAGAAGTTCCAGTGAAGCTGATATCGCCGAGCGGAACGGATCCTCCTCAAAGCCAATCCATCGTCTGGAAGCCTCGATCCCGTTCCGGAGGTGGTCGATCTCCTCCCGCAGCTCTTCCTGGCGCTGACGAGCCGCCTCGAGCTCCTCGGCGCTCGCGCTTTTCAATTCCGGATCGAGGTCGGCGTTTTCGATTTCCTTCACCTTGGCATCCACCTCGGAGTGGCATATTCCAAGAGCCAAAGTTTCAGCGAGCCGCGCCTCGAGGACCTGTGCCGCGCTCCCCAGCTCGCGTTTGATCCTTTCGGTTTTCTCAACCAGCGTCTTGAGGACGCGGTCCTCGGCGCGCTGGCGATAAAAGAAATAGCGGCAGAAGACTTCCGGGCGGGGTTGCAGCTTCCGGTCGATGCGGCCGTTTCTTTGTTCCAGGCGGGTCGGATTCCAGGGCACGTCGAAGTGGAAGAGGTTCCAGCAGTATGCCTGCAGGTTGAGCCCCTCCCGCGCCGCGTCGGTGGCAATGAGGATGCGTAGGGGATGCCTGGACGGTTCGGTGTTGAAGGCGCGCTTGATCTCCTCGCGCTCGGCCGGCGGCGTTGGACCATGGTAAACATCGATCCGCTCCTCTGCCCGGCCGGTGCCCTCGATGGCGGACTCGAGTTGCTGGCGGAGGTAGCGCTTCGTGTCGTCGTACTCCGTGAAGATGAGGAGGCGGGTGTCGTTCCAATCGGGAGTCCGGTCGGCGGGCGGTCTTTTTCCGAGTTCAGGAAGCGCCGTGCACATGTTCTCGCGAATCCAGCCGAGGAGCTTCAGGATCCGCGCATCTGGAAGGCCGCGGGCGGCTTCGGCGATTCCGGCCATCCGATCAAGGAGCCGCTGCTCCTTATCGAAAAGCTCCCTGGCCGCTGGATCTATCGCTGATCCCACCGTGGAAGCCGAGGCCGCCTCGATTTGCGCTTCCTCCTCCGCCTGGAGATCCTCCTCGGAAAGTCCGGCACGGTCGTCATCGCTACCAATGCCATCCTTGATAAGATCCAGCTGCCGCATCGCCATACGCTCCACTGTCTTCCCGGCAAGGCGCTCTTCCCAGTGCCGCTTCACCGTTCTCCGGTGGACGGCGAGAGTTCGGGCAAACGCCTCGATCGAGGAGAGGAGCCGCTGCTGGAGACCGGAGATGAGGAGCCCTGCGGAGGCTCGCTGGCGCTTGGTTTCCCCGCTCAGCCGCTTCTCCTGCAGCCCGCGGTACTCATCCAGCAGCCTTGAAAGGGCAAGCTCCGGCGCCTCCGGCGGCAGGCCATCGATGTCCAACTGGGTGACCTGGCGTTTCGGGAAGCCGCCCTGGATCTCGCGGATGTCGTCCTTGAGGCGACGCACCATCACGGCTTCGAGCAGTTTCTTCCCTTTCACCGGGACGCCCCGGCAGAACCGCTGCGGATCGAGAATCTCGAGAAGGGCTGAGAAGCTGTTCGAGTGGCCGTTGTGCGGCGTGGCCGATAGAAAAAGGCGGTGCTCGAAGCGCGGCGCGAGATCGCGGATCGCACGGGTGAACTGAGAGTCGATGGCGTATCGCGATCCGCTCGCCGGAGCGGCGTGGTGGGCCTCGTCGAGAATCAAAAGCGAGCCGGAATGCAGCTCCCCCAGCCAGTCCCTGAGCGGCCCGCCATAGCCTTCATCGATCAGAAGGCGGTGGGAGATGAGGAAGTGGATGTGGGTGCTCCAGGGATTGACGCCGTAACCGCGCTCCTGCCGGATGCGGGCGACATAGGTTTTGTCGAGGATTTCGAAAGTCAGTCCGAAGCGAACCTCCAGCTCCTCCTTCCACTGAAACAGCATGCTGGGCGGGCAGGATACGACGATGTACCGCGCTTTCTTGCGCAAGAGGAGCTCGCGGGCGATGAGACCGGCCTCGATGGTCTTCCCGATGCCGACATCGTCGGCGATGAAGAGGTTGACCCAGGGGAGGAGGAGTGCTTTGCGAAGGGGCTCGAGCTGATAGGCGTCAATCTTGATCCCCGCCCGGAAGGGGGCCTGAAAAGCTTTGGATCCGTCGCCGTGACGCAGTTCCAGCGCCAGGTGTGGAGATAGGCGGAGAAGAGCTTTGGAGGGTCGAAGCCCTTCGCGGCGAGGTCTTGCCAGTTGCTGCCGGTGAGGATCTCCGCATCGACTTCCTTCTCCCAGAGCAGTTCCAGAGCTTGCCCCTGGGAATCGTCATCGACGCAAGAGAGGCGAACAAGGGTAGCATCCTGCTATAGATCCGAATCCATAACGTCCTCGACAAGGTATTGCCTTTGGCGAACTCGCACGATCTGTCCAGGTTTTGGAGGAAGGGGGATTGCGGCCATCACGCAGCTCCTGTCCTTATGAAACATACAACACCGTTTTTTTCCATAATAAACTTACAGATACGTATTTTCGACCACAGGACAGCGGGCTGTTCAAGGAGGCTTTCTGAGTCTTTAGATGGGCTTTGGCCCGTTTTTCCTGGCGCCGGCGGCACCGCTGCATTGCCGGAGCTTCTCACCGGGTGGTGGGCCCTTGAGGCGGCCGGTTGGAGAGGATCCAGAAGAGGCGGTGCGCGCCGGCGTAGCCGGAGCCGGCCTCGTGGAGGAGGAGCTTGAACTTGGGGAAGTCGCTCTCGAGGAGCCGGCGGCTCGAATCGCTCATGACGACGAAGACTTCCTCGCCCGCGCGCAAGGTGTCCTCGAGGGGCTTTTCCGGATCCGGCGTCTTGCCGGAGGGGTCAGCGGCAGCGATGATCTTGATCGGCCCATCATAGTAGTAAATGATGCCGGAGCGCCAGGTGCCGTATATCGCCACCGGCCGGCCTTGCGCCACCGCCGCCAGCTTCTCGCCAAAACCGCGGGAGGACTTGAGCCGGTTCAGATCGCCAGAAAGGAGCGAGGCGGCGGCGAAGACCAGGGCGGCGCAGGCGGCGCACCAGGCCACCGCCTCGAGCCAGCGCCGCTTTGAATAAAGAGCCGGCATTTTTTTCGCCGCCCAGAAAAATCCCCCCGCCGCCGCGGCGGCGAGGACGGCGCTCTTCCAGACGAAGGCCTTGCTCTCGAAGAGCTCCTTCACCGCCTGAAAGCGGGGCTCCTCCAGACGGAGGTCGAACCAGGAGAGCGCCGCGGGCGCCAGGCCGGCGATCTGCAGCGCCCCGGCGGCCAGAAGGAGCGCCGCGAGAGCCTTGAACGCCCAGGGGAAAACGCGCCAGGCCGCCTGGGCGAGGTAGCC
>JACQVS010000018.1 GCA_016209605.1 Planctomycetota bacterium
CTGCGGCGTTGCTCGGCCTCAGCGATACTCCGTCCCGTATCGCTTCCGGCCTCGCGCCTTGCAGGTAGTCAAAATCTCTCGCTCTAACCTTACTCTCATTTGCGAAAGGGAGCACTTAGCTTGGCAGGCCATGAGCGAGTTGGCCGTATGACGACAGTGTCGGGAAGATTTCTCCAGCTCGGTTTTTTCGGCTTGCGCCCGGGATCTATCTCTCGATGAAATCCGCAAGCTTTTTATAAGGGATTTCCCTGCTCCCGGAATGTGACGCCGATCAGGGCAGGCATGGGAGGAAAACTGAGCTTCCTTCTTGACAAGGATTTCACCCCTGCTTAAGATTAAAGTTTAGTTGCTCATTTGGGTTCAAACAACTCCATCCTTGTGATGGTGGAGCATCGATGCCGATCAAAGCCTCATCACCTGGGTGTTGGTTCCAGGAAAATTTGAAAGGAGGCAATAAAATGCGGCTCTCTTCTAACCTGTGCAAAAGGTCCATTAATTAAATGGAGGGTACGAAAATGTTCAAGAAGACCGCGCGTTTGATGTTGGCTGGTTTGCTGTGTTGTGGAGGCATGGCATGGTTCATGGACGGTTCTGCTCAAGATATCACGTTCCTGTCCACGGAGTTCGACGTGGATAGCGGTCCATGGATAGCAGCCGATGCAGCCGGAATAGCCTTGGATGCTCGTCCTGGTTGGTTGCGGGTCACATCCTTTCCAGGGGCCTTTGGCTCGATACTTGTCGGAGGCGGGCTTCCGGTGGACCTCTACCCGCCGCCATGGCATCTTGAGATGAGCCTGGAGCGACCCACCGATGTGTCTACGGCTATTGGCTTCCTTACTCAATCTGATGGCATTCAGTATTTGTTCAACAACTTTCCGGGCGGAACCGGCCCGGGCGGCCGAACCTCCTTTGGCTTCGGGGCGCTCTGGCCTGCGTCCACAAAGGGTGCGTTTGGATTGCCTAACTTCAATGATCCCAACCTTGTGCCGGAGGCCGCCATGGCCGGCGGGGCCATCGAGCTCTGGATTGGCGTGATCAACAACACGACCATGCGTTACGGGGTGCGTCCTGCCGGCACACCCGACTGGAATTTTGCCCCGGATGTCGCGGGATACGATCTGTCGGCAGATCCCGTGTCCTTCAGATCCATGAAAATCATGGTGGAGAACCGCCAACCCTGGTTCAACCAATGGCCGGGCACAACGGCTTCCTTGGATAACGTGATAGTGGACATCGATTACATTCGATTCTTTTCTGATGTCCCTCCCCTCTTGGTCAATGAGCCCCAGAAAGTTATGGCCACGGCAGGAGACCGGCAAGTGGCGCTGAGCTGGGAAGCTCCCACCCCCGTCGTGGGAGTGACGGTCACCGGCTACAACGTCTACCTCACCCAGCAAGGGCCGGAAGAAAAGCTGAACGACTTCCTGTGGACTAGCCTCCAGTACACCGCTCAAAGCCTTAAAGCTGGAACTAAATATTGCTTCGTGGTCAAGGCGATGGGAGATAACGGCTTGGAAAGCAATCGATCCAACGTGGCTTGCGCAACCACTCCAGGCTTGGTTGTCCGAACCACCGAGTTCGACGGGGATGCCGGTCCATGGTCGGCCGCCGATTTTGCTTCAATAGACCTGGCGGCTCGTCCCGGTTGGTTGCGGATCACCACCCCTCCAGGGACGTTGGGCACGATCCTCGTTCCAGGCGGGATTCCGGTGAACGCCTACCCGCCGCCGTGGCATCTCGAGATGCGCCTGGAGCGGCCAACCGACGTGCCCACGGCTATTGGCATCCTTACTGAGTCTGATGGCATTCAGTATTTGTTTAACAACCTTCCGGGCGGAACCGGCCCGGGCGGCGCCACGTCCTTTGGCTTCGGGGCGCTCTGGGATGCCGGAAAGGGGGCGTTTGGTCAGCCGGATTTCAGCGGCGTGCCGGAGTCCGCCATGGCCGGCGGGGCCATCGAGATCTGGGTTGGCCTGATCAACAACACGACGATGCGTTACGGGGTGCGTCCCGCGGGCTCGACGACCTGGAACTTTGCCCCGGATGTGGTGGGATACGATCTCTCGGCGGCTCCCGTGTCCTTCGCCTCCTTGAAAATCATGGTGGAGAACCGCCAACCCTGGTTCGACCAATGGCCGGGTACAACGGCTTCCCTGGAGAACGTGGTGGTGGACCTCGATTACATCCGGTTCGTGACCCCAAACAGCGAGTTCGACGGGGATGCCGGTTCGTGGACCGCAGGTGATTCAGCCGGAACAGGCTTGGCGGCTCGTCCCGGTTGGTTGCGGATCACCACCCCTCCAGCGGCCTTTGGCACGATCAATCTCTCAGGCGGGCTTCCGGTGGACGTCTACCCGCCGCCGTGGCATCTCGAGATGAGGCTGGAGCGACCAACGGACGTGCCAACGGCTATTGGCCTCCTTCTTCCGTCTGATGGCATTCAGTATCTGTTTCAGAACTTTCCAGGCGGAACCGGCCCGGGCGGCCGAACGTCCTTTGGCTTCGGGGCGCTCTGGGATGCCGGAAAAGGCATTTTTGGACAGCCGGATTTCAGCGGCGTGCCGGAGTCCGCCCTGGCCGGCGGGGCCATCGAGCTCTGGGTTGGCGTGATCAACAACACGACGATGCGTTACGGGGTGCGTCCCGCTGGCTCCCCCGACTGGAATTTTGCTCCCGATGTCGCGGGCGGATTCGATCTGTCGGCGGCTCCCGCGTCCTACGGATCCATAAAAATCATGGTGGAGAACCGTCAAGGCTGGTTCGATCAATGGCCGGGCACAACGGCTTCCACGGGGAATGTGGTGGTGGACCTCGATTACATTCGGTTCAAATCGGATGAGCCAACTCCCCTCGTGGTCAACGAGCCCCAGAACGTTACGGCCACGGCAGGAGACCTCCAGGTGGAGCTGAGCTGGGCCGCTCCCGCTCCCGTCGCGGGAGTGACGGTCGCCGGCTACAACGTCTACCGTTTCCAGCCAGGGCCGGAAGAAAAGCTGACCGCCACCCCGGTGACCGGCCTCCAGTACACCGCTCAAGGCCTTCAAGATGGAATTCTCTATTGCTTTGTGGTCAAGGCGGTGAGAGATAACGGCTTGGAAAGCAAGAGATCCAACGAGGCTTGCGCCACCACTCTGGGCGAGGTGGTCCCAACCACCGAGTTCGACGTGGATACCGGTCCATGGATACCAGAGACTCTAATAGACTTGGCGGCTCGTCCCGGTTGGTTGCGGGTCACAACCCCTCCAAGGACGTTTGGCACGATAAGTATCGCAGGCGGGCTTCCGGTGGACGTATACTATCCGCCGTGGCATTTAGAGATGAGACTGGAGCGGCCAACTGACGTGCCCACGGCTGTGGGCCTCCTTGCTCCGTCTGATGGCATTCAATATTTGTTTACCAACCTTCCGGGCGGAACCGGCCCTGGCGGCAGGACGTCCTTGGCCGCCGGGGCGCTCTGGGATGCCGGAAAGGGGGTGTTTGGACAGCCGGATTTCAGCGGTGTGCCGGAGGCCGCCATGGCCGGCGGGGCCATCGAGCTCTGGATTGGGGTGATCAACAACACGACGATGCGCTTCGGGGTGCGTCCCGCTGGCTCGACCACCTGGAATTTTGCCCCGGATGTCATGGGCGGATTCGATCTGTCGGCGGCTCCCGTGTCCTTCGGATCGTTGAAAATCATGGTGGAGAACCGCCAAGGCTGGTTTGACCAATGGCCGCCCACAGCGGCTTCCTCGGAGAGTGTGGTGGTGGACATCGATTACGTTCGGTTCATATTAGATGCGCCAAGGCCCCTCGTGGTCAATGAGCCCCAGAAAGTTACGGCCACGGAAAGAAACTGTCAGGTGGAGCTGAGCTGGGATGTTCCCGCCCCCGCTGCGGGAGTATCGGTCGCCGGCTACAACGTCTTCCGCACCCAGCCAGGGCCGGAAGAAAAGCTGACCGCCATCCCGGTGACCGGCCTCCAGTACACCGTTCAAGGCCTTCAAGATGGAATTTTCTATTGCTTTGTGGTCAGGGCGGTGGGAGATAACGGCTTACCAAGCAAGAAATCCACCGAAGCTTGCGCCTTCGTTACATGCGAACTTCTTCCGAGGTTCCGCCGCGGCGACGTCGATCCAAACGATGCGTTGGACACCAGCGATGCCATCAATATCTTGTATTACAAGTTCCTCGGGCAATTCGACCCGACCTGTCTCGATGCTTTGGATGCCGACGACAGCGGCGAGATCGACCAAACCGACGCCATTCGCATTTTGCTTTACGCGTTTTTAGGAGGCGATCCGCTGCCTGCGCCATTCCTGACTTGCGGTGTTGACACCACACCCGATATCGAAGGCCAAGGAATTCCGCCAGACCTTGGCTGCGCATCCTATCCGGCATGCCCTTAATAATTCGATTCCAAGAGCGATTCATAAGGCAATCAGGTGTGGATTAGTTTCCACACCTGATTGCAACTGAAATTTATCGTTTTGAAAGGTGGGTTGTGGGAAAGGAAGCATCCTATCATGATTGAAAATAGAGCCGTAACAAGCCTTTTGATGGTTTTGTTTATGCCCGGCATTGGCTGGGGAACCGTGATCACCTATCAGGGTCATTTGCGGGAAACGGGCAGCCCCGTCAACGAAAAAATGGATTTTCAGTTTTCTCTGTGGAGCGCGCCGACCGACGGCAACCAGGTCAGCACCGTTTTGACGGTAAACGATGTTGAGGTCATCAACGGGTTGTTTACGGTCAAACTGGATTTTGGTAACGTGAATTCCTCCCTTTTTAACGGCGATCCCCGGTGGTTGCAGATAGCGCTCAAGCCGCATAGCAGCGGCGGCCCGTTCACGACCATGGCGCCCCGGCAGGAAATAACCCATGTGCCGTATGCGATCCATGCCCTCAACGGCGGCAGCGGGGTCTGGAACGTTACCGGAGGGGATATTTATTATGATTCCGGGGATGTCGGCATCGGGACCGCCCGACCGGCCAGGCCGCTTCACATCAAGTCGAATGGGTCGAATCATTGGCTTGGTCTGGAAAACCCGGCGGGGACCAAGTGGAATTTCGATTATGTCATGAACCCGGCTCTGGGATACAACTCCGCCCTGCGGATCGCTCCCGATAACTCACCGCTCCAGCTTTACCTTCCCAATGAACCCGGAGGGATGCGGATGTACCTGTGGACGGCAGATCAAGCGGTTCCCAACCTCCCCCACACCGGGATCAAGCCCACTTTTGCCCTATGGGGCGATATGCTGGTGGGAGATATCATTTGCATCGCGCGAAATCCGATGAGCTTGTTCTTCCGCCAGGAGACGAACCTGAGCGCTTCCTCACCGGTGGTCTTTTTCTGCGCCAACAAGGGGATCAATACCGATACCGATGGGGGAGCGGGTATCTTGTTGCACCCCGATCACCATCGGGATCTGGCCACCTGGCCAAATGATCCGGTGGATCATCCGGAGAGCGGTTCGCTGCACTTGATTGCCTACGGTCGAGGATCGGGAACCTATGCCAACAAGATCAGGATGCAAACCCGTTCGGGGCCGGGCCAGGTGGCTGACCGTATGGTCGTGGGGAACGGGCACGTCCAGATATACGGGACCATCGGGGCCACCGGCGGTTGGATCTCTTCGAGAGAGCAGAAAAAGGATATTGCCAAGCTTTCTTCGCAGCAATCCCATGAACTGATCCAACAGCTCGAGGCCGTCACCTATATAAACAAGTCGGATCCGGGCGAGACCCGGCGGGTAGGCTTCATCGCCGAGGAGGTCCCGGAAATTTTCGCCGGTCCTGAGAGAAAAGGAGTGGATTACATGGGGGTCGCCGCTTTACTGACCAAAACGGTTCAGGAGCAAGAGCGGCAGATTGGCGAGCTGCAAGCCCGCTTGGCGGCCCTGGAGGCTTTAGTAAAAAAACTCACCGTGCCAGGACCAAGGTGATTGCCATGTACCGTGCATATCAAAGCCGAATCGCCCGATGGCAGGTCAGGATAGAAAAGACTTTGATGATGGCCGTTTTAATGGATGCTGGGGGATTCGTATGGCTGGGCAACGAGAGTCCGGTTCAGGCAGAACCTTATGAATTGACTTGGCACATGATCAGCGGGGGGGGAATCACCTCTAGCGGTGGAGGAGTTTATAGCTTGAGCGGCTCGGTGGTCCCGCAGCAAACCGATCCGGTAAGTGGAGACCGCTACACTCTCAACGGCGGTTTCTGGCCGGTGGCTTTGCGAACGTCCCCGTCCACCGAGTTCGACGGGGATGCCGGTCCATGGTCGGCGGCCGATTCGGCTCGAATCGACCTCTCGGCTCGTCCCGGTTGGTTGCGGCTCACCACTCCTCCAGGGACTTTTGGCACGATAAGTGTCTTGGGCGGGCTTCCCGTTGACGTATACCCGCCGCCATGGCATCTCGAGATGAGCCTGGTGCGACCGGCCAACGTGCCGACGGCTATTGGCATCCTTACTCAGTCTGATGGCATCCAGTTTTTGTTCAACAACTTTCCGGGCCGAACCGGTCCGGGTGGCGCGACCTCTTTTGGAGCCGGCGCTCTCTGGAATGCCAGTGGAAAAGGCTTGTTTGGGAAGCCTGATTTCAACGGCGTGCCGGAGTCCGCCATGGCTGGCGATGCCATCGAGATCTGGGCGGGCGTGATCAACAACACGACGATGCGTTACGGGGTGCGTCCCGCCGGCTCGCCCGACTGGAATTTTGCCCCGGAGGTCGTGGGTGGATTCGAGCTGTCGGCGGCCCCGGTGTCCTTTGCATCCGTGAAAATCATGGTGGAGAACCGCCAACCCTGGTTCGACCAATGGCCGGGCACAAAGGCTTCCTTGGAGAACGTGGTGGTGGACATCGATTACATTCGCTTTATCGAAGAAACGCCGCGCCCGAAGTTTCGCCGCGGCGACGTCGATCCGAACGATGCGTTGGACACCAGCGATGCCATCGATATCTTGTACTACAAATTCCTCGGGCAATTCGACCCGACCTGTCTCGAGGCATTGGATGCTGACGATAGCGGCGAGATTGACCAAACCGACGCCATCCGTATTCTGAACTATGCGTTTTTGGGCGGCGGGCCGCTGCCTGAGCCGTTCATGACTTGCGGCGCTGACACCACCCCCGATAAGGAAGGCAGGGGGACTCCGCCCGATCTCGGCTGCGAGTCGTACCCAGCTTGCGTGCAATGAACGATCGCGAACTGAGCCGCCGGGATTTTTGCAAAGGTTCCCTGTTACTTGCCTATACAGCTTCTAACTCAACTTTTCCCAAGGTGCCGGCAGAAGAGACGGGCAGAGATGCTCTGGGATCAGAGCCAGGTCGTGCTCAAGCTCTGCCCGAAGAGATTATTTACACGGGCGTGAGTTTGGAGTTTGTTCAGCTTTGGGATCACCTCGAAAGGATCCGGCAGGTCAAAGAACTGGGCTTGGGGAACTTGGTTGTGCTCGCCGCCACATTTCATGTGGGGAGCACAGAGGAAGAAAAACTTCGCTGGAAAAAGCTTTACCCGGCACTGGCAGAGCAGATCGACCAGGTACCCAAATCTAAAATCTTAAAGGAGGTGGGATCGCCCGCCATTCTCCCGATCCCAAAGGAGGCCTTAATTGAGGAGGTTCGGGCCTGTCGAGAATATCAACTATATTTCGGCGCCGCTACTTATCTGATGAACTGCAAAGGGGAGGAGTGCGCCAGCCTCATCGCCAAGTTAGCGGAGGAGGGAGGGAAGTATTTCTTGACCTACTCGGTGTTAGGTGAGCATACGAGTATTTTGAATGCTGGCCGGCCCTCCAGTATTTGGAAAGCCGAGGAAGGGATTGATCCTGGGAAAATGAACCTTCAGACCTTCCACGACTGGTTCGTGAGCAGAGATCGCAAAGCTGTGCTGGAGGTTAAAAAAGCCGGTGCGCCTTTCACCGACAACGTCGAGGCCACCGCGCAGTTCCGCCTGGCCCTGGCAGCCGGAGTGGACATTCCGGTTCTAGAGCTTGTGCCCTATGAGCCTCTTGGCGGGCTGGCGGCAGTTCGGGGGGCGGCCAAAGCTTATGGCTCACCCTTCTGGGGCGTGTGTTTCGCTTTCGGCTGGTACCGGCCCCCGGTTGACCTCTCTGTGCCCAACCGGGCCCGCATTGCTTACAACCTTTTCTACGCGGGCGGCGCTCGTCTCTTCTATGACTTGAACTACTACTTTCACGTCTACTCTCTGGGTGCAGGTTGGTTCAGCGACACGACCCGGCCACCCGCGCGGATGGGGGAAAAGGAGTACAAGGGATTCGACGATCCGATTTGTGTGGCGGGTCGCAAAGTTCTCCAGGACCACTACACGTTCGTGCAGTTTCATGACCGACCCAAAGGGGGGCCTCGGGTCAAGCTTGGTTTTGCTTTGGGCCATCTGGATGCCTATACGGGCTGGATCAACCAGAGCCACGTCTCGGGGGTGCGTGAACCAGACTGGGAAGCAGGGGATGCGGAAAAGACCTGGCAATATTTCCATCGCCTTTACGATGTCGAGCCTTGGTATGCCCCTCCCTTGAAAAACTATTGGCAAAGCGATCCTCTGCAGACCTTGAAGTATGGTACGCCTCCTTGTGGTCAAGTGGACATCGTTCCCGTGGAAGCCCCCTTGGAAACGCTCCAGAGCTATAGCTGTTTGGTGTTTCTGGGTTGGAATACGATGACGGAGGATCTCTACGAAAAACTCAAGCACTATGTGCAAGCCGGAGGTCGTTTATTGATGAGCCTGCCGCAATTGAGCAGGCAGGTGGAACGAAAGGCCGATTTGCAGTTACTTCGAGGAGGAGATTACCGTGACCTGTTCGGTGCCCGCATTGTGGGAGCCGGAGAGAGGTCAGCATCGGTTCGGTTTGTGCAAGCCAGCGCCTTCCGACCCTACCAGCTCCCCCTAGGGGCCGCATATCAGGAGGGGATACGGCTGGCTAAAATAGACCTTGGCAGGGCTACGGTGCTGGCGGCGACTCCGGAAGGGTCGCCGGTCCTGCTGGAGAACCTGGAGGGAAAAGGTTTTGCCTACCTGCTAACCACTTGGGAGTATCCAGGGCTGCATCTGCCATCGTTCATGACCGACTTGCTGCGCACCATTTCCAACGGGGAACAGGATGAGATTGCGGTGGAGGGCGAGGCGGTCTTCTACGCGGTCTATGGGAAGGGGGGGGAGGCGACTGAAGACCTGAGCATCGTTTACTTGGTCAACCGAAGCTACTACGGCCTTCCGCAGTATGCCCGAGTGGCCGTCAAGGGTAATTCGGTGCCAGTGCAGGTAGGGGGGTACGACATGAGAATTGTCTGGAAGGGAGGAGATTTGGTGATATCTCCTTTCGATAAGTTTGTGAAGGTGGAGAAGCTGCAACCGCGTTCCGGCGGCTACACGGTGAGCATGGCGGCAGAAGAAGGGGACCACCGCCTTCAAGTCGCCAGTCTGGGCAGAGAAATAGGCAGCGTCTTGCTGGATGGAAAGCTCCAGGTCCTAGCCAGAGATCTCGAGAACACCGCCAGCTTTGAAAACCGGATGGGCGGAAAGCACCAGTTGACAGTCGAGGTGAGGTAAGAAAGGAGCGGGTCGATGAAGCTTATTCTTTTGTTTTGCGTGCTGGGTGGGACACCAGGAATTGAAGATCAGAGCTCCGCAAAAATTTACATTAAGATGGAAGCTGAAGATTTTTCCTTTCCCGATAACAGTCCCTGGGAACCTGGGGTGGGATTAAAACCAAAGTGGAACCGTGGAGGAGCTTCTTCCTGGGCCACGGTAGCAGCGCCCGGAAACAAATCCAGTGGTAAAATCACCCAAAGGAGAACCATCCCGCTCGCCAATGAATATACTCTGTGGGTACGCTATGAAGACTGGGCCAATGAGGCCGAACCTTTTGAGGTTAATTTTGAAGATGATAAAGGAAACCAGAAGGTAGTCGCCTTTGGAGAAAAAGATCTCTCCCCCGACGATGGGGAATGGCATTGGTCCTACGTCTGGGACAGCGCTCGGGTTCGTTTGGAGAAAGGACCGGTCCGTGTCGGTATATCTTTGCGCAAGACAGCAAAGGTCCGTCGAGGCATCGATGCATTGATTCTCACAGACGATGTTCATTACCGGCCCTCCCATCGGGGGTTTCCTCCCCATGCCTATGCAGCCTATTTACTCGAATGGGGAAAAACTCGGGAGCCCCTCCAGGCGCTTCTGGATACCCCTCCAGCAAAAGAGCCCCCCAAGGACTGGCGTCTCCCTCGAATTGCCGATCGCGATTTTTGGTACACGGGAGGGCAATCCTTCGTTCCCGGTTTTTCAAAGCCTATCTACATCGCCAATTATCAAGACGCGGAAAAGCATCGGAAAGCCTATATCGAGAAGCACGCCAAGGACAAAGTTCCTGCCATTTTTGGATTGCCCTCCACTGCCATTCAGCTTTCTGTCGGAAGCGCTCAGAGCTTGGCTCAAAAAGGGGATAAAATGCGGGAATATTTACTTAAAAATCGCATCCCTTTTGTGCTCGTTGGTAACTATGGCAAAGCTGGAGCGCGTTCTGATCTCTACAGCCAACTTCAAGATGCCTTTGGTGAACTTTGGTTGGGAATCATTTCAGGAGAAGGAACGTATGGCACCGGTTTTCAAGTTGATCAAAAAGCCTCCCTCGCCGGCGACTCGCTCAAGGATGCCTGTTACCAGCATATTCTGAATGAAGGGACCGCAAAGCTGCGGCAATTTTTTAAGGAGGATTGGGGGGCGGAATTAAAAAATCCCTGGGAGAAATTTATTTTTTGTGCCAGCGTTGGGACTATTCCGCGGGTTCATCTCATGGCGGAAGCGGGCTGTCATGCGCTGGGTGCAGAATCAGCGGCAGCGATGCCATATGTCGCTCAACAGATGGCTTTTGCTCGAGGTGCCGCACGTCAGTATGGCAGACCATGGATATGGTACTACGGTTCGTCTTTTGGCGACGCTATCCGTTCGTTTGTCAAAGAGCCTTATTTCCTCGAAATTCAAGGTCGCCAAATTGATAACCGAAATGATACCATTGGACCTTCCCTGGCCCATATACGGCGTGTCCTGCTGAACGCGTATTTACAAGGGGCTACCGTGATGCATCCGGAACAGGGATATAATCTTTTCGGCCCTGATGGAGAACTCAATCCTATGGGCTGGCCTTATGATGAGATGCTTCGCTTGGCTTCTCGACATCCCGACAGGGGGATGATCTATACACCCGTCGCTCTATTGCTCGACAAAGCCCATGGCTGGGACAAGTATCAATATCGCGGCATGCATATTTGGGAGGGAGGAGAGCTGGAGCGTGGCGATCGGATGATCAATGAGTTTTTTAATGTCGCCTACTTTCCATTTCCTAAAAACGAAGGGGAGCCGGTCACGTGCCTCAACGTGCCGTTCCCGAATGGGTACTTTGGAAACATCTTCGATGTCCTGGTCACGAGCCCGACTCGACTGAATGTTGTTCAGAACTATCGTGTGGTTATCTGCCTCGGCAAATCCCGCCTCGCGAAGGCTCATGCCGAGCCGCTAAAAAAATATGTTGCCGAGGGAGGGACACTGGTTATCAACGCTGAGCAGATACCCCCTGGTTTCGATGATCAGTTTCTGGGCTCTCAGGTTTCTGATGAATGGCTTGAGTCGGATACTGTGATCTGCCTGCGTGACAGCACACCTCTTCGAGGCGCGCCTTACAAATATCAGGTTGTTCAGCTGAAAGAAGCCAGTTGCCTCGCAAAAACCAGTCAAGGGCATCCAGCCGGTCTTTTGAATAAGTTCGGCAAAGGGCAGGTGTTGCTCACGACTCCTTCATACCTCCTCGGCGAGGACGACGCCCCTATTCCCTATCTTCCCCATCTTCTTATCGAACTGACAAGCGGTCTTTTGCCGATCAGGATTCGCGGTAATTGTGAGTATTTCATCAATTTGCATTCCAAGGGCTACGTGGTCTACCTGGCCAACAATGAGGGCCTGGAAAAATTCTCCCATAGTCCTGCAAAGCTGGATTCGAAAAAAACCGCCACGGTGTCATTGGCGCTAGAGGAAGTTCCACTAGAAACCGGAGAATGGTTGGGGGAAGAACCCAGGAAATGGTTTCTTGAAAATGAATGGCTTCCGGAATGGACGCAGCCTATAAAAATTCGTTGGTCCAAGGAGGGTAAATTCCATACGGCGAGACTCACTCTACGGGCGGCGGAGATTCGAGTTCTGTTTATCCGAACGCGTTGAAGGTTCACTTGGCGTCTGCTGTGATTGAAATCACAGATTGAGATCGGGGTCGGGAACTAATTTCATTTTCTCGTGACCGTGAATCTCCTGTTACTCCTCAGCCTGCTGCCTCCGGCCCTGGCCGACGTCACCGTACGCCCCGATCCGGCCCCGGCCAGCGATTATTTCCACCGCTCCTCGCTTCTCGTCACTCTCGACCCCCAGCCGGGCAGGCCGGTCTGGCTCGTCATCGAGCACCCCGACGTCGGCTATGGCCTCATCTCGCTTGACGCGGGCATCGCCCAGGGCCGGCAGTGGGGGGTCGCCCGGCTGAACACGGGGAAGCAGCGCCGCGCCTGGTTCGCTCTGGAAAAGCCTCCCCGGCAGCTCCGCATCTACGGCCTTTCCTCGTACACGCGCATTGAACTGGCGGAGGCCGAGCCGCCGCGCGATCCGGTCCCGCTCGTCCAGCCCGCCATCGCCTTCAAAAACTTCCCGCAGCGCGTCATCACCGCGGGCGCCGATGCTCAAACCCCCGATGGCCTGCCCGAGGCGCTCGCCGCCATGCGCAACCTCCTCCCCCTCGCCCGCGCGCTCGGGTTCAACGGCATCGAGAGCTACGTCAAGTGGGGCTTCGTGGAGCGCTCGCCCGGCGCCTTAGACTGGAGCTTTTACGATGCCGTGTGCGACGAGCTCGACCGCCACGGCCTGCAGTGGTTTCCGCTCTTGATCGCCGGCTCGGCTTACGCCCTGCCGGACTGGTACCGCGACTCGCCCGACAACCGCGGCTTCCAGTGCCTGGAGCATCGCCTCGGCAACGACATCCAGTCGATCTTCTGCGGGACGCAGGATCGCCACGTCGAACGGTTCCTCAAGGAGTTCGGCAGGCACTACGGCGGGCGCAAGACGCTGCTCGGCATCCGCCTCGGCCCCAGCGGCAACTACGGCGAGGCCCAGTACCCCGCCACCGGCGAGTGGGGCTTCAAGGGGGGGCCGATCCACACCCATCAGGGCTACTGGGCCGCCGATCCCTGCGCCGCGCCGCACTTCCGCAACTGGCTGCGCCGCCTCTACCCCTCGATCGAGGCTCTGAACCAGGCCTGGGAGGCGCGATACGCCTCCTGGGAGGCGGTGGAAACCTTCCATCCCCTCCACGCCGTGACGCGCCGCCAGCGCATCGACTTTTCCGACTGGTACATGAACTCCATGAGCGAGTGGTGCGAGCGCTGGGCCCTCTGGGCGCGCTCGGCGCTGCCCGGCGCTCCCATCTACCAGTCATCGGGGGGCTGGGGCTCCTGGCAGATCGGCACCGACTTCAGCTCGCAAGCCCGCGCCATGGCCAAGCTCGGCGGCGGCATCCGCCTCACCAACGAGAGCGACAACTTTGCCGACAACTTCTCCATCACCCGCATGGCCGCTTCGGCCGCTCGTTTCTACGGCGCCGCGCTGGGCTTCGAGCCCGGCGGCTTCGGCAGCGCCCGCGGGGTCGCCGCGCGCCTCTTCAACGCTCTCACCAACGGCGCCGAGCACCTCTTTTTCTACCACCCCAACCTCTACGCCAACGACCAGGGCATCGACGCCTGGCTCAAGTACGCCCCCTGGCTCGAGCGGCGGGCCAGGCCGAAGATCCAGGTGGCGGTCTTCTACCCCGACACCGCCATCAAGCTCGATGACGAGCCGCTGCGCTTCCGCTGGGGCTCGGTCTTCCTCGTCAGCGCGCGCGGCCTGCGGTCGCAGCTGGACTTCGACTACGTCAGCGAGCCGATGATCGAGGACGGCGCGCTCTCCCGCTACCGGGCGCTCGTTTTTCTCTGGGGCCACATCACCGAAAAGCGGATTGCCGACAAGCTCGAGGCCTGGCTCCGCGGCGGGGGAACCATCATCTATCCGGAGCGCCCCCGCGGAGCGCTTGAGACCGTGGAGGGCGACCGTTCCATCTTCAATCGCTGGCGCTCCGGCGACACCGGGAAAGGACGTTTCATCCTGTTTGAAGGGGACCCGCAGCCGCCCGACCATTATGCCCGCTTCATCCGCGAGCAATTGCAAATCCTGCTCCCGGGCCCGATCCAGAAGCCGGATCTGGTCTTCGGATCGCTGCTCGAGTCCGGCGAACTCTTTTTCTTGAACTTCTCCGACGACCCCGCCACCGTGCGCCTGCCGGACAGCGCCAGCCTGACGCTGCCCCCTTACGGGATCGCGGGGCCATCCCCGCAAGCGAGGACGCCGGGGGAGGAGGGCGGCGCGAAGGGCGCCAGGCTCTCCATCATTCCGCGCCCGGTCGAGGTCCGGCCCTTGCCGGGCCGGTTCGCCCTCGGGACGAAGACCGTGATCATCGCCGCGAAGCAGGTTGCGGCCGAGGCAGACTACCTGTCCGGCCTGCTGGCGCCAGCGCTCGGCGGCAAGCCGGATGTGAAGCTGGGCGCGGATCGAAAGGCGAACGCCATCCTTCTCCGCATCGACGGCACGCTGGAGCCGCTTGGCCCGGAAGGCTACGAGCTTCGAGTCACGCCGGAAGGCATCGACCTTGCCGCTTCGAAGCCGGCCGGCGTCTTTTACGGCCTCCAGAGCCTTCGCCAGCTCCTGCCGCCCCTGGCTGAAGGCCCCGGCGGGCCGCCGGGAGACTCGTGGACAATCTCCGGCGTGGAGATCCGGGACCGGCCGCGCTTCCGCTGGCGCGGGCTGCTCCTCGATGTGGCGCGCCACTTCCGCGATAAAGAATTCATCAAGCGCGCGATCGACCTCATCGCCCTCTACAAGCTGAACGTCCTGCAATTGCATCTCACCGATGACCAGGGCTGGCGCGTTGAAATCAAGCGTTATCCTCGGCTCACGGAAATCGGCGCCTGGCGCGGCGAGGGCGGGCAGCGCTACGGCGGCTTCTATACCCAGGATGAAATCCGTGAAATTGTCGCCCACGCGGCCGCGCGGCACGTGACCGTCGTGCCCGAATTTGAGATGCCCGGGCATTCCCTGGCCGCCCTGGCCTCCTATCCGGAGCTGTCCTGCGCCGGCGGGCCGTTCTCGGTGGCCACGAGCTGGGGCATTTTCGAGGATGTCCACTGCGCCGGCAATGATGAGGCCTTCCAGTTCCTTCAGGGGGTCCTCGATGAAGCGATGGACCTCTTTCCATCGGAATTCATCCACATCGGCGGCGATGAGTGCCCCAAGAAGCGCTGGAAGGGCTGCCCCCGGTGCCAGGCGCGTATCAAGGCCGAAGGGCTGAAGGATGAGCACGAGCTGCAAAGCTATTTCGTCCGGCGCCTCGAGAAGCATCTCAACTCGAAAGGCCGCCGGCTCATCGGCTGGGATGAAATCCTCGAGGGCGGCCTCGCGCCTCATGCCACGGTCATGAGCTGGCGCGGCATGGAAGGCGCCCTCGCGGCGGCGCGCGCCGGGCACGATTACGTCGCCGCGCCGACGACGCACTGCTACCTCGACTACCCGCACACCGCCATCAGCGTGGAAAAGGCCTACTCCTTCGAGCCGGTTCCAGAGGCGCTGCCGACCGAGCTGCGCCGCCACTGCCTCGGCTTGCAGGGGAATCTGTGGAGCGAGCACACGCCCACCGCCGAGGCCGTCGACTGCCAGGTCTGGCCCAGGATCATCGCCCTCGCCGAGGCCGCCTGGTCGCAAGCTCAGGACCGCGACTGGCAAGACTTCGAGCCCCGCCTCGAAGCCCACTACGAGCGGCTGAGGAGCCTGGGGGTCCGGTATTTCACCGCTGAGTCATCAGGCCGGTAAATCGACCGGGGGGATCCAAACTCAACACCACAAGCTGCCGGATTGTGACCCCATAGGGATTACAAGGCGGTCTGGACCACCGGCCCGGCGAAGCGCCGTGGTAGGTAGGGAAATACCCGCGTTGGCCGGATTATCGAATTTCGCTTAAACCCCGTGAATCTTCCGGCCAATGGGGCCATCGAAGGCGGTGGTGGTCTTGTAGCGCTCGATCTTCCCTTCCAGGGCGATGGTCCGGGTGCGCTGGCGGATGGCTTCCATCTCCTCGCGGCTCATCGGCTTCAAGGTCCTGGCCAGGCGCAGGTTGTCGCGCAATAGGTCCAGCGTCTCCATGCCGCTCACCACCGAGGAGACCGGCAGGCCGATGACGTAGCGCCAGCATTCATCCGCCGTGCAGAGGTTTTCCCGGATGAGGGCGCCGCTGGCCCGCGTCTTCATGGCCAGGACGCCGATCTTCCTCTGCAGGAGGACCGGCAGCACCCATTTCTCGAAGCTTTCGAAGCTGCCGTCCAGTACGTTGAGGGGCATCTGCACGGCGTCCCAAGGATACTCGTAGGCCAGCATCTTGAGAAGGTGCCGCGCCGATTTGTGGCCGGTGAAGCCGATGTAGCGGACCTTGCCCTGCTTCCTGGCCTGGTCGGCGGCCTCGATGGCGCCGCCCTGGGCGAAGATCATGTCCGGATCGGCGTCGTGAACCACCTCGTGAAACTGCCAGAGGTCGATGACCTCGGTCTTCAGCCTCCTCAGGCTGTCCTCGAGGTTTTCCAGAGCCCATTTCTTGTCGCGGCCGCAGACCTTGGTCATCAAGAACGCCTTGCCGCGCTGTCCTTCGAGAGCCTTCCCCATCCTTTCCTCGCTGGCGCCGTCGTGGTATTCCCAGGCGTTGTCCATGAAGTTGATGCCGTTGTCGATGGCCTCCTGGATGATGCGAATGGCCGTCTCCTCGTCCTTGCGGCCGATGTGGTGGCCGCCGACGCAAAGGATGGAGACCTTTTCACCGGTTTTCCCGAGAGTGCGGTAAGGCATGTCCTGGCGGATCTCCTCGCCGCCAAGCTGATCCAGTAGGGCGGGCGCCAGCGCCGCTCCCGCCAGCCCGGTCAGGGAGCGCTCCAGAAAATGCCGCCGAGTGGTTTTTTTCTGATCCATGAAACCTCCTGTGGTTGAGAAAAAGACCGGCTGCCGGTTTTTCCAGCGCCATTCTTGATGGCTTCCCTCGCCATGGCCTCGCAGCGGCGGATCCCTTCCGCCATGCGATCGGCCCCGCATAGTGTACGGGCTGATCTGGACAGCCTCAAGCCCATAGTTGGACTCCCCGGCATCGGAGCTGCCCTTGGCGGCCTGGTTCTCGGCGCCTCCGGCGATATCGCCGCCCATGCAATCCACGCGATCGCTGCCCGTTCCCCGGCTGCCGCGCGCGCCGGCAATCCAGCGCTCTTGACCTGGATTAGATTTTGGATGATCATCTCTCCGCAGGCGAGGCGGCTGACCGGCGCCGCCTGCAGGGGTCGCCTCCGGATGGTGATGCATGGATGATCGCAGGATCCTCGAGTTTTATCCCCTCCCTCTGGCGCGGGGATACCGGCGGTACCGGAACGCCTCGGAACCGAGGGAACGGCACGATGCCGCCTATTATCTCTTCGAGATCTACCTCAAGTACGCCGCCTCGATCGCCATGGCCAATTACCTCGCCCGCGAGGACCGCGATCACCGGGTGAACGCGGCCCTGAAGGGCCTGGCGCGGCCGAGCCTGGGGGAATGGGCGCGGTTTTTGAGGGAATCGCTCCGGTTCTTGAGCCAGGAGAAAGAGCCCGATCCGGTGATCCAGGCTCTGGAAGCGCTCTGGGACGCCAAGGAGTCCCGCCGGGAAAACCTCCTGCGCCTTTACAACGGCCTCCGGTCCTTTCGCGAGGGTAACTCCAGCGAACGGGAAAAGGCGAGCCTGGGGATGATGTTTGAAGAGGTTGTCGGTTACAGCAACCGGGTGCTCGGGCACGGGGCTCCCCTTTCCCGCGAGCACTACGAGCAATTCGGCGGGCTTTTCGGCAAAGCTTTTCTCGATCTCCTGGAAGCGTCGTCCTATTTGACCGCCCGGCGGCTGGTGACCTTTGACTCGCTGCAGATTGAAGAAGGCTCAAAGATTGAGTGCGGCGTGGTCGAGTTCATGAGCGACCGTCCCATGAGAAGGGACAAGCCGCTCATCCTCCCCTATGGCGATAAAGCTTCCGAGAAGCACCGCCTTTATCTTTTGGGAGAAAACGGGGAGTTCCTCTCCCTCGAGCCGTTTCTCATCGCGTACCGAGAAGATGTCTACATCCTCAACGAGGCCGAAGGCGCCCCGGAATACCTCTCCTATGCCACCGGCGAGCGCTACAAGCCCTCAAGCGCCGGGGAGCGGCAAAGGCAGCTGTTTTCCAGCATCTTCGGATACGGGGTGGATGAAAGCCGCGTCAGTCGGCTGGGGGAGGATCTCGCGCCGGCGATCGAGCTGGAAAAGGCGCCGGCTTCCCAGGAAGGTGAACGCCGGTTGGGAGACTACCGCATCCTCCGGGAGATCGGCCGCGGGGCCATGGGAGTGGTCTTCGAAGCGATTCAAGAGTCCCTCGGGCGCCGGGTGGCCCTCAAGGTCCTCCCCGGCACCTTCGTCCTGGAGCCGCGGCGGCTGGAGCGCTTCCGCAGGGAGGCGAGGGCGACGGCCAGGATCCACCACCCCTCGATCGTTCCGGTTTACGAGGTGGGCGAGGCCGAGGGCAACCACTTTTACGCCATGGAATTCATCGATGGGACCTCGCTGGACCGCGTCCTGGAAGATCTCCGCGCCAGGCCCGCCGCGCTCAGGAAACCGGGCAGCTCGACGGCCTCTGACCCTGCCTATATCGCCCGAGCGGTGGAAAAAATGGCTGAGCTGGCGGAGGGTCTTGAGGAAGCGCACCGCCTGGGCCTCATCCATCGCGATGTCAAACCCTCGAACATCCTGGTCGATGCTTCAGGACGATTCATCCTGGTGGACTTCGGCCTGGTGCACGAGGCCGAGGCGAAGACCATCACCCGCTCCGGCGAGATGGTGGGCACCCTGCACTACATGTCGCCGGAGCAGGTGTCGCGCGGCATAATCGATGCGCGCTCCGATGTCTACAGCCTGGGCGTCACCCTCTACGAAGCCCTCACCCTCAAGGCCCCTTACCAGGGACCGAGCATGCCGCCCCCTCAGGGGGCGAGGAAGGGGGTGAATACGCCGTTCAAAGAGCCATTCTGTTCGAAGATCCCATCCCTCCGCGGAAGCTCAACCCGCGCCTCCACCGCGATCTCGAGACCATCCTCTTGAAGGCGCTCGAGAAAAATCCCGAGCGCCGCTATCCTTCAGCCGTCGCTTTGGCGGCCGACCTCCGCCGCTTCCTCCGCTACGAGCCCATTCAGGCCAGAGCGCAGTCCGCCTGGACCCGCCTCGCCCGGCGCGCCCTGAAGCACAAGGGGCGGGTCGCGGCGATTGGGACGATCCTGGTCTTGATCCTGACCCTGGGCTTCGTTTTCTTCGAGGCTCAATACCAGGCCCGCTTGCGGAGGGAGGCCGCCTATGAGCCGGCGGTCCTCGAGGCGGCCATGAAGATGCAGGTCGCCGGGCTGAGCATGATGGTGGCAAGCGGCTATCTCTCCAGGATCGAGCGCCATGTGATGCTCCTCCGCGGCGGCTTCCGGGTGCTCTCCCGCGAGTTGGGCCGGGGGCCAGTTGAGAGAGCGGTGGCGGCGCTCGGGGAAGCGGAGGCGATTTTTCCGCGGCGGGCCGACGCCTACTACCACCGCGCCCGGGGATTGCTCCTCCTCGAGAAAGAGGCCGAGGCCGGAGAAGAGCTCGAGCGCGCCCTCGCCTGCAATCCCCGGCTCGTCCCGGCGTTGCTCCTCCGCTCAGAGCTCAAGGAGCGGCACGGGGACCTGGAAGGGGCCAGGCTCGACCAGGACTGGGCCAGGGCCGCGGGCGAGGCCGGGTGGGGAGAGGCCTGGCCTTCGGCCCGCCGGGAGATCGAGGCGGGGCGCTGGAAGGAGGCGGCCGAGGCGTACGGAAAGCTCATCAAGATCGAGAGGGCGGGCTCGGAGATGGTTCTGGGTTCCCTGGTGGAGGCCCTCCTCGGGCGCGGCATCGCCCGCCTCGAGGGGGAGGACTTTTCGGAGGCCATCGAGGATTTCCTGGAGGCCAAGATCCGCATGCCCGATTCCATCCAGCCGGCCCTGCTCCTGGGGAAAGCCTATTACCTGATGGGGAGGAAGGGAAGGGCCGAAGAAGTCTTCCAGGAGCTGCACCAGCGCTCCGAGCTGAAAGATGACCTCGCGCTCGAGGTCGCCGGAGTTTACTTCATCCACCACGACTGGGCCAGGATGCGGGAGTGGGTGGAGAAGATGAAGGAGGTCTCCGCCGTCCGGGAGCGCAACCGGGCGTGGTTCTTGCCCCGTGGAGCCGTGGAAGCGCTCGAGGCGGCCCAAAGGGCGGTCCGTCTGGATCCGGGCGATCCCATGGCGCACTGCATCCTGGGCCTGGTTTACAGTAGGCAAGGAAACCGTGCGGAAGTGGAGAACATGGCGCAAAAGGCCCTCGCCCTCGGCCGGGAGAACGCCTACGTCCGCCACATGGTAAGCCTTGTCCTCTTGAGCGATGCCGGCGAGAAGATCGAGGGCTTCCACGCCGCCATCCGATTGGATCCGGACCTCCCCTGGCCGCACGAATTTCTGGGCGAACTCCTGCACTCCCGGGGAGAGAGGGAGGCCGGCTATGCCGCGGTCCGAAGAGCCATCGAGCTCGATCCGAAAAGCTACGCCCCTTATACCACGGTTTTTTGACGGGGGCGGTCCAGCCAGGCCTTTTTCAGGCGATCTTGCCAATACGGAAGATGACCCCCTCTATGAGACCGAGCGCTGGTTCCCGGGAGATCCCTATTCCCTGCCCGGCTTCCGGGTGCCGCTCCCGAATTCCGTTTATCGCATCGCGCTCCACTTTGCCGAGACTCGGCTTCAAAAGCCCAACTTGCGGCGCTTCGATGTCCAGTTCGAGGGGAAGGAGGTTTTAAGGAACTTCGATCCGGCCGGCGCCGGCTTCAAGACGGCAATCCAGAAATCCTTTGGAGAAATCCCGGTGAACGACGGCATCCTCGATATCGAGTTCGTCCACCGGACCGAAAATCCCGGCATCCAAGCCATCGAGATCGAGGAAATCAAACTTTCCACTACGGAGCGTCGCGGGCGCGGGCGCTGATCGGCAACTTCTGAAATTTTCCGAGGTGGTGGGATTAATAAAGGGCCGGCTGCCAGGAGGGCTCGACCAGGCGCATGGTGTGGGCGTCATCGCGGCGGCGCATGCCGCACTTCTTGTAAACCTCGTGCGCCCTGGCGAGCTGGTCGCGGTCGAGCTGGACGCCGACGCCCGGCCCCCTGGGCACTTCCATCCGGCCGTCGACGATGCGCAGCTTTTTCCCTCCCTGCCGATGCGCACGGCGGTCTCGACCTTCCAGCGCTCGTTGGGATCGATCCGCAAGAGAGGCTGGCCTCCCAGGCGATCTCTCATCGCCCGGAGCGCTTCCATCTTGACCGCTGGAGGGAGGATGCTTGCCTTGAAATTAAATCAACGACCTGACCATCTCCATGTTTTTTCTGAGCAAGTCATTGATCACCGTCTGGGTATCGAGGTTCTTTTTTTTCGCAAATTTCTTGATGAATTGGGCGACGTCCGGATCCAGATACACTGGAAGATTCAAGCGGGCGTTGGGGCGATAAAACTTGCCGCGCTGTCCTTTTGAAAAATCATATTCCCTTTTCATGGTTTGCCGCCTAGATACCGTTTAGCCTCAGATTTTGTCGCCTTGCGGGCGGAAATAATTCTGACATTGATTTGATCCTGGTCAATTCTCTCCACAAAAGTATGCACCGCCACCAGAAGATTGCTTCTCCCATCCCGGCCGATGGTAACCCAACGCGCATCTTCGATGCTGTGATCTTCATCGAAGATGGTCAATGAGAGTGGATCCAGAAAAATCTCCGATGCTTGTTCGAAGCTAACTCGATGCTTTCGAATATTCTCCTTGGCCTTAACCGGATCCCATCCGAAATTATACTCCAAGATTCCCTCTGAATGATGCTCAAAGCTGAAATTGAAAAATCAACTAACAATTCTAATCGCCTTCAATCCCGTGCTTAAAAAAGGGCCGGCTGCCAGGTGGGCTCGACCAGGCGCATGGTGTGGGCGTCGTCGCGGCGGCGCATGCCGCACTTCTTGTAAACCTCGTGCGCCCGGGCGAGCTGGTCGCGGTCGAGATGGACGCCGAGGCCCGGCGCTCCTGGCACTTCCATCCGGCCGGCTACGATGCGCAGCTTTCCCCCTTCGATGAGGTCACTCCCCTCGACCAGCCAGGGATAATGGGTGTCGCTGGCGCAGGTCAGCTGGGGCATGACGGCCGCCACATGAACCATCGCCGCCATGGTGATCCCCGCGTGGCTGTTCGAGTGCTGGCTGACTCCCCACCCCAGGCTTTCGCACAATTTCCCCAGCGCCTGGCAGGCCGGGATCCCGCCCCAGACGTGGTGATCGCAAAGAACCACGTCAATCGGCCTGGTCTCGATGGCTTTGGGGATGTGCCGGAAGCCGGTGACGCAGGAGTTGGTGCTCATACGCAGTCCGGTTTGCTTGCGGACTTCCGCCATGGCCTCCTGGCCGGAAACCGGATCCTCGTAATACTCCAGCGGCAATTTTTTGAGCTCCCCGCCGATGCGTAGGGCAGTCTCGACCTTCCAGCGCTCGTTGGGGTCGATCCGCAAGAGAGGTTGGCCTCCCAGGCGGTCCTTGATCGCCCGGAGCGCTTCCAGCTCGACCTCGGGAGGGAGGACGCCGGCCTTGAGCTTGAAGCAGCGAAAGCCCCAGCGCTGCTGGAACTGCCAGGCCAGCTCGGCCATGGCCTGGGGCGTGCGGATTTCCCCCCACGGATCGAACGCCTTTTCCCCGCGGCCGCGGCCATCGGCGACGCGGGGATCGGCGAGCAGCTTGGGGTGGTCCGCGGCGTAGCGGAAGAAAAGGTAAGCCGCAAACTCGACCGGATCGCGCACCGGCCCGCCCAGCAGCTCGCAGAGCCGCCGCCCGGTCGCCTTGCCGATGGCATCGAGGCAAGCAAGCTCCACTCCGGCGTAGCAGCCCAGGCCCAGCTTCGCCACCTGGAGGCCGAACTTCTGGTAGGCGAAGGCGCTCTGGCCGGCGACGATCCCGCGGCTCAGCTCAAGCGCCTTGGTCACGCTCTCCCCGCCGTGCGTCTCCCCGATTCCAGCGACGCCATCGCCGGTTTCGATCTCGACCACGTTCCGGAGAAAGTAGGGACCGTGGCAGCCCGAGGCGGCCAGGATGGGCGGGTCCGGAAGCGCGATGGGAGTCACGCGCAGTCCGGTGATCACCAGATCGGCTTTCCTCGATGCCGCTTTCTCCTGATCCGGGCGGACCGTGCTGAAGTTCCAGCCCAGGATTGAAAACGTTCCGATGCCCGCCGCCGCCAGCCACTCGCGCCGGTTCATTTGCATGGTTGAAACGAATTGTCGCTTTGGGCGGAGGAGCTTGTCAAGGAGGAAGAGGCCCGATATTTTTCTTACCCTCGCCTGCTCTTTTATTTACACTCGATAACTCCTGGTTTGGAGATTCGGCGTCTGCCTTCTGCGGCCTGGCCAGAAAAAAGGATTGAGGGATGAAACTGAATTCGGTGCTATTAGCTCTGGTGGCAAGCGCCTCGACGTTCGGCGAGCTTTCCCATGCTATCCATGAAAAGACCTCGGGCGATGAAAAGGTCTCGGGGCAGACGCTCGTTGAGTGGAATTTCAACCGCATCGGCGAATTGGAAGGCTGGCAGCCGAACGGGCAGGTGCAAGACGTGAAGGTCTCTGGCGGCGCGCTCTCCTGCCGGACCGCCGGCGCCGACCCGATTCTGGAACTGCGCCCGCTGCTGGACCTGAAGGCTTCGCCGTGGCAGTTGATCGAAGTCCGCCTGAAAGCGGACCGCGGCGGCAGCGCGGAGTTCTTCTGGAGCAATACCGTCCAAACGCCCTACGGCGGATTCTCGCCCGGCAAGCAGACGCCGTTCAATATCATTGGCGACAACCGGTGGCGCACCTACCGCATCTTCCCCTTCTGGCACTACGAAGGTAAAATCGTACGGCTGCGGTTTGATCCCTATGACGGGGCGAATTTTGAGGTCGATTTCATCCGCATCGTTGATATACCCATGCCTCCCCTTGCGGAAAAGGCAGATTTTGATTTTACCAAAGGCGCTCACGGCTGGCGGTATGCTGGTGGAGATAAGGCTGGCGAGGATGCGCCGCCCCCGCTGGTGATCGACAGGCACGCGGCGGAAAGCTTCATCCTCGGCCCGCCCTTGCAGGTCAACGCCGAGGAGCAGACTTTTGTCTCCTTGTGCATGAGCGCTGACCAAGGAACTCACGGGACGCTGTTTTTCGCCTCCGAACAAGCGCACGGGCTTCACGCTCATGGATTTCCTCTCAACGCCGACGGCAAGGAGCACGTTTACAATCTGGACTTGCTCTCGGCGCCGGAGTGGCGCGGGAGCATCATCGCTTTGGGCTTGCGCCCCAGTGACGCCGTTGGCGCCAAGGCGGCCTTGCGTTGGCTCAGGGTCAGCGAGGAGCCGCAAGGTGCTCCCGAGTTGAAGGTCGCATCATTTGCTCTTGAAGATGCGCTGCCTCGCGCCGGCGTCCCTGCTGACCTGACCGCCATCGTCAAGAACGCGGGCGGTGAGGCGGCGAGGAACGTGCGCGCCAGCCTGACGCTGCCTCCGAACGTGCGGCTTGCGAATTCGCCGCCCGCTTCCCCTGCCATCGCCACTCTGGATTTCGGCGAGGAGGCGGTGCTGCGCTGGAAGATCATGGTGACTGAAGTCGCCAAGGCGGAGGCGGCGCTGCGGCTCACTGTGGACAATGCTGAACCGGTCATCGCGCGCGCCCGCCTCGATTTCACGCTGCGCTTGAACGTGCCCAGCATCGGCTACGTTCCCGAGCCCAGGCCCGTGCGCGGCAAGTACGAAGTCGGCGTTTACTATTTCCCGGGCTGGAAAGGGTGGGGTGAGTGGTTTCCGATCTCTCGCTTTCCCGAACGCAAGCCGGTGCTGGGCTGGTATCGAGAGGGCGATCCTGAAGTCGCCGATTGGCACATCAAGTGGGCGGTTGAGCACGGCATCACGTTTTTCGCTTACGACTGGTATTGGTCCCAAGGCGCGCGGCAGTTGGAGCACGGACTGCACGATGGCTACTTCAAGGCGCGGTACCGGAGCCTGCTGAAGTTCTGCCTGCTGTGGGCGAACCACAACGCGCCGGGCACGTCGTCGCCGGGAGATTGCCTCGCCGCCACACGTCACTGGATCGAGAACTATTTCCGCCGTCCTGAGCACTTGACGATTGACGGCAAACCCGTCGCCATCATCTTCAGCACCCATCGGCTGACGGAAGACTTGGGCGGAGCGAAGGTGAAAGAAGCGTTTGACGCCATGCGGGCGGAGTGCCGCGAAGCGGGATTGAAGGGGCTTTACCTCATCGCCTGCGTGGGCAGCGCGGGTCAGGCGCGGCAGGCGGCGGAGGAAGGATACGACGCGGTGACCGCCTACAACTGGCCAGGGCTGGGCGCGAGCGCGGGAGAGAGGTATTCGCCTTTCGAACTTCTCATCGATGGCTACAAGCGCCAATGGGAGCACCTCATCGAACGAGCTCCCATCCCTCTGCTCGTACCGATCTGCGGCGGCTGGGACAGCCGGCCGTGGCACGGCGACAGCGCCCTGGTCCGATTCGACCGAAATCCGGGAAACTTCAAGCGGCATTTGCAATCCGCCAGGCGGCTGCTTGAGACGGCAGGTCCAAAATCGGCAATTCCCGACATGGTTCTGGCTGAAGCGTGGAACGAGTGGGGCGAAGGGTCCTACCTCGAGCCGCACCGAGAATTCGGATTTGGCTATCTGGATGCCATCCGGGAGGTCTTCACCGGCGCCTCCGAAACGCACGAGGACCTGACGCCTGCCGATGTCTTCTTGGGCCCTTATGACGTGGAGAGGCATGCCGCGGCGAAAACGGCGTGGGAGTTTGACCGCGACGACGAAGGTTGGAGCGCCGTCATGCAACTTGTCGGCGTGCGGGCGGAGGGCGGCTCCCTCACCGGGCGGACAACGGGAAACGATCCTGCCTTCTTCGGGCCGCCCATCCAGGCGCGGGCGAGCGAGTTCCCGTTCCTCGTCACGCGGCTGAGGCTTCGGCGCGAAGACGGGCGGCCGTTCAAGGGCATCGCTCAATTCTTCTGGCGCACCAGCGCGATTGCTGAAAGCGAGGCGACGAGCGTTCGCTTTGAGGTGGCCGGTGACGGCGAGTGGCACGAGTATCGCCTGCCCGTCCAGAAGAACCGGCGCTGGAGAGGGATGATCACCCGGCTGCGCCTGGATCCGGGAAATCAGCTAGGGATTGAGGTGGAGGTGGATTTTATCCGTCTGGCGCGGTGAGAGCTGCCTGCGGCGGCCGGCGCGCGGTCAAGAATGTGAAGCCCGGTTGCCGCACTGTATTCAAAAAAAATCAGCCTCGGCAGGAGAGGGTGTCAGTAGTCGGATCCCCGCCGGCGTCAGGGTAAGGAATTGCCGGAGGCAACTCACTTCCAACGAAGAGGTAGAGGCGAAGGCGAATAGCATCGGTGATCTCAAGAGATCCGTTGTCATCTACATCGGCGGCGTCTTTGCATTTTAACTCGACTGTGCCAAGAAACAGGTATAACAGAATGGTCACGGCGTCGGTGAGATCCACGTCTCCACTGTTGTTAGAATCCCCACGGATAAACGGCGCTTCCACAACGCTTCCGAAGATTACGTAAAGGAACGCATCACCCCGAACCACGACATCGTCAAAGCCATCACCGTTAAAGTCCGTTCCCCCGACGCTCTGGGCAAGCTCACCAGTATGGATGCGGAAACCGTTCTCCCCCAGCTTCCCGAGGTCCACCATTCCTTGAGTACCCCCGAAGACAACGAAAGACCGCGCCGGAAAGGGATTGTCGTCGGTCATGAAGTTGCCTCCGGAAACCAGGAGGTCTTGCCGCCCGTCGCCGTTAAAGTCTCCCGCCGGAGCGATATCGACCGCCTCGTCATAGCCGATCTCCCCTCGGATGCGAACTCCTCGATCGCCGAGCTCCGCGAGCTCCAGAGGCGGCGCGCCCCGAAGGTGCTTTCCTCCGAAGATCACGTAAGACTCGCCGGCGAATTCGAGAGACCCGGCCTGCGCTGAGAGGGCCAGGTCCGCAACACCGTCGCCGTTGAAATCCCCCACCGCCGTCACGCTGAAGCCCAGGGAGTCCTTATCCTTCACGGAGTTTATCTGTAACGTCTCTCCCGACTGAACGAGTTGTTCCACCACTTCGCTTCTCCAATCGGCCTTGCCGAACACCAGGAAGCCGTTCCCCCGGTCGACCCAGAAAAGCCCTGTAGCGCCGATCAGCAACTCCGAGAACCCATCCCCGTCGACGTCCCCGACCAGGGCCGCTGAGATGCCGAAGAGAGTACCATCCTCGGAGGTCATATCCTCGGAGCTCCTGAACAGCGGCTCCAGCGCCAGACCCCGCAGCGGAGGCCAGAGAGCTCTCCCGCGAACCACGTTGACTTCCGAGTGGCGATAAAGAACGAGATCGCCAATTCCATTTCCATTCAGGTCGGCCCCGCCAGCCACACTGTCATTCCCGGTCATTCCTGACCCGGGCGTCATATTCCTGCGGGTTTTGGCCGGCGTTCACAACACCATCAGGGTCCGCGCAGCAGCTAGCGATTGGGCTTGTTAATAATCTCGTAGGCCCGTACACAGGCCTTCAGAGCTCGCTGAGACTCAACGGTCCTAGCGTAGTGTCCTACTTTCCGCATATCCCAACCTAGTTTTCGTTAAATTTCCAATAGTCGCCTTTAGGCAAGCCGCGAACCTAGCGCCTGAAGGCGGTAGAGCGACGCTCAGTGATTTTCACTATTATGTTCTTTTTCAGTATCTTTATCTATGTTATAATATGGAATTATTTTAATCTCACCAATCTCCCAAATCTGAGTGTTTGAATCGAAGAATTCGTTAGAAACCCATTTTTGACCACTCCAAGCCTTTAAAGAATTAACATTCTGTATGGAATTATTGTTTGAAATAAAATCACTCCTACGGGATGTTCGTACCGGTGATTCATTATAATTTATTGATACCAATACTGGCTCATTTTTAAAGGTTACACCCCTAATTATAAAACTTCCATCTTCTTTGCTTAAACTACACAGCCCAGTGAGACTAATGCCTGAAGTGCTATGCATGAATAATGTTACTGTAGCACCGAAAAATGGATTATCCTCATTATCAATAATTTTTCCTCTTACTGTTTGTCCGGTTATCAAATCCATTACCCTTTCGTCAGGACTCATCACGGCAAGTTCTTCGAGTGAATACTCATCATAAGCCAAACCGATATCTGGATGATAAGCAAATATCCCTACTAATTCATTCTTGTCGGTACCATCGGGGTAGGAAACAGATGACTTGAAAATGCCCAAAGAATTAGTATGCAAATCCTCGTGTAATTGCAATTCGAAACTTAAGAGAAATGGAATCCGTTCTCCGTCAGAACCACATTCTATTCTGCTTGCATAAATTAAAGCTCCTTCCAC
>JACQVS010000203.1 GCA_016209605.1 Planctomycetota bacterium
AGTTCCGTCTTTCTTAAATCCTTGTAGGGTGATGCCGGCGCTTTCGTCTCCTGGCGGCGTTGCGCCCGCTCGGCGGTACTCCGTCCCGTATCGCCTTCGCGGGCGCGCCTTGCCAGTAGCCAAAATCGCTCGACCTGACCCTACAATTATTTGCGAAAGACTGCACTTGGACGAGAGGCCGCGCAAGACTTTCCCCAGGATCAGCAGCTGGTCCAGATACTGCTGCTTGCGAAAATTGCGCTCGAGCGCGGCCAGCAGGCCCTGCCGGCGCCATTCGCCGATCCCGGTTCTGTCCAGCTCCGAGGCAACCATCCAGAACCTGGCGTTGATCAAGGCTTCGGTCAAGGCGATCTGGCAGGCGACATCATAGTTCGAGCGGCTGTTGGTGATGCCGCGGCCGACCACGGCCCCGTTCTCGTCGAGGATGACGGCTTTGGTGGTGGTGGACCCGAGGTCAATGCCGACATAGCAGTTCACGAGATCCCCTCCCTCCTTCGCTTCTGCTCGATCATCTGGAAGTAGGATTCCAGGCGGTTCTTGACGTTGGCCGCCGAGAAGTAGCGGGGATCGACGAGGTCGCTCTCGATGAACCCTCCGGGCTTGCCGGTCCGGTTTTCGACCTCCCGGAGGATCAGAAGCTGCCCGGCGCTGAAGGAATCGCAGCTCTTCACGGAATTCACCAAAAAGCCGTCCGCCCGGTACTCCTGGAGATAGCGGGCCAGCATGGCCGTTCGAGTGGGAAGGTTCAGGTTGGTGTAGCAGCCCATGCAGTACTCCGCCAGGCTCTCGAGCGGCCGCGACGGATCATGGCGGAAGCCGTTTTCGTAAATGCCGCCCACCTTGGTGTAGCTGGAGGCGACCACGACGGCTCCCTCCTCGGCGAACATCTCCCAGAACTGCCAGAAACTGGTCCAGTTGGGCGGCCCTTCCACGACCACCCGGTAGCGTTCCCGGCCGAGTTCTCCCTTGGGCGTGACCGGCCCCTTTTTGAGGCGCAGGCGCTCTTCGACCTCGGCCCGAAGCTCCCGGTAGTAGCTGACCGCCTCCGGGGTGCCGCGAAAAGCGGTGAAGATCGGGCTGATGTAATAGACCCCTCCGAAGTATGCGTCGATGGGCGAGGGGATGTTCTTGGCGGCCTCAAGAATCCAGCTGAAGTCGTTCTCGGCCGCCGCGGAGCGGGCCAGCAACTCCCGCAGCCGCTCCTCATCATAAGCTTTGCCGGTGACCTGCTCGAGAGCCGGGATCACCCGCTTGCGGAGCTGATCGACCACGTAGCTTCTCATCGAGGCGGTGATGCGCCCATCCCCCTGGTAGGGGACATGAAGCATGACGGCCGGGCAGCGGTATTGCTCGCGCAAAAGCTCGAACCACTTCACGAACGTGAAGCAGCCGGTATAAGAAAGCAAAAGGAGGCTGGGAGCCGGGATGCGCTGCCCCGTCGGCCCGATGTTGCCGGACTTCAGCATGCCGATGTCGCACTTGACATAGGTGCAGACATCCTCGGAGTGGCCAAGCTTCTCGGCCAGCGCAATATAGTCCCGCGACTTTCCACGCATCCCCGACTGCAGGGCGTTGATCTCGGGGAGCACCGGCAGGACATCGAAACTGAGAAGGAGCTCGGTGAGGTTCCCGGGCACAAAGGTGTAGGCGCAACGCCCGCCGGTCTCGGGAGCCTGCGCCAGGCGGGTGAAGTACTCGGCAAGCATCTGCTTCTGGCGCAGCTGGCTGGGATCCTTGTGCGCGCTCGCTCCCGCTTCCTGGCCGGCCATCGCAGTCATACTCCGCTCCAAAGCCGGATCGAATCCGCGAAGGTCCCCGCCTGTTCCCGGATCACCTGGAACTGGCCGAGATTTTCGGTGTATTTGAAGCCGGTCCACTGGATGCCGGCCTTTTCCACGGCCGCCACGAGCATCGGCTGGTCGAGGAGGGCCGGGTCGCAGAAACTGGGGGCGCAGAACAGCACCCCTTCAGCGCCGCTCCGCCGCGCCCGCTCGACCAGCTCCCTGCCCTTCTCCTGATCGCCGATATAGCGGGTGGGGCTGGCGACCGCATCCTCCAGGAAGGCGGCGATGCAATTTTCCAGGGGATCGCCCTCGAGCGGGATATCCCGGTGAAACCAGCGGTGGATCTGCACGAGATCATCCTCCACGATGTAACAGCCCGCGCGCTCCAACGTTTTGATGAAGCCGAGCGGCGGCTGCTCGCAGAAACAACCCGTCACCAGCACCCTGGCCTGGTCCATGGGCTTGCGCCCCGGGTCGGCATGGACGTGCATGCGGTAGTTTTCGAGCATGCGCGAATGCTCCTCGACGGCCAGGACCAGGCCCGCGCGCAGGATGAGATAGAACTCCGAGGCCGGCACCTTCCACGGCTCCTCCCGGCGCAGCTCCCAGAGTTCCCGAACCAGCCTCCGATTCTCGTTGTAGATCGCCATCGACCGGCGCAAGGACTCCTCCTCCAGCGGCCGGGCGCCAAGCGCAACCATGTCCTGGGAGAGCTCCTCAAGCTGGCGGCGGTAGAACTTGCCGCCGATTTCCCGGTCGAAGTTCTGGGGCAGATCCAGGTAGCGGACGAGCTTGTCCGGAAAGAGCATCTTCCACATGCCGGACATGTTGCGGATGACGTCGCAGATGGCCGGGAAGATCATCCCGTCCAGGCAGTCCAGGCTGCCGTTCAGGCCGAGTTCGAGCGTGCTGCGCGGGAGGTGGCAGATGTAGGACTGGTAATAGGAGTCTCCCCGGATGACCTCAAGGTCATCTCCGCCGCCCATCAGGCCGACGGGAAGGACGCCCTGAGCGTGCAGCAGCTCCCTGGGGATGTAGATGGGCAGGTAGCCGACCGCCAGCCCGCCGCTCCGCCGCTTCCATTCGCGCACCGACTGGAGGCGATGGTCCCGGTAGAGAGCTTCCGCTCGCTCCAGCAGTTCCTCGGCATCTTTCGAATTCATGCTTGCGTATCCATCAACTTTTCTTTCCGCGCGCCCGGGCGAGCACCTCCTCGACCAGCTCCTCTCCCCAGACCCGCCCCTCGGCCAGGCGCCGCCTCAAGAGCAGGAAGTCCGCTTCCCGGCAGGCTTTCGTCCCCTCGTGGAAGGCGCGGAAGCCGACCCGCCCCTCGGTCATCATGTTGAGGGCAAGCCAGGCGCGGTTGCTTTCCTTGTTGCGGTTCCAGGGCTCGAGCTTGTGCTTGCGCACGCTCTCGATGGTCTTGGTGAGGCATCCCGGCATGGTCATGGCGAGTGTAAAGACCAGCGCGTCGACCTCCTGGTCGAGCAAGCTGAGGTCCACTTCGCCTCGAGACTGGAGTTCCTTGCCGGAGGCCAGCTCTTCGCCGCGCTTGAACTCCCCGTAGACGATCTGGCCCCGCTCGCCCACCCACCGGTCGGTGATCACGAGGGGATTGGGGATGAAACGCCCGTCCACCTTCAGAGCCGGCACGACCTTCGTCAGCAAGCCGAGCCTGAGGGCCTTGTAGGCGCTCCAGGGCTGGCAAAGGGTGCAGCTTTCCATCGCGGCCTCGATGCCGACGAACAGGGGCAGGAAGTCGGTGCTGCCGCCATCCGGGGCCGAGCCGTGCCGCGGCCCCGCCTGGCCCAGCGCGGCCAGGTCCTGGGCAATCGAGAAGTCACAGGCCATGCCGATCTCCTGCCCGCCGGCGATGCGCATGCCGTTGACCCGGCAGATCACCGGCTTGTCGCAAAGCAAGATCGAACTGACCATGTCGTTGAACAGCCGCATGTACTGGCGGTACTCTTCCGGCCGGCCGGCGTAGTATTCGGCATATTCGGCCGTGTTTCCCCCCGTGCAGAAGGCGCGGTGGCCCGCCCCGGTGAAGACCGCCGCGACGCACGCCCGGTCATTCGAAGCCCGCCGCATGCCGAGGATCACCCCCTTGATCATGGCGGTGGTGTAGGAGTTGAGCTGGCCGGGATTGTCGAGCACAATCCACACCGTATGCAATCCCTCGACGGCCTTGCCCTCCTGGTCCTTGAGGGGGACCTCCCGGTAGAGGACGCCCGGGCTGCCGGTGTCGATGGCGAGGTTGTGGTCTTTGAACTCCATGGTTTTAACACTCCGGTACTAAAATGACTCGTTTCGAGATCCGGCCGGCGTGCAGGTCCGCGAAGGTCTCGTTGATCGAAGAGAGGGGACGGCGTTCGACAAAGGGGGAGAGGGAAACCTTCCCGGAAAGCACCAGGTCGAGGACCGCCGGATAATGCTCGGGCAAGCAGCCCCAGTTTCCCTGGGCCGTCGCATCCAGGGCCATCAAGTTTGACAGGCGCAGCTCCACCTTGGCCGCGGTGTAGCCGACGATGGAAAGGTACCCGCCGGGGCCGAGCAGCCCGAAGGCCGTGGACTGGCCTGGGGTGGTGCCGGAGGTCTCGAAGATCCGCCAGCGCCAGCTGGGGATCTCCCGCTCGGCGGCAAAGTCGCGCACCCGGCGGCGCAGTTCCTTGAATTCCATCTGATCGGGCCGCAGGGTCAAGGATGCTCCATGGGCGGCCAGGAGTTCCAGCCTCAGCGGATTCACATCCAGGGCGACGACGGCCGCTCCAAGCATTGTCGCGATCTGGGCGCCAAAGCCTCCGACTCCTCCCACGCCGACAAAGACCGCGAGCTCTCCCCGCTTGAGCCCGCTCTTCAGGATCGCCTGGTAGGGCGTTGAAATGGCATCGGCGACCACCGCGAGCTCGGCCAGGTCCAGGCCTCTGGGATTCACGGCCCGGTCCGCGAGCTCGGGCACTGGACAAAGTCCCCTGGCCGGCACCCGCAAATGGGTCGCAAAGCCGCCATGGAGGTCGTTTCCGGGGAAGATCTGGCCGGGGCAAATCGCTCCCCGGCCGGCCCGGCAGGCATCGCAATCCCCGCAAGGGATCACCGCCGGGACGACCACCGGCTTGCCGGCCCATGGCTCGGCCCCGGGCCCGGCTGCCAAGACCCGCCCGCTGATCTCGTGCCCGAGCGTCAACGGGAATTGATGGCGCGTCGGCACCTGGCCATAAAAAAAACCCAGGTCCGTGTGGCATACCCCGCAACCGTGGACCTTGACGATGACCTCACCCCCCTTGACGGTTTCCTCCCTCTCCTCACAAACCATCGGCGCGGCTGGCTTCTGAACTGTCCATGATTTGATGCGCACGGCTTTCCTCCACTTTCATCCAACCTGAGATGGGAGCTTATAGCTTGGCAAATTCACTCCACGGAACGGCGGATCGATAAATTCCGGCGCCATAAGACTCTTCCATCAAATATTTTTCGCAGAATGCAGAGAAGTCTGGGCATTCAAGGAACGCTCTCTAACTCGCTTTGCGTCTTATCTTGGCGTTCTTTGCGCCTTGGCGGTTCAATCCTCTTCATCTTTTTCTTATTCGGCTTTGGCATCTAGTTTTGGCCTTGGCTGCTTTAGGATCATCCCCTCAACTTGTACCGCTGGATCTTCCCGGTGGCGGTCTTGGGCAGCTCGGAAACGAACTCGATCCAGCGGGGGTACTTGTAGACGCCGATGTTCTCCTTGACGAAGTTCTGCAATTCGGCGGCCAGCTCGCTCGTGCCCCGCCGGTCATTTTTGAGCACGATGAAGGCCTTCGGCTTGATCAGACCCTCCGGGTCGGCGGCGCCGACGACGGCGGTTTCCAGCACGGCCGGATGCTCGATCAAAGCATTCTCGACCTCCACCGGCGAGACCCACATGCCGCCCACCTTGAGCATGTCGTCGGAGCGGCCCTGGTACCAGAAGTAACCATCCTGATCCTGCAGGTACTTGTCACCCGTGCTGATCCAATCGCCCTTTATGGTCGCTTTGGTCTTCTCGTGCTTGTTCCAGTAGAAGGCGCAAGTCGAGTCGCCTTTGATCAGCAGATCGCCGACCTCGCCTGTGGGCACGTTCCGCCCCTTCTCATCGACGATCCTGGCTTCATAGCCGGGCACGATTTCGCCGGTGGATCCCGGCTTCACCCGGCCCGGCCGGTTGGAGATGAAGATGTGGACGATCTCCGTGGTCCCGATGCCGTCCAGAATTTCCACGCCGAATCTCGCTTTCCACCGTTCGCAGAGCGCCGGCGGCAAGGCCTCACCGGCCGAGACGCAGAGCCGAAGGCTGCTGGTGTCGAAGCGCTTCTCGGCGCCTTCAACCGCCAGCATGCCGGCGTAACCCGTGGGGACGCTGAAGAAGACGGTCGGCCGGCACTCCTGGATGATCTCGTAAGCCTTCAGGGGGTTGGGCTTGCCAGGGTACAAAATCGTTGAGGCGCCGGCGCGAAAGGGAAAGTAAAGGCCGTTTCCCAACCCGTAAGCGAAGAACAGCTTGGCCGCGGAGAAGGTGCGGTCGTTTTCATCGATACCCAAGATCGGCCGGGCATACAGATCGGCGCTGACAATCATGTCGTGCTGGAGATGCACCGCGCCTTTGGGGAATCCGGTGGTCCCCGAACTGTAGAGCCAGAAGCAGACGTCATCCTTGCTCATCAGCTCCGGAGCCAGCTCCGTCGAGCTCGCGTTCACCAGATCCCGGTATGACAGCTGCTCGCCCTCCGGCTGGCCGAGGACGATGACCTGGCGCAAATAAGCCAGCTTCTCCCGAATCGGCTCGATTTGAGCCATCATCGCCGGATCTGCGACCAGCACGCGGGCTCGGCAATCGTTCAACAAGTATTCGTAGTCGCGAGGCTTGAGCAAGGTATTGGCGGGAATGGGCACCGCGCCGATCTTGATGGCGCCGAGAAAGCTGAAGACCAACTCGGGCGAGTCGGGCAGCAGCAACAGGATCCTTTCCTCCCTGCGCACGCCCAGTTCCCGAAAGGCGTTGCCGGTGCGGTTGGTCTTCTCCAGGAGGTCATGGTAAGTGTAGGCGGAGCGGTCGCCGGCGTCGTAGATGGCGATTTTCTCGCTGCGGCCGGCCTCAACGTTGGCATCGACCAGAAAGGCGGCGGCATTCATGCGCTCGGGAAGATCTACCACGGCTCCAGACATGAGTTCCTTTACGCTTCTCCATCAGCCGGCCATTTAAACCGATAAATGTACAGAAAATATTATTGCATTCCCATAATTGATAAGTTGTGACTTGCGTCACGTTCCTGGCAGCGCTTGTCCAGCCATGAAATCTTTCTAAACCAGCTGCCTCATCTTGATCTCCAGGTACTTGTTGATCACCTCCATGGAGATGGAGTTGGCGTCGACCTCCAGCACCTGCACGCCCCTCTGCGCCAGCTCGCGCGCTCGGGCATCCCTTTCCGAGGCAAGCTGCCGCGCCGCCAGGACGCGGTAGAGATCCCTGGTGTCCGCGGCCGGGCCGGAGGCGATGCGGTCAAGCAGGGCGTCCCGCAGGCTGACGGCTACCAGGACGTGCCGGCGGCTCACCAGCGGCAGCACCTCGGCCATGTTGGCGGCGAGCTGCGGGTCGTTCAGGTCGGTGAAGAGGAAAACCATGCTGCGGCGCTTGTGCTTCGCCCTCAAGGCGTTGATCAAGGCGGCGTAGGAGGGGAAGACGCCGGCCGCCGTGACCTCGACCAGCTCCTCGATGATGCGGTGGATGGCCAGCGCGCCGGCCTTGGGCTTGAGGAAGAGCTGAACCGACTCCCGGAAGAGCGCCAGGCCGACGCGGTCCCCCTGCCGGCTGGCGACGTGGGCCAGCATGATGGAGGCATCGACCGCCCGGTCGAGGGCCGTGCCGCTGCCGACCGGATTGCCCATCATCCGCCCGCAGTCGAGGCACAGGATCAAGTCCTGGCTGCGCTCCGCCTGGTAGACGTTGGTGATGGGGCGCCGGCAGCGCGCCGTCGCCTTCCAGTTGATGTCGCGGAAGTCATCGTCCGGCAGGTACTCCCGCATCTGCTCGAACTCCCGGCCGGCCCCCACCATGCGCATGCGGTGGATGCCGACCTGGCGGAGGGCATGATGGCGGCGCAGGACATCGTACTCATAGAGGCTGCGCAGGTTGGGATAGACCGACAGCGCCGCCTCTCCGCCGACGCTCCAGCGCCGAACCGCGAGGCCGGCGCGGGACCGCAGGCTGATTTCGGTGGCAGGTATGGCGATGCGGCCCCGCCGGCGCGGGATGGCGGAGAGCGCCACCAGCACGCTCTCGCCGGGCCGCGCCTCCACCTCGGCCGAGTTCTCACGAGCCTCGAAGCTGGCCGGCCAGGGCTGGCGGATGAAGACGGCCATCGACCGCGAGCCGCGGTTTTCGATCCGGAAGACGAAATCGGCCTCGCGGTTGAGCTGGCAGCGGTTCCAACCCTCGCGGCTCACCTGGAGGGGATAGCGGGCCAGCCAGCGCCCCTCGAGCAGGCAGAAGGCCACGATCAGCGCATCGCCGGCGAGGCCGGCCCAGAGCAGGACGGGCTCGGCCGCGGCGCCGGCGAGCACCAGGGCGAGGAAAACGGCGGCGAAGAAGACCGGGCGTCCTGGAACCGTCATCGCGGCACTTCCAGCTTCTCGAGGATCGACTTCATGATGTCCTCCGCCGCCGCCCCCTCGATCTCCGATTCGGCGGAGAGGGTCATGCGGTGGCCCAGCACCGGCCCGACCATGGCGAGGACGTCATCGGGGGTGACGAAGTCCCGCCCCTGGAGGAGCGCCCGGGCCTTGCTCGAGGTCAGGAGGAAGATGGAGCCGCGCGGGCCGGCCCCCACCAGGATCGCCTCGTTCTCCCGCGTCGCCCGCACGATCTTGAGGACATAGCTCAGGATGCCGGGCTCGATCCGCACGCGCGTCAAGGCGGCCTGCAGGCGCTGCAGGTCGCCCACCGTGAAGAGGGGGACGAGCGTGCCGGGATCGAGGCGGTCCGGCGGGGCGCCGCGATGGACCGCCTCCAGGATGGCGCGCTCGCTCTCCTCCGCCGGATAGTTCACCTTGATCTTGAGCAGGAAGCGGTCCTGCTGAGCCTCCGGAAGGGGGTAAGTTCCCTCGAACTCGATGGGATTCTGGGTCGCGAACACCGTGAAGACCGGCGACAGCGGGTGGCGGACGCCGTCAATGGTGGCGTGGCGCTCGCTCATGGCTTCGAGGAGCGCCGACTGGGTCTTCGCCGGCGCGCGGTTGATCTCGTCGGCGAGAAGGAGATCGGTGAAGAGCGGCCCCTTGCGCAGCTCGAAGGTGTTGGCGGCCAGATTGAAGACGTTGGTGCCGAGGATGTCCGAGGGCATCAAGTCGGGCGTGAACTGGATCCTCTTCGCCTGGCAGGACAGGGTCATGGCCAGGGCGCGGACCGCCAGGGTCTTGGCCGTCCCCGGCACGCCCTCGAGCAGCGCGTGGCCGCCGCATAGCAGGGTGATGAGCATTTGCTCGAGCACTCCGTCCTGGCCCAGGATGACCTTCTTCAGCTCTTCCTTGAGCTGGCCGAGCTTCTGGGTCACGGTGGAAAGTTGAGCGGCAAGTTCATCGGACACGATGGGTCTCCTTCAAAAGCTGAGCGGATAGGGTCAAGGCCTGGGCGCCCAGGGCCGCGGCGGCTTTCGGCCGCATGGCGGGACGCTCGCGCTCCATGGCCTCCAACACCTGGAAGATCTGCCGCGCCTTCGCGGCCACTTCCGGCTTGACAGTGACGGACCGCGCTTTGGCTTCCGCTTCCGCGGCCGGGCAGCGCAAGGCCGAGGCCAGCCGGTGGCTGACTTCCAGGCGGATCCGTTGCAAGGTTTCAGCCAACGAAAAAACCTGGCGGTAGAGATATCCGATCGTCTCCACCTGTTCACTGCTCGAGCGCTGGCGCCGCGGCTCGTCGCGGTCAAGGCGGCGCCAGCCGAGGGTGCTCCAGGTGTAGAGGAAGACGATGAAGATCACCTGCAGCAGGGCCGGAAGCAGGCCGAAGCGGGCGATCAGCCCCAGCACCGTTCCGGCCGAACCGATGCCGTGGGACCACTCATCGAAAAGAACGGGTCCCTGGCGGGCCAACTCGAGAAAGAAGTCGAGGTTCCCGCCCTCGGCGATCCAGCCGTTCAAGGCGGGCTCCGGCGATCCGACCACGATCAAGCGTCCCTTGCCGTGGCGGTGCTCGCCGGCGGCGACGCCGTGCGAGCCGCTTGCGAGCGGGCGCCAGCCGCCGCCCGCGGCTTCCGGGAGGAGGCGCGGCGAGTGCAAGACCAGCGGCGGCCGCTTCGCGGCCTCCTCGGGTCCGGCGGGGGCCGGCGGCGAGTCGCTCCACGAGGCCTCGGCGGGCTTGCCGGGCAGGAGATCCGGGCGCTTCCCGGCGATCTGATGCGCTTCGATCTCCCGGCAAAGCTCGGCGGAGACGCCGCCCCCCTTGACGTATATCGGCTCGGCCAGCTTGAATTCCTCCATCAGGGCCGTCCAATCCCGGGTGAGCTGCACCACCGTGTTCCCCTCGGCGATCCAGTCCTGGAGGCTCCGGGTCGGGAGCCGCGGCGGGGGGGAGGACCAGGGCACCTCCGGCTCCGAGAGCGGCAGGATCTGGATGAGCACGCCCCGGTCCTCCTTCTCCAGGCGGGGCCGCTCCACCGTTCGCGCCTCGAAGCCCCGCTCGCGCAAGAGATCCAGAAGCGCCGCCGTGCCGTAGGGATCGTGGCGCCGCGTGGAGTAAAGGGGGCTTTCCTCGCCGCCGCGGCTGGACCAATAGGCGAGCCGGTAAAAAGCCCAGACGCACAGGCCGGCGACCGCGAGGCTGATGAGCAAAACGAGCAGCTTACGCATGCTGAATTTCCTTCCGGGTCAGGCGGGCCACCTGATCCTTGAGCTGCGAGAGCGAGTACCCAGGCGCCGGCTTTTCGCCGTACCAGATCTCATCGAAGAGGGCGGTCAGCCGGGAGAACGATTCCTTCTCCCCCTCCGGGCCGCGGAAGAAGAACACGTACATCCAGTTGGTGCGGTTCCTCCGGAAGTCGATCTTGCCGGCGGTGTGAAGGCCTGAGAGCAGCGCCAGGTAGAGCGCCCGGTAGACGGCGCGGAAGTTCCCCTCCGCGACCAGGCGCTCCGCCTCCTGCAGCCACCCCGATCCGGCCAAGGCCAGGGCCTCGCCGGTTTCCAGGGCCTTGCGGATCTGCTCGCGGCTGAGGATCTTTGCCCTGGCGCGGTGGAGCTGGTCCGATCTCAAGGTTTTATAAACCAGATAGGCCAGGTAAGCGGCGAGCAGGGCCAGCGCCAGCCAGCCGGCCGCCTTGAGGGAGCCGGCGATGCTTCCCAGGCCTCCAGCCAGGCCCGAGCGCGGCGACCGGCGAGAGAGCCAGTCGAAAAGCTTCTCAAGGCATTCTTGCAAAAATTCCCAGAACTTGTTGAGATATTTTTCATCGATCTTGAAGTTGTCCCTCTCGGCCCTCTCCTGGCGGAGGCGCCACCTCTGGTAAAGCGGCCGCTCGAGGATCTCTTCCAGATGCTCGCGGGAGTCGAGAGGAGGCTGGTCCGCACCGGCTTTCCGCGCTCCGGGAGCGAGCAGGCCGCCGCAGGAGATGATGGCCAGGATCAGCAGGGAGAGGCGCCCGCTCACGCTTCCCTCCCCTGAATGGTCCCGAGGCGCAGCCGAAGATCGCTTCCAAGCTGCCGCGACTGGGCGTCGTAAAAGACCATGACCGAGGCGACCGTCCAGTAATAATCGAAGAGCACGAACAGCAGGTAAGCGAGGCAGAGAAACCACGACCAGCTTCTCAACGTCAGGGACAGGTCGGCCGCCTCCAGCCCCAGGAGGCTGGGCAGGAGGGTGCTGATCATCACGAGCTGGAGCAGAAATGCCCCCAGCCCAGCGGCCATGAAGGCTACCGTCAAGGCGAGGCTCACCCCGGCGAAGCGCCTGGCGGAGTGATGGATCCACAGCAGGGCTCTTTTCACTTCCCTGAACATCCCGCCGCCGCTCTCCAGGAGCGCGGGAGCGGCAAAGGCGGAGAGGAAGAAACCGTAAAACGCCGGGATCACGATCAAGCCGCCCCAGAGGATGGCGAAGCTGGCGCCCGCCTTGATCAGGAGGATTTTCGCCAGATGCTTCCCCAGCGGCAGCGTCGGCTCGCCGCGCACATCCTCTTGCACGCGCCGCTGCACCGCCGGCAGCCACAGCCACCGCCACAAGGTGGCCAGGGTGAGGAGGGCGGACCAGAAAGGCAGGGCGGAGCGGTGCTGGGTCGAGATCGCATCGATCACGAAGAGCATCGCCGCAGAGTACGGGGCCATGGCCGCCAGGTAGAGAGGAAGCACGCGGACACTCCGCGCCGTAAGGTAATCAACCGCTTCATCGAGGGGGAAAAGGGGAGATCGCCCACCCGAAGCCATCCATGTTTTAGAGCCCCTGGAAGACATCTCTCCACTCCAGCTGCAGGAGGTCAATGACGGCTTCGAAGCTCAAGAGATAAAACAGGTAGAGGAGGAAAAGGAAGAGCGGCGATCCCAGGGCCAGCAGGGCGGCCGCGAGCCGCTCCCCCCCGCTCGACCGCCGCGCCTCGGCGGCGCGCCGCCGGCGCAAGATCTCCAGCCCTTCCTTGCTGTAGTTCACCCCTTCATAGCGCGTGGTGCACTCGCTGCAGATCGGCCTGGCCGTGATGACGCACTCCCCGATCGCCGGCCGGTCGGGATGGTTGACGCACATCTTCTTCTTGATCGCCATGCGAGGGATCTCCTTGAAAATAAAAGCTCCTACAAAATAGGCCTTCTCCTCCCAGGGGTCAAGGAGGAGATGGAAGCTGGCACGATATTGGACAATATTGGAGACAACAAACCGCGCCCCCGGCAAAATAAGGACATGTGGAGCTGGCTGCTGATACCGATCTTGATGGGGCTCCCGCCGCTCTCGACCCGGCTTTTTTTTCGCCTCCTGGTTCGAGGGCCGACCGGCGACTTCGAGAGCGACGCGAGAGCCCGCACGAGGTGGCAGGGCATGACAGGGAAGGCCCTGCAATTCTCCTTCGGCTCGCTCCTCGCCCTTTTTTTACTGGAGCTGGAATGGAAGAGCATCATCCCTTGGCCGGTCCTGGCCATGGTTCTCTTGCTCGTCCAGGCGCTGATGGCCTACTTGACTTTCTGGGTCATAGCGCGCCAGGACATGAAGCTGCGGGGTCTGGAAGGGACCGCGTGGAAAAACGCCTTTTCCTCCCTTTACGTGAACTGGTTGGTCCATGGAAATACCACCTTGGGCTTCTTATTCATTCCTCTCGGCCTGGCCGACTTCAGCCCCGCCGCCGGCTGGCGGGTGAACTGGCAGATCGGCGCCGCTTACTTTCTGGCGCAAGCCGTTTATTTGCTCTTCATGCATCGGCTGTTGAATCTCGTATTCCGGCTCGAGGTGCCGCCCGGCGACAAGCTCGCCCGCGCCTTGTCGACCCACGCCGGAGCTTACCGTTCGGCGGCGAGGTTCAAGACTTTCGGCTCGAAGCTCCTCAACGCCTTCGCTTTCCCGCTCCACAAGAAAATCCTCTTTTCCGAATGCCTGGTCGAGGAGATGAGCGAGCTAGAGCTGGAGGCGATCCTGTGCCACGAGCTGGGGCATTTTCAATCCCGTCTCGAAACGCTCGTTCGAACCGCGTCCGCGTGCTTGTTTCCTCTGATTCCCGCCATCGCCTTTCCCTGGTTGCTGGGCATGAGCTCCCAGCCGGACTCCCACCCCCTCCTCCTGGCGCTGGGCCTGATCGCCGCCCTGGTGACCCTCCGGCGCTTCTTTTTCATGAAAATCAGCCGCCGCCGCGAAATCGTGGCCGATCTCTTCGCCATCGAGCATTGCCTCGATCCGGATTCCTACGCCTCGGCGCTCATCAAGCTGCACCGCTTGAACTGGATTCCCTCCGAGTTTCACCCGCGGGGCAAAGAAACCGGCCCCTACCCCAGCCTCAGGAAGCGCCTGGAGCTCATCCGGGATAAAGATCTGGTGAAAAGCGAGCCCCGTCTGATGTAAACTATCCGTCCATCGTCCATTTTTCATTACTGGAATGCATTGCTGGAATGATCGTCAAGGGAGAGACACCGATGTTGCACCGCACGATTCAAGCTTTCTGTTGCTTTGCCGCCATCCTTTTTGCTTGCGCCCCCCTGCCGGCCCAGGAAAAGCCGGCCGCCAGGAAAAAGGTCCTTTACATCACCACCACGGCCGGCTTCCACCACTCCACGTGCGAATATTCCATCCCGATCATCAAGAAGATCGCCGGAGATTCCGGCGACTTCGAGGTCGCCTGCTCCGACAAGACCGACCTCATCAACCGCCCGAGCCTGGAAGGATTCGACGCGGTGGTCTTCTCCAACACCACCGGCGACCTGGCGCAGTTCCCCTTGAGCGAGGAGAACCGCGGAGCGCTCATCGACTTCGTCAAGGGAGGCAAGGCCTTCATCGGCATTCACGCCGCCACCGACACTTACAAGGATTGGGCCCCTTTTTACGAGATGATCGGCGGCTCCTTCAACGGCCATCCCTGGCACGAGAAGGTGACCATCGACGTCGAAGACCCCTCCCATCCGGCCGCTTCACCGGTGCCATCGCCTTGGGCAATCACGGATGAGATCTACACCTTCAAGAATTACTCCCGCGACCAGCTTCACGTTATCCTGCGCCTGGACAAGGCGTCGGAAAAGGGGAAGGGCAACCGTCCGGACGGCGATTACGCCCTGGCCTGGTCGAAGACCTACGGCAAGGGGAGCGTCTTTTACACCGCCCTCGGCCATCGCGAGGACGTCTGGGACAATCCCCTCTTCCAGAAACATCTCCTGGGAGGGATCCGCTGGGCGCTGGGGCTGGCGAAAACCAACCTGCAGATCGGCCACCCCAGGGTCGAGTCGGACTGGGCGAAGATCTTCGATGGCAAGACGCTCGATTTCGGCTCCGACTGGGAAGCTACCGACAATCCGGAAGCGACCCGCAAGCACTGGACCGTGCAGCCCGGCGGCATCTTGCAGGGGACGGGCGAGGGCTCGAGCCACCTCTACCATACCAAGAGGACTTACAAGAACTTCGAGTGCCGCGCCGACATCTGCATCGACCCCAACGGCAACAGCGGCTTTTACTTCCGCTGCTCGCCGAAGAACCATCAGGCTAACGGCCAGTGGAAGAACTGGCCGGAGGGCTACGAGGCGCAGATCAACAACGGTTACGCTCTCGATCCCAAGCGCAGCGGCACCTTCTACCCCTCGCCCACCCTGTGGGACAAGGACATCAAGAAATACCTCGGCTATGAGAAATCGAAAGATGACGGCAACTTCTGGTTCAACATGCACATGGTGGCCGCGGGCAACCACTTCGTGATCAAGCTCAACGGGCAGGTGGTGGTGGATCACTTCGATGACCAGTTCTCGGAAGGGTACTTCGCCTTCCAGATGCACCACACCAACAGCCGGGTGAAGCTGAAGAACATCGAAGTCCGCGAGTTGCCTTGAAACGGAACCGAATGAAGGAGGGAGCCATGAACGACAAGATCGACCGCAGGAATTTTCTCAAGGCCAGCGGGCAGGCGCTGGCCGCCGTGACGGCGGGAGCGGCCCTGAGCGCGACCAACTCGCCCGCGGCGGCGAGCCCACCCGCTGCCGGACAGCCGGCAAAGGAGGGCTTCAAGAAGGCCGTCCACCTCAACATGGTCCGGGAGGGGGCGACGATTCTCGACAAGCTCAAGCTCATCAAGGAGCTCGGCTTCGATGGCGTCGAGATGGACAGCCCCAACGGATACAACGCCGATGAGGTCGTCAAGGCGCTCCAGCAGACCGGCATCGAAGTCTCCGACCTGATTGACTCGGTGCACTGGCGGGACACCCTCTCCCATCCGGAGGCCAAGGTCCGGCAAGCCGGCCTCGAGGGCCTGCGCGCGGCGCTCAAGGATGCCAAGAAGTACGGCTGCGGCTCCGTGCTGCTCGTCCCGGCCGTGGTGAGCAAGGAAGTGTCTTACGCCGATGCCTACAAGCGCTCCCAGGAGGAGATCCGCAAGGCGGTCCCCCTGGCCGCCGAGCTCGGGGTCAAGATCGCCATCGAAAACGTCTGGAACCATTTCCTCCTCAGCCCCCTCGAGTTCGCGAGGTACATTGACGAGTTCGAGAGCCTGTGGATCGGCGCCCACTTCGACGTCGGAAACATCGTCAACTACGGCTGGCCGGAGCAGTGGATCCGCATCCTCGGCAAGCGCACCGTCCGGCTCCACATCAAGGAGTTCAGCCGCTCGAAGCGCGACAAGGAGGGGCTGTGGAAAGGCTTCGACGTCGAGCTGCTCGAGGGGGACTGCAACTGGCCGGAGGTGATGAAGGCCCTGCGCGAGGTCGGCTACCAGGGCTGGGGGACGGCCGAGATCCCCGGCGGCGATGCGAAGCGCCTGAAGGAGATCGCCGCGCGGATGGACAAGATCTTCTCGCTGCCATGATCCGCGTCGAAACGGTCACCAAATACTATGGTCCTCTGAAAGCGGTCGAAGAGGTCAGCTTCGAGGTCGGCCGGGATCAAATCGTCGGCTTCGTGGGGCCCAACGGCGCTGGGAAGAGCACCGTCCTCAAGATGCTCGCCACCTATCTCCTGCCGACCTCGGGGCGGCTGTCGGTGGACGGCTTTGACGCGGTGAAGCGGCCGCTGGAGGTCCGGCGGCGCATCGGCTACCTGCCCGGAGACACGCCCCTCTATCAGGACATGCGCGCCGACCGCTTCCTGGCCTTCATCGGCAAGGCGCACGGCTTGAGCGGCGCCGGCCTGTCCCGGCGCCTCGAGGCGGCGATCGAAGCCTGCCGGCTGGAAGAGACGCTTTCCAAGCGGATCAAGGAGTGCTCGACGGGATTCCGTAAGAGGATCGGCCTCGCCGCCAGCCTGATCCATGACCCCGAGGTCCTCCTCCTCGACGAGCCGACCCACGGCCTCGATCCGCTCCAGGTCCTGGCCTTCCGGGAGCTGCTCAGGAAGCTGCGCCCGGGCCGGGCCATCCTCTTGAGCAGCCACGTCATCTCCGAGGTGGCGGCGGTTTCCGACGGCGTCCTCATCATCCACAACGGCCGGCTGCTCGCCGATGGCAAGCTGGCGGAACTCTGCCAGCGGGAAGGCCTCCCCGGGAGCGACCTCGAGGGGCTCTTCGTCCACCTGGTCCGGAAAGGAACCGGTCAAAACATGGATGGCAACCATGGATCCCATGAAGGGCGTTGACGCCGCGTCGGGCCGGAGGAAGGTCAGTCCGATCCAGGGCGTCCGCATCATCTTCCAGCGCGAGACCAGCGCTTATTTCGACTCTTCGATCGCCACTATCTACGCCGCCGTCTTCCTGGTGCTCTCGAGCAGCATCTTCATGAACAGCTTCTTCCTCAACGCCGCCGTTGAAATGGACGAGTACTTCCGGACCCTGCCGTTTCTGCTGGTCCTCTTCATCCCGGCGATCACCATGCGGAGCTGGTCGGAGGAGCGATCCCAGGGGACCATCGAGTTGATCCTCACCCTGCCGGTGCGCCCCTTCCAGATCATCCTGGGGAAGTACCTGGCGGCGCTGCTCTTCTACCTCGCGGTCCTGGCCGGCAGCCTGCCCATCGCCTTCATGCTCCTTTGGCTCGGGCGCCCGGACCTGAAGCTCATCGCCTCCTCGTATCTCGGCGCCGCCTTCCTCGGCTCCTTCTTCCTGGCCCTCGGAATCTTCCTCTCCGGATTGACCCGGGAGCAGATCGTCGCCTTCGTCCTCGCCACCTTCGCCTGCGCCCTCTTCGTCCTCAGCGGCCAGGAGCAGGTGGTGGAAGTGCTGGACGGGCTCACCCGCGGCTGGCAGCTCGGGACCTGGCTCTACGAGTCGGTGTCGGTCCTCCCCCACTACCAGTCCTTCTGCCGCGGCGTCATCGCCCTGGGGGACCTGGCCTACTTCATGCTCCTGAGCGCGTGCTTCCTCATCCTGAACGCGGTCACGCTCAGGATTCACAAGTACTGAGAGGCGGCTCTTGAGAAACCCGGCATCCATGAAGCGATTCCTCCTTCTCCAGATCGTCGCGCTCGCGGCCCTGCTCCCGCTCACCGGCTTCCTGGCCGTTCGCGCCGCGCGCCATTTCCGGGAGGCGCGGCTCTCCCTCGGCGGCCGGGACTTCGCCCGTTTGAAGCCCGAGACGGCCGGGCTCCTCGCCCGCCTCAAGGGGCGCGTGACGCTGACCTACTTCGTCTCCGCGCGGGAGAAGCTGCCGTCCGCCATGGTGGACATCGAGCCGGCGGTCCGGTCGCTCCTCGAGGCCATGAAGCGCGCGGCCCCCGAGCACGTCGATGTCCGGGTCATCGATCCGGAGGTCGATCCGAAGATCGGGCCCAATTACGCCGCCGGCAAGCGGGCCTCGCCGGTCAACGTCCGCAAGGTGCTCCAGGACGAATCAGCCCAGGAGGGGATCTGGTCCTCCCTGGCCATCGCCCAGGACCGCTGCCGCGACACCTTGATCCAGGGCATCACGCCCCTCGACCTGCCGTACCTGGAGGACCTCATCGCCGAGCATCTCAAGACCGGGACCGCTCCGATCCGTCCGGCGATCGCGGTGGCGGCGCCGGAGCAAGGCTACCGCCAGCTCCTCGGCGAGATCGCCAACCTCTCCGGAGCGCAGGTCCTCCAGCGCGACTTCAACCGCCAGCCCCGGATCCCCTGGGATGCCGACCTCTTCATCTGGATCGATCCGGCCGGCGCCGGGGAGGAGCACCGCGACGAGCTGAAGCGGTTCCTGGACTCGGGGCGCTCCGCGATCCTCGCGGGAAGCGCCGCCCTGCTCGAGCCCCGGCCCGGAGCGGCGCCCGGATCCTTGCTCTTCCAGCCGCGCCAGTCCGCCTGCGACTGGAAGGCGCTCCTCCGGCCCTGGGGCCTCGACCTGGAGCCGCTCATCCTGCTCGACAAGCAGCAGGAAGCCATTTCCTGGCGCCGCGGCGACGGCAGCGCCCTCAAGGTGGAGGCCCCGTTCCAGATCCGCATCCCGGCGAGCCTTTGGGACGTGCGCAGCCTGCTCGGGCCGTCTCTCGGCGCCCTGCTCCTCCGGGCCGTGAATCCCCTCCGGCAAGACCACGCGCTCCTCGCCCGGGCCGGGCTGGAAGCGGAAACGGTGGCAACGACTTCGGAGTTCACCCGGATCTTCGAGCCGCCCGCCGCCGAATTCGGGGCGGCAGCCTTCGAGGCCGCCGAGCCGGCCCCCAAGCAGCCGTGGCTGGTCCTCATCAAGCCGCGGGACCCCTGGAAGGGGCAGCTCCTGGTCTCGGGGACCTCGAGCCTCTTCCACGACGACCTCCTCGGCCAGAGCGGCAACGCCGACCAGGCCTTTCTCCGGACCTTGCTCCGGACCTTCACCGAGCCGGGGCGGCTGGCGCGCATCCGCGTGCCCCGGCCCGGCCCCGAGCGCATCCCGGCCCTGTCCCGCGCCGCCCGCCTCGCCTGGAGAGGGATCGTCGTCTTCCTGGCGCCGCTCTTCCTCGCGGCGCTCGCGCTCCTGAAAGCGAGGGCGCTCCAGCTCGGCCCGCGGCGCGCCGCGGTCGTGAAAACCCTCGCCGCCGGCGGCCTGGGATTTCTGCTTCTCATCACGGCCTTACAGATGCTGCGGCCCTGGCGGGGCCCTTATCTCGACTGCACCGAAGATGCCCTCAACACGCCCTCGCCTCTGACCCGCCGGCTCCTGGACCGCCATCGGGAGGATCTCCTGGCGGAGCTGGCCATCAGCGAAGGCTCCCGCATGCCCGCCTCCTTGAAGCGCCTCGAGCCCCGGCTCCTCTCGGCGCTGCGCTGGCTGGGGATCCGCGCCCGCCTCCTGCGCCCCGAGGAGCTGCCGCCGGCGGAGCAGGAGTCCCTCCGCAATTCGGGGATCGCCCCCTTCGAGGAGAACCGGGTGGAGGATGATGACGCGGTGCCGGTCAAGGTGTGGAGCGGCCTCCGGCTGCGGTGGAAGGACAAGACCGAGGTCATCCCGAGGATCGACTCGCGCTCCATCGAGCACCTCGAGTTCCTCCTCACGGCCGCCGTGAAGCGGCTGGAGAGCGGCCGCGCTCCGCTCGCGGGCGTGCTCTCGGACCTGCCGAGGCTCTCGCCCGCCGAGGCCCACTCCGACTACCAGCAAAAAGGCACCATCGCGCCGGTCGGCTCCGACGTCTACAGCTTCGCGAAGAACCTCCTCTCCCGCTACGGCTACCGGGTCGCTTACATCAACCCGGAAGCGCCGGTCTTTCCGGCCGGCATGGATCTCCTCATCTGGCTGCAGCCGCGCTATCCGTGGAAGTTTTACCCGCAGTTCGCCGACTACCTGGCGGCGGGCGGCAAGGCGATCATCGCCCTCCAGCACTACAACATCCAGCAGCGCCAGTACCGCGGCACGGGCTTCACCACCGTCTACTGGCCCCAGCCCCAGTTCCATTCCTTCAACGATTACCTCCAGCACCTCGGCATCCGGCAGGTCGGCGAGAAGTCAGGCGATCAGCCGGGGGAGATCCTCTTTGACCGGAACCACGGCCATCTCCGGCTCGAGACCCAGGTGAACCGCTCCGCCTTCCGCGAGAGCGATCCGCAGGAGGTCTCCCGGCCCTTCCTGATCCGGGTCATGGGCGAGGGGCTGTCGCCGGACTCGACCATCACCTCCCGCCTCGGCGAGCTGCTGTTCATCTGGGGAAGCCGGTTCCAGGTCGAGGAGGAGAAGCTGAGGAAGCTCGGCCTGACCGCGAGCGTGCTCGCGTCCACGAGCCATCAAACCTGGACCTACGCCTGGAGCGGCGGCTGGATTCCGGAGGCGAGCTTCGAGCCTCCCGCCGCCCCCCCCGGAGGCCGGAAGCCCCTCGCGGTCCTCATCGAGGGGCCGTTCCCGGAGCTGGTCGTGAAAAAGGAAGACGGCGGGCGCGCCACCATTCAACCGCCCGAGCGGCCCGGCGACCCGTCGAGGCTCGGCAAGCTCCTGCTCATCGGCTGCTCGGAGATGTTCAAGAACGCGCATCTCCACGCTCCGGACTACCAGCACGACCAGTTCCTCCTCAACGCCGCCGCCTTCCTGGCCCACGGGCCGGAGGTGGCGGAGATCCAGGCGCGCCAGCGGGCCCCCAGGAGCTTCCCCGTGCCGCCTGCGGGCGTGAAGACGGCGTTGCGGATTGTCGCCATCGGCCTCGCGCCGGCGCTCTTCCTGGTCTTCGGCTGCACCTACAGCCTCTGGCGGCGCCGGCCGGTTTTGCGGAGAAATCGATGACGCGCGCGCTGGCCTTCCTCAACCTGCTCCTTCTCGCCGCCCTGGGACTCCTCTGGGCCCTCGACCGGCGCCTGGACAGCGCGGCCAGGGAGAGCCGGGCCGCCGGCAGCGCCTTCCTCGCTCTCGGAGGGAGCGGACTGGCGGTCGAGGAGGTGGCGCGCCTGGAGCTGGCCCTTCCCGGCGCGCCGGGAAAATGGCTCTACGAGCGCCGCGGCGGCGTCTGGCGCCTCCCCCCGTACCGCGACGGCTTCGCCGATGGCCCGATGCTGGCCGGCCTCTTGAAATCTTTCCTCGAGAGCCAGGGGACCGCGGTCGGAAGGAAGCCGGAGGAGGAGCGCCGTTTCGGGCTGGCCCCGGGCGAGGCCATGGCCGTCGATTTCTCCGGCGCGAGCGGGCGGCGGCTCCTCCGCGCCTGGGCCGGCAGCGTCGCGCCGGGCGAGCGGTCGGAGGAGTGCTTCCTCAGCGCCGATGGGGATGGGCGCATCCTCCACATGAACTCGAATCCCTGGTCCTTCATAACGTGGAAGCCGGGGGACAAGTGCCCGCCGCTCCTCGATCCCCGCGTCCTCCCCGGCGCCCTCGGCCGCGGTCCCCTGGAACGGATCGCCTTCGATCCCCCGCCGGCCCCTGGCCTGAAGGAGATCCAGGTGAAGGAGATCCTCAAGCCGCCCATGGCCATGGGCCGCGATCTCGGACCGCGCCTGGAGTGGCACGGCATCTTCACGAGCGGGGAGGACAAGCTCCTGAACGATGCGGCCGCGGGCGGCTACGCGGGCTTCATCACGGGGCTCGCCTTTGACGAGCTGATCGGCGCGCCGCCGCGGGAAGGGGAGATCCTGGGGAGCGCGAAGCTCGCCGTCACCTTGCATTATCGGGGCGGAGATCCGGCTGGAGAGCAGGGAAAAACGCCGGCCCAGGCTCCCAAGAAGGAGCTGGACACCTTGATCCTGGGGACGCGGAGCGAGGGAGGCTTCCACTACCTCTTCAACGCGACGACTCGCCAGGTCTTCCAGATCAGCGCGGAAAAGGCCAGGAAATTCCTCCCCGACGTCGAGTCGATGCTCAGGGCGCCGCCGGAGAAAGCCCCGGAGGAGGCTCCGAAACCCGCCCCGGGCAAGTGAAACGCCGGCGGAGGCCGCGCGCTAAGAGAAGCGGAAAATCCGGAGCCAACTTTTGGGGATCTTCCGGTCAGGCCGGTTCGGCCTTCACTGCCGCCTCCCGTTGGCCTCAAACGGATAAGAATATTTTTTGCCATCCCGAGCCAATTTATGCGCTCGCTCGCCAAGCTGTCCCAGACAAACCTTTCTTCTTCAATAGCTTCAAACATAGAAATCGAATTCTCTCAAGTTCCTGGAACAGTTCCCGCTGAGCCTCTTCGGCTGGCAAACAATTAAACAGATCCGGTAATTGAATCCCATGACTCATGATCGTATTGTCCTCGCGGTTGTGGAAATGCTTGCGAACATAAATACAATTATCACTAGAAAAACATTGGGCAATTCGGGTGCAAAATCCTGCGGACAAGATTTTCTCGTTGTAAAACGGCTTGAAAACCGATAAATCTAATTCCAGTTGGTTTTGTTTATCCGGGCACCGGAAATGAAAGGAGTCGTTATGCAAGCGGAGACTTATCTCGACACGGTGATTTCGCTTCCCGAGAGCGCGCGGGCGGCGTTCATCCGCAGGACTTACCTCCACCTCGCCCTGGCGGTGGCGGCCTTCGCGGGCCTGGAAGCCATCTGCTTGAACGTGGTCGACGAAAAGTACTTGCTCTGGCTCGCCACCCGGCAGGCCGGCTGGCTGATCGTCCTGGCGGCCTTCATGGGGGTCTCCTGGCTCGCCGAGCGCTGGGCCGGGTCGGCAACTTCCAAGGGTACGCAGTACCTGGGCCTGGGAATTTACGTGGCCGCCGAGGCGATCGTCTTCGCGCCCCTCCTCTACATCGCCAAGCACTTCAGCAAGAGTCCGGACTTGATACCGGCGGCGGCCATTCTCACCGGGGCTCTCTTCGCGGGGATCACGGCCGCGGCTTTCATGACGCGGAAGGACTTCTCCTTCCTGAGGAGCATCTTGACCGTCGGCGGCTTCGTGGCCCTGGGACTCATTGCCGCGAGCCTCATCTTCAACTTCACCTTGGGGATCGTCTTCGCGGGGGCGATGATCGTCTTCGCCAGCGCCGCCATCCTCTACGACACCTCGAACATCATCCACCGCTACCGCACCGACCAGCACGTGGCGGCGGCGCTCCAGCTCTTCGCCTCGGTGGCGCTCCTCTTCTGGTACGTCATCCAGTTCCTGCGCCGCTACGAGCGGAGCTGACCGGAAGGCCGTTTTTAGAAAGAAACTCTGCCGCAGTTCCCCCGGAGCGGCGGCCGCCTGGGCTCAAGGCGGCGCCGGCAGCGGAGTTCGGTCTGCAAGATCGCCAACGCCTCCGGCGCGCGGCGGCGGAGGCTTGGACAATAGTCGATGATGAATCCTTCCCAAAGTGCTCACTATTTGAGCCCCAGAAGAAGAGAAACAAGACGCCAAACCGCCCGCAACCTTTAGTTAAAAAGTATAGGACCTCGCGGTTCACTCGATACCGCATCATCAGCAGTTGTTGGTCATCCACTCGATTCCGCCCGGGTCTCCTTCTGGATCAACGACTTCTGGGTACCGAGCGCGAAGACTGGACCGAACGCCCGGGCTCTCTTTTCAGACCGGCATTTTCAGCGAAGGAAGGAAGTAGATCAAAGGGGCCGAAGAGCGTTGGAAGGGTAGGTCGACCTCGGGGTCGTGGTTCCAGAAGATCCGACTCCGACAATGACGCGGCTCTTGCTGTCACCGCCTTTTGGCCTGCCACGTGAGGTCCACCTCGAACTGAAGGGCCGCGAAGGATGCTTGCTTCCCGGGCACCAGGTCCTCGAGGGTATATTTCACGATCCGGAATACTCCCCGCCCGAAGCTCTTTGCCCTCCGGACCTCTTGGTGAGTGATCGGTGTCTCCCTCGACACCGAAGGGGAGAACCAGAACTCCCGCTCCAACCCAGGGGCGTTGACGTTCCTGATGCCGGCCTCGTTGGGCCCGGTGTTGTCGGCATTCCGCAGGTGCCACCCCTCGATGGAACGCGGGTTTGGGACGAAGTGGAAGGGGGGCGTCAACGAAGAAAGGTCAACATCGAGGCGCTTGTCGTCGAATTGGAACGGATAAGCCGGAAAAATCGGCGGTGCCAGATCTGTGCGCCCCGCACAGTATTGATCTCAAGCAAACAGGAGCCGGCCTTTAGGCTGAGGAATGGGTCGGCCTAATTCCGTTGCCGTTTCAATCCACTCCTTGATAATCAATTCAACATTTCTGAGCGCCTCTTGATAAGTATCGCCATCGGCGGCGCAACCCGGTAGTTCAGGAACTTCAGCAATATAAGCCTGATCTTCATTGCTCCAGTAGATAATGATCTCGTATTTACTCATCACTGAACTCCTAATCGGTATCTCAGGATAACATTTCTAACTTGTTTGACCTGATAGGGTTTTGCTTTGGCATTTTTCGGTTGAAGGTTTAAGATTTCCTCCACACCTTCCCGGGTAAAAATGTGGTGACTGCCTCGAATACGTTCGGAAAAACCCAAGTGTATTAACAATCGGCATAATCCGCTAAAGGATATATTGGCGTCCGAAGTTCCACGCAGAATCTGGTTAAAAACTTTCTCGTGACTACTCATATTATTTTACCAACCAATTGTCCAAATTCCATATTGACCAAAAGTAATTTATTCGAGGGTGCCTCCGCCTTCCAGCCCGATTTCGCCATTTCGCTTAAATTCAGCCCCTTTGGTTGTGTCCTGAAGGATATCGATTTTGGCTTGTCAAGCCATTTTCACCTTTCGAAAAATAACCGCTTGCAAGGGGAAACTCAAGAATTAGCAGGCTCTATCCTCGATATCCAGAGAAAAGTAACCGGTAACTTTTGGAAAAAAAGTCGGCGGATGAAAGAGGTGGGTGAGGCGGGTATAGAAAGGGGGGGACTCGAGGACGTCAGGGGTGGGGGATCATTCCGTTTTAACAGCTACCAAAGTCACCAGCGCAATCTGGTGAATTTTCTGCAGAATGGGCTTATACCACGGTAAGCCTGCGGTTAGAATCTCGAACCCGCAGTCTCAGCAGAGCCGGTCTTCCACTCGATCTCGCCCGGGGGTTCTTCTGGATCACCGACTTCCAGGGTACCGAGCGCGAGGGCCAGATTGACCACCAAGGCTCTCCTTTCAGACCGGTATTTTCAGCCAAGGAAGGAAAGAGATCAACGGGGGCGTTGAGTGTTTGAGAAACCGGCGTTTTTCGCAGGAATCTCGTCCGGTAGGACGTTCTGATCGGGAGGCTGGTGGGATTCGTCAGATCGAAGTGGATAACGGCATCTCAGTAGGAGAAACCATCGGTTCTCCAGTGTCCGTAGACCATGAAGCTCAAACGGACCTGGTCTTCGTAGGCAATGAGCCCTTTGAACATCGCATCCATCAATCGCCAACCTTGAACCTAAGTTCTGGGTGCGTTATTCTTAATGTCATGGAGAACAGGTACACGATCAGCCAGTTGGCCCGTGCCGCTGGTGTGCCCACATCCACGGTGCGCTTCTATGAGCGCCGTAGACTTCTTCGCCCCGACGACCGGACTCTCAGCAACTACCGAATCTACGGCGATGGCGCCATCAATCGCCTCCGCTTTATCCGGGCCGCTCAGGAAAACGGATTCTCCCTGAAGGACGTGCTGGCCCTCCTCAACTTCCGTGATGGAAAGACCAGCCGCTGCCGCGAGGTCCAGGGGCTAATCAAAACGCGCCTCGCTGACCTCGAAAGGCGCGCGGAAGAGCTCCGCCAGGTTCAGGCTCTGCTCCACTCTTCACTGAAAGCATGCCGGGAGTTTGAGCGAACCGGGAGGTGCCGGGTCATCGAGAGCTTGGACTTCGCCTCCACCTCTCCGCCGGCCAAAACCGGCCACCAGCAGCGAACAAAAAAAATCTAAAAATCCTCTTGACCTTACACCTGAGTTCAAGGTGTAGACTCTTTTTTAGTCGGATCGCGGTTAAGTGGCCGGAAGTTTCCAGCCACCCGGATCCGAAGATCTCTTTGGAGGCTCGAACCATGAAGAAGTGGATTTTTGGCGCATTGGCAGCTGCTTTTACCCTCGGCGGAGGCCTATTGGCCTATGAACTGGGCTTCGTGAACACTGGGAGGAGTGACTGCCCGGGACAGATCGTCTGCCCCATCACCGGCGAGAAGGTCTGCAGGGACCAGTGCCCCCTGGTGGACCCTTACCTCCCGGACTGCCCTGGGAAGATCGAGTGCCCGTTGACCGGGGAGCTGGTCTGTCGTGACCGTTGCCCGGCACAGACGAGCGCGGGGAACACAGCCAGCGGAATGGCCTGCTGCAACGCGAGCAAGTAGGAAGAAACTCCATGGAAGCAGTCTGCCCAGCTGCCGGGAAACCAGGGAAGCGGGTGCCACCAGTCACCGTACGGAGCCTCGTTAGAGATGAGCGCGCCTCTGAGATCGACGGGCGCGAGTGGTTCTTCTGTGACCTGCCGGACTGCCAGGTGGTCTACTTCGCCCAAGACGGCAAGACCTTCTCGAAGGAAGCCCTGAAGGTGCGGGTCGGTGTGAAGGAGAAGGTGGCTCCACGGCCGGTTTGTTACTGCTTCGGCCACACGGTCGAGAGCATTCGCGACGAAATCGCCAGGACGGGCAGAAGCACGGTGCTGGCGTCCATCACCGCCGAGGTCAAGGCAGGCGAGTGTAGCTGCGAGACCATGAACCCGAAGGGTACCTGTTGCCTCGGTGACGTGAGCAGAGCCGTGAAGGAAGCTATCGCCTGCTCCGGCACCAATGCATCCGCAACACCGGCGAAGATGGAGCACTCTCACGACTGCTGCTCGACTCAGCCAGACGGCCAAAAGCCCGTAACAGCTTACTCTCAAACGGAACGCGCCGGCCTCCTCGCTGCGGCCGGCTCTGTCTTTTCGGCGGTGGTGGCTTCCGCCTGCTGCTGGTTGCCGCTCCTCTTGCTTCTCTTCGGCGTTTCGGCAGCGGGGGTTTCGGCAGCATTTGAACGAGTCCGGCCGATCTTCCTTGTCATTGCTCCACTGCTTCTTGCCTCGGGCTTCTACTCCGTCTACTTTCGAAGGGAGAAGTGCGCCGCGGATGGCACCTGCAAAGCCCGAAACCCGAAGCTCAGGCGCTTCAGTCGCGCAATGCTCTGGATTTCCTCGGTGGTCGTCTTGGTGGTAGCTTTATTCCCGAACTACGTCGGCCTTATCCACACGTCAGGTCGAGCACCCATCTCCATCCAAGAGGCGGCCGCCACGCCGGAACAGTTCGTAGTCCTTCGGGTCGAGGGCATGACCTGCAAGGCCTGCGCCGTCAGCCTGGAAAAGGAGCTGCTGAAGAATCCAGGCGTCCTCGATGCTACCGTCAACTATCCCGAGAGACGCGCCATCGTCAAAGTCAAGCAGGGAGTGCCGGCGGACAAGAGAGTGCTGGTCGAGGCAGTCGAGAGAGCAGGGTACCAAGCCAAGGTCGAACCGAGCAAATAATCGAATGTAGAATACCCTGGTCTTTGATCCCGAGAACCGAGGAGAACGGCGGTGATGGCAGAAGTCGCCGGGTCCTACTTGTCGAGTAGCCTGACTTATGGTACATTCTCGCGACCAAAGGCGATGGAGGCCGCCGAGGAGCAAGTGCTCCTGAACCGTCCCTACGGGGTCTGATGGCTCCTACCTGATCGATTCTGTTGAACAGGAAGGAGTCTTCGTGGATTTTTACGTAGGGATAATCCTGGCGGCCTTGATCTTCATTGCAAGCCTCATTTCCGTCGAGCTGGGCCTCTCGGCGGCCATCATCGAAATCACCCTGGGCGTCATTGGTGGGAACTTCCTCGGCCTCAAGCAGCTCGACTGGGTGGAGTTCATCGCTGGATTCGGCGGGATCCTCCTGACCTTCCTCGCCGGTGCCGAAGTCGACCTGAAGGTCATGCGGCAGAACGCGAAGGAGAGCCTTCTGATTGGCGGCCTCTCTTTCCTTGCGCCTTTCTTGGGCACGATGCTCTTCTGCCACTTATTCCTGGGGTGGGAGTGGCGATCCGCCGAGATTGCTGGGATCGCCCTCAGCACGACCTCCCTTGCGGTAGTCTACGCCGTTCTTGTAGAGACCGGCCTGACCAACACCAAAATCGGCAAACTCATCATGGCAAGCACGTTCGTCACGGACTTCGGGACAGCCGCAGGACTTTCTGTCCTATTCATCCAGCCCAACCTTCATACGCTCTGGTTCGCGGTCGTTTCGATTGCCATGATTGGGCTGGCGCCAAAGACAGCGCCTTGGTTCTTCCGCCGCTATGGGAGTCGCGTCATCGAGCCCGAGATCAAGCTCCTCTTCCTCCTCCTCTTCGTCCTCATGTACTTCGCGCATGAGGGATCCTCCCACGCAATCCTGCCCGCCTTTGTCTTTGGCTTCTTCACGTCGCCGCTCTTCCATGGCAACCGCGAGCTACAGCGAAAACTGCGGGTCGTGGCCTTTGCCTTCATCACTCCGATCTTTTTCCTCAATGGCGGCATGAACATTTCGCTGCCCCTACTTGGCGCGAACTTCGGTCTCTTTCTTCTCCTCCTCACCGTCAAGCTCGCCACGAAGTTCGTCGGCGTCTATCCCATCTCGCGGCTCTTCATCCCGAGGGAGGCCACATACACGACTCTGCTCATGAGCACGGGGCTCACCATGGGAACGATCAGCTCGATGTTCGGATTCCAGGCAGGGATCATCGACCAGGCGCAATTCTCAGTTCTGGTTTCCGTTGTCGTTGCAAGCGCGATCCTGCCGACGTTCTTGGCACAGCGGTTCTTCCATCCCAAGCACGCTTTTGAGGCGGTGGGGAGCGAGGTGGAGCCCGAGATTCTGGCGGGCGATACGGTCTCGGAGAAAGACCAGACCAGTTCCTGTGCCTCCGCCAAAATTTGTTGATCGACTCCTTGCTTCGGATTCCGCGTTAGTCCGGGTAGCTGGTAGCGGGAGGTAGAGAGTAGTGGTGGTGGTCATAATTGACCTATTGACAAGGACCCCTGAACGCGGCCACGACTCCGTTCCATAACGCGCGTCTGGATGAAAGCGCAGCCTTCGCTGCCGCTGTCGCCCTGACCCACTTCTCTGGATCCTCGCCGCACAGGTTGGTGAGCAGTCTCCTCGCCAGCGGCGCGTGCATCTCCTCGTCGAGATGGACGTGGCGATCGAGGTAGAGCCGGAAGGAGGTGCACCGAGTGCCTGAGCGCTCAAGCTCCGCGATAAGGGAGCGGAACATCGCCGGGACGAGATCCTCGCGACCAAGCAGAAACGTTGCCGCGACCTCCAAAGTCGGGGCACCGCAGGTGAATATGGTGTCCAGAACGAAGCGCCGCGTGGACTGTGGGATGAGGAGGGGACGAAGAGCTTCCTCGGGCAGAAGGCCTTCGCTCAACCCGGCCAGGAACTGCTGGATGGGGCGGGTGTCCGCTCCGACCTCCCCCATCGCCGCGAGGTAGAGGTCGAAGTGGCTCATGTAGCGATGCGGCGTGACCTCGTCGGTCTCCTCGCCAAGAACGATCTCGTTGACGAGCCGTGCGGCGAGAGAGTCCCGCGGGGGAAACCAGGGAACCTCCACGCAGGTCAGGCGGCGCTGGAGGGTCTTCAAAAGGCTCATGAAATCCCATACGGCGAAGACGTGGGAGGACATGAAAACGCGCAGTGAGGCCAAGTCGCCGACCATCGCGTAGATGGGGTGGGTGACGAGTTCCTGGCGAAGGGAATGGAGCTCCTGCTCAAGACGAGTCAAGGGGTCAACTGGTTCGGGGCTCACGGGACTGTTCTCTGTATCCTTTTTATTCTGATACTATCATCTGCTCTATTCGACCTGGCATAAAAATGCCTCCTTCGCTGTCAGGAAAAAGGAAACCCTTGTGGCTTCCTTCGGCCAGCATCCTTGGACCCCCTCCTCGCTTCCGTTTCCGCCCGGGTCTGGGTAGCGGGGGTCGAGAGGGGGGGGGGGTTGTCGGCTGGTCTTCATCGCCTGAGCCACTCCGCCAAGGAGATCCCGTCGTAAACACCTTGTCCTGGCTTGACCACGACCAGAACCTCGCCGGCCTTTCGCTCAATTCGATCGTAGATCCCTACATACTCGCTTCCCGGCCAGGTCCGGGGATCGTCCGTGACCGGAAGAATGACGACGCTGTCCATCCCGTTCTGGCTGTCCGCAATCCCAAGCTCCCACGGAACCCACTTCGAGGTGAGGCCGTTATCGCTGGCCAGGAGAACGAACTTGCGGCATTCCTTTATTCTGACCTTGATTGCGGCCGCTGTCTTTGGACTGGTCGCCTCAGGCATCGTCGGGTCCTTCCAGTCAACGTAGACCACGACTCCCTGCTTCAGTAGCGCCGCGATGGCTGGCTCAACCAGGTCCTTGTCCTTGTGGCTGTGCGAGAGAAAGACGGTGGCCCTCGCAGTTGACTGGTATCTCTTTGCCTCCGTGATCGAGAAGCCGTAACTGCGAAAACCCTGAAGCTCCGATCTCGTGAGATAGGCCAAGTGAAGACTCCTTTCAGCGACCGGCTTGTCGTGCCGCTTCCTCTACCCACAGCGGCAGGTTACGGTATCCCTCGTTCAACACCCAGTCGTAACTCCGGTAGCCAAGCTGCGAGAGACGTATCCACGAGCCGTTGCGGTTAGTACCGAGGACATCGAATGGGTTGCGGCCACGCGGGTCGGAAAGCCGGTTACGATCCTCGATCCCGTTGATGTAGATGCCTACGAGGCCGTTTCCCCGATCGTAGCTCTTCTCGATCTCATATCTCACCCAGGGACGGTCGGCGGTTTCGAGGCCAATGAGCACGGCGGTAACCGAGGTGTTCTCAAGGCCACGATCGATCATGCGACGGACGTTATCGTCGCCACGTCGCTTCACTTCTTCCCAGAGAGATGCATCGTAGAAACGTCCCTCGGCCTCGCGCCCCTGCTGAGTAAGCCAACTATTTCACACGACGTTTGCTCGCCAGATGTCCCTCTGATAGTGGAAACTGAAGAACACTCGTCTGGCCATCGCTGTGAACTCCTTACCTTAGCGCTCCAATGATGGTGGCAGCGATGACGGCGATGACAATCGGGCCATGAAGACCGACAATCGTCGGAGAACAAAGAAATGTCTTCCACAGCCCAACCTCCGAAGCCACGGGTCTGGTGTCGAGTGAAAAGAGCGGCACCTTCTGTCCTTCTCCCTGGAGGTCCCGACTTATCGCGTTGTAGAGCACGCGAAATAACGTCTCCTGTCGGAGGTAGTACGCGTCGAGTCCCCAGAAACAGAGAGCAGGGAAGACCGCGAGAATTGAGTAGTTTCACGACGACAACGACCCAGCCCTCTTCGAATATCTGGTTTTCCCGCCGGCCGATCAGGAAATGGCGGCAATCGTTATCCACCCGGATAGAGCCGTTTTCAGCGGCACCGATACCCGCTTCAACCTCTTCGCCATCACCGGCTTGCGAGCCGATTAGCAAATATTCGAAAAGACCTTCGGGCGTGGTTCATAGCCGGGTAACACTCCTCACTGGGACCGTTGTGAATCCGGGGTCCTGGACGAAATTGGCCGCCGTCCGGGGATCCGGAGGCCAAAGATCCACAGTGGGGCCTGGATATCAGTCCGGGATTTTGAACCGAAACGCAAAATTCCGGGGCAGCAATCACCCTAGGGTTGGTCGCCGGCCTCGGGCCGAGGTAATACCAATAAACCAGATCTGAGGCTGGTTATCTTAAGACCAATTGTTTGATTCCCTTGGAGGCAAATCTGCTGACCTGGCTCAGTTCCCAGTTCTTCTGGAGATTTAGCCAGAATTCTGGGCTTTGCTTGAAAACCTTTCCAAGTTTTACTGCCATTTCAGCAGAGATACCGCGCTTCGAGCGACAAATTTCATTGATCTTCGATTGTGGTATGTGGAGGTGCCTGGCTAGCTCGGCCTGGGAGATTCCTCCCTCATCGAGGATATTTTGCAAGACTTTACCGGGATGCACTTTAATGAAAAAATTTTTTTCAACATTAAAAATCTCCATCAATGATAGTCAACAATTTCAACCCGTTCCGCGTCATTTCCATTCCATTGGAAGCATATCATATAGCAATATTGTAGGCTTGCAAAGCGATTTCCCCCGGCCCCGCCTCCTCTGGCTCGAGAACACCCACAACCTGGGGGGCGGCGCCATCCTCCGCCCGCC
>JACQVS010000205.1 GCA_016209605.1 Planctomycetota bacterium
ACTTCGTGGTGCCCGCTCCTCCGGCCATTCGCTCCTGCGCCACTGCTCGGAGCTCACCTTTGCGTCTTGGCGGTTCAATCCTCTTCATCTTTTTCTTATTCGGCTTTGACATTTGGTTGCGGCCGTGGCTGCTTTAGATAGGTTCTCCCGATTTCTTGGAGTAACGAACTTTCCGGCCCTTTTCGATCCGGAAGCCGACGCGGGTCGGCTTGTTGTTTTTGGGATCGACCAGCTGGACTTTGGAGGCCGGCAGGGGGGCCTCTTTTTGGATGCGACCGCCTTGAGGATTTTTCTGGCTCCTCCTCAAGTGTTTGTACACCAGGTTGATCCCCTGAACGACCACCTGCTGGGTATCCCTCAAAACCCTCAAAACCCGGCCCGTGTGTTTTTTTTCCTCTCCGGAGATCACCATCACCAGATCATTGCGCCTCAAGTACATGTCACACCACCTCGGGAGCTAAGGAAATGATCTTCATAAAATTTTTCTGCCGCAGCTCTCGCGCCACCGCGCCGAAAATGCGAGTGCCGCGCGGGTTGTTTTCGTTGTCGAGAAGAACCACCGCATTGCGGTCAAAGCGGACGTAAGAGCCGTCTTCCCGTCTCAAGCTGCGCTTGGTGCGGACAATGACGCCCTTGATCACATCCCCTTGCTTGATTTCACTGGTCGGCAAAGCTTTCTTCACCGCGCAGACGATCACGTCGCCGATTTGCGCATACTTGCGCTTCGTTCCGCCCAGCACGTGAATGCACTGGACGGCCTTGACTCCGGTGTTGTCCGCGACGTCACACCAGGTTCTCATCTGAATCATAGCTTCACCTCGTGGAGAACTCTCATTGTGCCTTCCTCGTGACTTCGAGGAGACGGAACCGCTTGGTCCTGGAAAGCGGCCGGGTTTCCACGATCCGGACGACATCGCCAATCTTGGCTTGACGGTTCTCATCGTGGGCTTTGATCTTGGTCCGCCGGCGGACAAATTTCTTGTACTGGCGATGCATTTCCAGACGCTCCACCATGACGGTGATGGTCTTCTGCATCTTGTCGCTGATGACGACGCCTTCATATTCCTTGCGCCGGTCGCCCTTTTTCGCCCGGTCGTTGCTGTTGGTTTCTGCCGTCATAATGCCTTCTCGGATCGCCTATTCCTTTCCACCTTGAGCCAGTTGACGTTCTCTCAGGACCGTGAGCATTCGAGCCACGTCCTTTTTGAGCAATTTCAAGGAGCCGGGATCATCCACATTGGCTCCTTTGCCCTGGAATTTGATCTTGAAAATACGCGCCCGTAATTTTTGCACTTCGGAAGCAATTTCATCGTCGGGCAAATTTCGAATGTCAGTGACTGTCATAATCCGTATCCCTGATCAATCCACATCTCAATCCACGCTCCTGCAGGATTCCATCGGTGCGATCGAGAACTCCATCACACCCTCGGCCGGCGGTTCACCATCCGGCAGTTGACCGGAACCTTGTGCGCCATGCGGTTGAGCGCCTCCTTGGCGACGTCCTCCGGAATGCCGCCGCCGATCTCAAAAAGAACCTTTCCCGGCCGCACCACCGCCACGTAGTGGTCCGGCTCGCCTTTTCCCTTCCCCATGCGGGTTTCGAGCGGCTTGGCGCTGACCGGCTTGTCCGGAAAGACCCGGATATAGATGCGGCCTTCTCCGTGCAGAAAGTGGCTCGCGGCCACGCGGCTCGCTTCGATCTGCTGGGAGGTGATCCAGGCTCGATCCAGGCATTGCAGGCCGAAATCGCCGAAAACGACAAAGTTGCCGCGGCTGGAGGTGCCATGGACCCGGCCTCTCTGATGTTTACGGTGCTTAACCCTTTTTGGCATGAGCGCCATGGCTCATTTCCTCCTGATCGCCGTAAGGCCCATGATAGATCCAGACTTTGATGCCGATCGCTCCGTAAGTGGTGTGCGCCTCCGCGAAACCGTAATCGATGTTCGCCTGCAAGGTCTGGAGGGGTATCTTCCCCTCGCTGGAGCTTTCGCACCGCGCCATTTCGGCGCCGCCGAGGCGTCCGGAGCATTGAATGCGGATCCCTTGGGCGCCCTTGTCTCGGGCCGTTTTTATGGCGGTCTTCATCACCCGGCGGAAGGCAGCGCGCTTGAGAAGCTGCTGTCCCACCGACTCCGCCACCAGCTGGGCGTTGACCTCCGGATTCTGGATTTCGCGGATCTCCAGCTTGACATCGCGCCCGCAGATCTTCTGAAGGTCTTCCCTGAGCTTGTCGACTCGTGCCCCTTTCCGGCCGATGATGACCCCCGGCCGGGCGGTGTGCAAGAAGACTTTGACGTTTTCGATGTCGCGCTCGATCTCGATCTTGGGGATCCCGGCGTACTCATACTCCCGGCGGATGAAGGCGCGGAGGCGCTGATCCTCCACCAGCAGCCGTCCGAATTCCTTCTTCTTGCTGTACCACCGGGAGCGCCAGTTCTCGGTGATGCCGATCCTGAATCCCGTGGGGTGAGTTTTTTGTCCCATAGTCCTTCAAGGTCCTTTCTTGGCTGTCAACTCGCCTGCTTGCTCCCCCCGCCACCCGTCGCTCCCGGCCCAGGAGCGGACCCAGGCGAAGGCCCAGCAGCAAGCCCCGCGAGGGGAGCCTGCGACCGGCGCTTGACTGCCGGCCCCCCATCCCTCAGCTCGCGGACGGCCACCTGGATGTGGCAAGTGCGCTTTTGGCGGGGATAGGCCCGCCCCATGGCGCGGGGCCGGAAACGCTTGAACCTCGGGCCGTCGCCGACCACCGCTTGAGCGACGTAAAGCTTGCTGGCCTCCAATCCGGCCGCCTGGGTCGCGTTGGCCACGGCCGACTTGAGCACCTTCGCAATCATGGGCCCCCCGCGCTTCAGGCAAAACTTCAAGCTTTGAAGGGCCTTCTCCACCGGCAAGCCGCGAATCAAGTCGATGACGTAGCGCGCTTTGCGCGCGGAAATCCTCGCGAACCGGTGCGTTGCAAAAAACTCTTGATTTTTATCGTCCGCTGGCGCTGCCATTCGTGTGCTCCTGGGATTCCCTCACTTACTCTTTCTTCGGTCCTCCGCCGCTGGACCCGCCAGTGCTGCCGGCCCCTCCTCCTCCGCCGGCCCCAGCAGCTCCGCTGGCCCCGGCCGCTCCGCCCGCCGCTCCGGCTGCTGCCGCCGCTTCTTCTTTCTTCTTGCCCGAGTGCCCGCGGAACACGCGGGTCGGGGCGAACTCCCCGAGCTTGTGTCCGACCATATTTTCGGTGACATAGACTTTCTTGAAGTCCTTGCCGGTGTGCACCATGAAAGTCTTGGCGACGAACTCGGGAATGATCGTGCAGTCGCGCGCCCAGGTCTTGATGGGTTTGGGATCCCGAGTATCCAGCTTCAACACCTTTTTCAGAAGCTTCGCATTGACGAATGGCCCTTTTTTGATCGATCGTCCCATGGTTACTTGTTCTTCCTGCTTCGGATGATGTGCCGGTTGGAAAGTTTACGAGGATTGCGGGTCTTGCCTCCCTTGGCCAGCACTCCCGTGTAAGAAACCGGGTGGCGCCCGCCGGAGCGCCGGCCTTCGCCGCCGCCCATGGGGTGGGAGACGGGATTCATCGCCGATCCTCGGACGGTCGGGCGGATTCCCATCCAGCGCTTCCTGCCCGCCTTGCCGATGGTGACGTTTTGATGGTCCAGGTTGCCCAGCTGGCCAATGGTCGCCCGGCAGCTCAAGTGCACCATGCGGATTTCTCCGGAAGGCAAGGCGACATGGCCGTAGTTCCCTTCCTTGGCCATGAGCTGGGCCGCCGCGCCGGCTGAGCGCACGAGGAGGCCGCCCTCGCCAGGCTTGAGCTCGATATTGTGGATGGGCAGCCCGGTGGGGATGTTGCGGAGCGGCATGCTGTTCCCGGGCCGCGGCTCCACCACCTCCCCCGAAATCACCTCCTGGCCGATTTTCAATTCGAGCGGCGCCAGGATATACCGCTTTTCGCCATCGCGGTAGTGCACCAGGGCGATGAAGGTGGTGCGGTTCGGATCGTGCTCAATGGTTGCAACCGTGGCGGGAACGTTGTCCTTGTCGCGCTTGAAATCGACCAGGCGGTAAACCGGCTTGTGGCCGCCCCCCTTGTGGCGGCAGCAGATCCGGCCGGTGTTGTTCCGCCCCGCTTTTCTCTTCAGCTTGACGAGCAGAGACTTTTCAGGGATGCGCGTCGTCAGCTCGGCCCAGTCCAGGCTGCTTCCGAACCGCCTCGCATCGCTGGTTGGCTTGTAATATTTGATTCCCATGGCTGTATCTTTATCTTTCGATCAGTCTCCTTCAGACAATTCGGCTGAAGGGGTTAATAGACATCGATCTTATCGCCCGGTCTAAGCGTCACGATCGCCTCCTTGGCGGGTGAAGTGCGGCCGATGGTCTTTCCCAGCCGCTTCATCTTCCCCTGCTTCCAGCGTGTATTCACCTTGATGACCTTGACGTTGAATTGCTTCTCCACCGCTTTCTTGATTTCGATCTTGTTAGCCCGCGGGGCGACCTGAAAAACGTAGGCATTGAGGTGATCGATGCTGCCGGTGGTCTTTTCGGTGACCACCGGACGTTGAAGAATGAAAACAGGATTGAATTCGGGCATGAGTCTTCTCCTCCAGCATCACTCCACAGATCCACTGGAACCGGCAGCCGTCAGCTTTTCCAAGGCCGCCTTGGTGAGCAGGATGGTCTTGGCCTTCAAGACCTCCAGGGCATTGAAATCCGCCACCGGCAGGAGCTGCACGCCCTCGATATTCCTTGCCGCCAGCGCCAGGTTGCGGTTGTAAGCCTCGACGCCGATCAGGCACTTGCCGCCGATGTTGAGGGCCTTGAGAACCTTGGCCACATGCCGGGTCTTGGGCTCGGGGATTTCTAGCCGGTCGATGATCTGCACTTCGCCATCGCGGAACTTGCCGAACAAGGCCGATCTCAACGCCAGGCGCCGCTGCTTCTTGTTGATCTGGTAACTGTAGTCGCGCGGGTGCGGGCCGAAGATGATGCCGCCTCCCACCCAGAGGGGCGAGCGGCGCGTTCCGGCGCGGGCGCGGCCGGTTCCTTTTTGCCGCCAAGGCTTCTTGTTGGTGAAGGCCAGCTCCGATCGGGTCTTGGTGTCATGGGTCCCCTGCCGCTTGTTGGCAAGGTACATCACCACCGCTTCCTTGATGAGGCTGGGCCGATGCCGCACCTCGAGAGAAGCCCCCGAAAATTTCACCTGCTCGAGCTCCTGGCCCTCGGCATTTCGAATGGATACGGTAATCTCTTGCTCGGACATTGGATTCCTGCTTTCAAGCCGGCTTTGCTCCATTACTTCTTCTTGAGACTCTCCTCAATGTATACAAACCCGCCGTTAGGGCCAGGCACCGAGCCGGTGACCAGCATCAAGTTGTCCTCGGGGTCAATTTGCAGGACCTTCAGATTGCGCGCCTTGCGTTTCGCCGCCCCCAGGTGCCCCGGCATGCGCTTTCCCGGGAGGACGCGCCCCGGCTCGGTGTGCATGCCGGTCGATCCCGGTTCACGGAGGTTCTTTGAGCCATGGCTTTTGGGACCGGCGTTGAAGTGGTGCCGCTTGATGCACCCTTGAAAGCCCTTCCCCTTGGTGATGCCGCTCACGTCGACCCGGCCCGTGCCCGTGAAGAGGCCGACGCCGATCTGGCAGCCGGGGGACACCTGCGCCACCGGCTCCTTGACCACAACGTAGGCCAGCAAGTCGCCGTCGGCGACGGTGGCGCCGTTCGCCACCTCGATGGAAGAGCCGGGCGGCAAGGCGTACTCCTTGAGAACGCTGCCGCTCATGTTCTTCACGGCCAGAGCCGCCGAGGGAGCGTCGGGGGCTTGGGGTGCTGCCGGTTCCTGGCCGCCGGCAGGTGCAGCCTCGCTCTCCTTGCCTTCAACCGGGGCGGCCGCAGGCTGGCTCTTGACCGCGCGCAGGATCAGCTTCGTGCGCGGCACTTTCTTCTCGATCAGGTTCCCTCCCGGCGTCAGGTGGAGGTACTCCACCGTCCCTCCCACCTCGCTGAAGAGCGGGGCGCGGTAAACCGTGGCCGCTTCGACCGGCGGAATCTCCTGGACGAACTTTTTGGTCCGGGTTTTGACCTTCTGGAAAAGCTTTTGCTGGGGCCAGGCGGCTGCCTTGAGGGTTTCCCCGAATCCTACTTGTATGGCCGCATAGCCATCGGTTTCCGGAGTTTTCACCTGGAGGACCGTGCAAGGGCCGACTTCCAGTACGGTGATGGGAACCCATTTGCCATCTTCCCGGTAGGCCTGGGTCATGCCGATTTTACGGCCGAGCAGGGCTTTGCGCTTGGATCGGGTCGCTGCGGTAGTGGTCATGGTCATGGTCTCCGAGAAAATTCACCGGCTGGACTGAAGTTCATGCCTTCATGTGCAAGTACACCCCGGCTGGGATGTCCGTTTTCTTGAGCGCGTCCATGGTTTTTCCCGTCGGCTCGGAAATGTCGATGATCCGCTTGTGGGTGCGGATCTCAAACTGCTCTCTCGACTTCTTGTCCACATGCGGAGAGCGGTTCACCGTGTAGCGCTCGATCTTGGTGGGCAGGGGAACCGGCCCGCACACCTTGGCGCCGGTTTTCTTGGCCGTTTCGACGATCTTGCTGGCCGCCTGATCGAGCACCTCGTGGTCATAGGCTTCCATGCGGATTCTGATCTTTTGCTTTTCCATATCGACTCTCGAAGAGGGCTCGGACGAGCCCAGCTTTTTCCGACTTCTCACTCAAATAATTCTTGGCGAAGTAATATGCGCGAAAGTACTCCCCCGATTAAATCCTTAATCGCTGGATAAGCGCCCCCGCGGCTGCAGGGAGCGGTGAGAATCATCCCTAAACCCCTCTCATTTCAAAAGATATGGGGATGACCAGGGTCTTCCCACTTGGGGATAAAAGCCCGTATTATAAGGGAGTATTGGGGGGTGTCAATATTGAAAACAGAAGAAACTAAATCCTGAACCGCTCCGCCACTTCCGGCGGCACCGGCGCGTAGGATTCCGGCTCCATGCTGATCGACCCGCGCCCCTGCGTCAGGGAGCGCAGGACGGTGGTGTAGCCAAAAACCTCGGCCAGGGGCACGAGGCCGCGGATGAGGCGCATCTCGCCCTGAAGGCCGGTTTCGCGAATCACGGCCCGCCGCTTGTTGAGGTCGTTGACGATGCCGCCGTAGTAGGCTTCGGGAGTCTGGGTCTCGAATCTCATGATCGGCCAGAGGACCACGACCACCGCTTTTTCCAAGGCCTTCTGCACCGCCTCCGAGCCGGCGGCGGCATAGGCGATGGACGAGCTCTCTCCTTGACGATGCTCGGCTTTCCCAATAATGATACGTACCTTGATTATCGGAAATCCAAGGGCTCCGCCCGATTCGATCGCTCCGCGCACGCCTTCTTCGATCGCCCCATGGAACTCCAGGGGGACCATGTCCCTGGTCACCCGGCTCTCCACCACCGCCTTCTCGGCCCTCTCTTCTGGAAGCAACTGCACCCACACGCGCGCGAAGTGCATCTTGCCTCCGATCTGCCGCTCGAAGTGGCCTTCCCCCTTTTCCGCTTGGGTGATGGTCTGGCGGTAGGCGACTCGGGGCGTGCCGACCCGCGCCTCGACATGGAACTCGCGGAGCAGGAGGTCCTTGACGATTTCAAGATGCAGCTCTCCCATTCCCGAGACCACCAGCTGTCCGGTTTCGCGGTCGGACTTCCACTGCAAGGTGGGATCATCCCGCGTCAGCTTGCTCAAGGCCGCGACCAGCCGGTCCCGGTCGGCGATGCTTTTCGGCTCCATGGCCATGGAGATGACCGTGTCCGGAAAGCGCAAGGCCTCGAGCAGCAGGGGATGGTGCGGATCCGCCAGGCTGTCGCCGGTGATGGTGTGCTTGAGGCCGACCACGGCGACGATCTCGCCGGCGCTGGCCGACTCCACCGCCTGACGCTCGTTGGCGTGCATCAAGAAGATCTTCTGGATCCGCTCTCGGCTCTCCTTGCCGACGTTGAGGATCTGCATTCCCACGTTCAACCGGCCGCTGTAGATGCGCAGATAGGTGAGGTCGCCGTGGGGATCGGTGGCGCTCTTGAAAGCCAGGGCCAGGAACGGCGCCTTCGGGCTGAGGGGCCGCTCCACCCGTTGGTGGGAATTGGGATGGATGCCGTTCACGGCCTTGTTGTTCTCCGGCGCCGGCAGATAGTACGTCACCCCGTCGAGGAGCGGCTGAATGCCGATGTTGCGCAGCGCTGCGCCGCCGAAGACCGGCGTGATCTTCAGTGCAAGGGTTCCTTGGCGGATGGCGCGCCGCAGCACCGGCGCCGGAATCTCCTGGCCATCGAGGAAGAGCGCCAAGGCCTGGTCATCGAATTCGGCGACCGCATCGAGCAGCTTCTCCCGCCACTCTTCCATTTCCACCGCCTGCTCGGGGGGCACCTCGTGGCACTCGACTTTGGATCCCATGCTCTCCTGGTCGAAAACGAGCAGCTTTTTTTCAATGAGATCGATCACGGCGAGGAAGTTTTTTTCGGCGCCGCAGGGGATCTGCACCGGAACGGGATTGGCGCCGAGGCGCCGGCGCATCGATCCAAGCACCCGGTAAAAGTCGGCGCCCACCCGGTCGAGCTTGTTGACGAAGGCGAGGCGCGGCACCTTGTACTTGTCGGCCTGCCGCCAGACCGTCTCCGACTGGGCTTCAACCCCGCCGACGCCGCAAAATACTCCGATGGCCCCATCGAGGACGCGGAGCGACCTCTCCACCTCGGCGGTGAAATCGACGTGCCCCGGGGTGTCTATGAGGTTGATGCGGTACTCCCCCCACT
>JACQVS010000206.1 GCA_016209605.1 Planctomycetota bacterium
CTTCGTAATAGATAGACTTTTTGCTGGCCATACAGCTTCGAGATTGTCGGTCAACAGGAGTCCTGGTGAAATGAAGCACAGTTGGCGGTGTATAACCATGTGTGCAGCGGAAATCAAAAAGGTAAACCGGTTCCTCTGTTATAGCCTCGCTTTGATCGGGATCTTGTCGGCCCTTCCGGGCTGCGGGCCGGGCGGATTGATCACCACCCAATCGGCCCCTTGCCTGGTCGAGTTCAACGCCCAGGGCGCGTACACGCCTTACTACGCCACGGGCGAAATGAACCAGCCCCGTTACCTCCATCAAGCAATCCTTCTGGACAACAACATGGTGTTTGTGGCGAGCGGCAGCGATGAGACCGGCTTCTCCAGCCTGGACAGCGCCGAGCTTTACGATCAAGGGAACTTGAAGAAGGACGAAAAGGCCCCCGAGAGCTTGAAGGGCACCTGGTTCGACACCGATTTCGAAGGGAACCCCATGCTTCTCAAGTTCGGGCGCCTTTACCACACCCTGACCGAGCTGCGTCCCAGCAACAAGATCCTGATCGTCGGCGGGGTGCCCAACCTGAGCCGCGCCTTCCCCGTCGCCAAGGCGGAAATTTTCGATCCCTTGACCCGCACCTTCGAGCAAGTCGACGCCGACATGGATGAGCCGCGCTTCCGCCATACCGCCTCGGTCCTGCCCGGCGGGAGCAGTATCCTCATTGCCGGCGGCCAGATCCACTCGACCTTTCAGGAGCAGCTCGAGATCATCACCATCGGCGGCACCCAGTCGGGCAGCACGTCGCAGATACAAATCCCCACCGACATCTTCCCCTCCACCAAGAAGTGCGAAGTGTTCTCGACGATTGACAGTACTTTTACCGCGCTGACCATCAAGGATTCCACCCTTCCGGCGCTGCTCACCTCGCCGCGCGGGCGGGCGGACCACGCCGTCGAACGGTTTGCCGGGCCGGACAACCAGTTGAACACGGGCGATGACCTTCTCCTCCTGGCCGGCGGCTTCCAGACCTTCAGCGGCGAAAACGCCCCCCAGACCAAGTTCCCGGGGGAAATCCGCAAGAACGCGCTCGTCGAAATCGAATTTTTCGATCCCACCTTCAGTGTCTTCAACAAAGTGCCGGTCCTGCGGCTCATCGGGCCGCGGGTCAATGGCGGGCAGGTCACGAATCTGGGCACCCACAACGAGATCACCATCGATGGAGTCCGCGGCATGGGGAACGCGCTCCTCATCAACTGCGGCGATGATGACGATCCCTTCGGCGTCCGGGATACGACGATTCCCGATGAAGTTTTGATCGCCACCTTCACGGGTTTCGGGCCGGCGCGAGGCCTGCAACTGTTCCGGCAGGAAGGAGCCCAGGGTGAACACATTCAAGGCATCGAATACATTTTCAACACCGGCGCCTCGGAGGTCGCTCCCTTTCCGCCGCCGGGACGCTCCACCGCCAACGTGGTCAGCATGCCGCGATCCATCACCAACCTGGCTGGAAGCCAGGTGACCACCTCCTGGATTTTCGCCGGGGCTGGGGTGCATCTCTTCACCACCCCGGGGGGCCAGGGCATCTGGTTCGACGGCACCATCGCCTCGGGCTGCATTTTTGACCCCTTCTACAGCTTGACCGCAATCCTCGATTTCCAGGCCAACGCCCGCGACTTGAGGCCGCGGCGAACGAACCGCAACCCGGTGGGCATCGTGGGCACCTGGCTGGCTTGCGATGGGCTGATACCGACCGGCGATCTGGTCGGCTTTGGGGACATCCCGCCGGGGAGCTGGTCGCACAACAAGGCCAACCGCGTCTGGTGCCGCCTGGTGGCCATTCCCGGAGTAAACGGCCTTGCGGGCGACACCGATGACCGGGTGCTGTTCATCGGCGGCGGACGTGATGTCGGTTTTATCGGCGGAGAACCGTCCTTCCCGTCCACCGAGCTGTTCCTCATCCCGGGCACCGGCTGCAAATAGCGGCGAGCTTGCCTCCTTGGCGAAAGCTGCTTGGCGAAAGGACGGGGGCTGGGTATGCTTTTTCACAGGCCCTTTTGAACCCATGAAAAGACCCGTGAACTCCGCATCGACCTCTCGGCGGCCCTCGCGCCCCTTTCAAGTGGCGGCGCCGCTGCTTCTCGGCCTGGCGTTGATGGCCCTGTTCCTGGTGCTGCTCTTCCGGCAGCGCGCGCCGGAGAGCGCTTCCGAAGTCGCCGCGCCGGCGCCGGCGGTCGAGGACCTGCGCCTTCCAGCGCCGCTCAAAGAAATCCCCAAGGTCGCCCCCACGGAAAAAGGTCCGATGCCGCCGCGGCAGGCCGCCCGGGGGGCCAGGCGCTGGAAGATCGAGCCGCTGCCGGAGGGCTGGAGCGTCGAGATCGCCGAACAGCTCGCCGAGCTTTTCCGCAAGATCCACTTCAACCCCAGCGATCCCGACTCCTTCCTCGAGGCCGGGCCGGCGTACGAGGAGCTGGACAAGTACTTGAAAAACCTCGGCCCCGAAGCCCTCCCCACCCTTGCCGCCATCCTCAACGCCGAGCCGTTTTACGTCTGCCGCCGGCATCTCCTCCTCGCCATCGGCGGCTTGGGACCGCAGACCGAGGATGCCACCGACGTCCTGGTCGACTTCTTCAACGCGCGCCGCGGCGACCTGCAGGCGCGCTCGGAGATGAACTACTGCATCCAGGCCATGGGGAGGCTCCAGAACGACACCTCCCTGGAAACCCTGAGCCGGATGATCGCCGATGGCGGCAACGAGAACTACTATCGCGACAAATCCATCATCGCCCTGGGAGACCATCCTCGGCGTGAGGAGAAAAAGACGGTGTTCACCGACATGATGCGGAGCAGCCAGGACTTCAACGTCCGCAACCACGCCGCCCAGGCGATCGGCAAGGTGGCGACTCCCGACCTGCTGCCGGACCTGATGGAGGGCTATGAAAAAGAGCCCCACTGGGTGGCCCGGCAAACCATCCTCGGCTCCATCGGCAAGATCGGCGACCCCTCCGCCCTCCCCTTTCTCGAGGAAGTCGCCCGCACGGCCTCGGAAGACGGGGTTCGGTTGAGCGCCGCCAACGCCATCAACAAGATCGCCGCCCTCCACAAGAACGGCAGCTTGGAGGCCAAAGCCATCCTCAAGGATCTCGCCCAGACCGAGCCCAAAGCCCAGGTCCGCGCCCACATCCTGAAGTGGGCAGAGCCGTAATATACCGCGACGGCGGCGAGCCTCCGCGCTCTATATATAGATATTTTATTCACTCTGATGCACGGTCCGATCAGTCGCTGGCTACTCTCTTTCAGCTTCGCCGCCGCCGCGCTTTCAGCCGGCTGCGACCGGAACGCGCCGCGGTTGGTGTCGGCGGAGCTTCTCGAGAAGGACGACGGCGGCAATCCCTTCCAGGAGCCGGTCCTTCTGGTCACCCTCGACCGGCCGGCGGAGGGTGAAGCCATCTTGAAAGCGCGCCAGATCGGCATGGCCCCACCGCAGTCCTGGGCGCCTCAAGCGGAGCTGCCCGGCGACCGCAATCCCAAGGCCTCCTATCAAACCTTTTTCATCCGGATCCTCGCCGGCAAGCCGGATCTCCAGCCAGAGGGGATCTTCAACGATCCGGCGTCCCGTTCCGGCCCGACCGGGCTGGGAGTCGATCTGGGGCGCGGCCTCCAGTGGGTTGACCTGCAGCGCCGCAAGACCTATCCGGCGCTCACCCGGGTGATCTGGGAAGACCGCGACGAGGTTGACGGGACCCCGCCAGACCAGGTGAACGAGTTTCGGGGCAACCTGGTCGTCGATCAAGGCGACCTGCTGCATCTTTACTTCAGCCGCCCGGTCCTCTTGAGCCCGGCGGCCCTGGGCCCGGTACGCGGCCGGGTGCTGGTGCCGGAGGACCTGATCCTGACCCATCCCGAGGACCGCCTCGACGATGGCGCCGCCCCGAGCGTCTTCAAAGAAGGCTCGGATCCCAACGAAGTCCTGGTGGTCCTGGGCTCGAACCCTCGCCTGACGCCAACGCCTTTTCCGGCCGCCGCCAGTCGGGAAGGGGGCCGGTCTTACAGCCCCTCGAGCCTGGCCTTGAACGGCACCGCCATCCAGCCTTGCGAAAAAATTGTCGAGCGCCGCATCGGCAGCGGCGCCGTCTCCATGCAGGCCATGGCTTTGGAAGTGCAAGGGGACTTCCCCTACTTCCAGCGCCTCGCCGAGCGCTTCCCTGATCCGGGCCCGCGCCTCTTCCTCACAGCGACCGGGGTGGTGGGCGGGCAAGTGGTCCTGGCGGGCGGCTTGTCGGAAAAGAAAGAAGGCTCGCCCCAGAAGCCCCTGGGGCAGGTCCTGCTCTTCAATCCCGGCGCTCCCGCCGAGCAGCGCTTCCAGGAGATCGGCTCGCTGAGCCAGCCCCGCTACCTGCACACGGCCACCGTTCTTCCGGGGGAGGACGGCCTGGCCGGCACGGCCGATGACGTCGGCATCATCATCGCCGGCGGCACCGACGGCAACCAGGCGCTGGCGGATCTCGAGGCCATCCGCCTGAACCCGGCGACGCGTCAGTTCTCGGTGGAGCCGCTCCGCCAGAAACTGCGCATCCAACGCTTCCACCACACCGCCACGGCCATCCCGCCGAACCGCATCGTTTTTATCGGAGGCACCGATCAGGATTCGACCGGCCACAGCAGCATCATCGCCCGGGCGGAGATCTTGATCTTCACGATCCTGCCCGGCGGCAAGCTGGACGTCAGCGAGCGCCGCGAGCTGAGCACCATCCCCCGCTGGCGGCACACCGCCACGGCCCTCGGCCGGCTGCCGGGGCCCGACGGCGCCTTTTCCATCCTGGTCTATGGCGGCATCGGCATCCCCCCCGTGCTGAGGAAGGAGGGCCGCGAGGTCTATTCCCGGTATGAGGGCTTGATCCTCTACTCCCCGGAGATCATCCAGATTCATCCGGCCGCCTCCCGGCCGCCGGCCTCGCTCCCCATCGCCGTGCCGTTCGATTATGCCCGCCACCGCTATGACCACCAGGCGGTCCTCATCGAGGAGGACCAAAATGGCGGCCAGCTCGCCGGGCCGGTCAGGGTCTTCATCTCCGGCGGCTCCCTGAGACCCCTGGACCAGGATCCGGACATTCCGCTCCGCCGGCACTGGGAGTTCGGCCGGCCGGAGGAGGTTGGCCTCAAAACCAGCTGGGACCCGCCCAAGGGGAGCGAGTGCGCCCATTCGCTGGTCTTCCACTGGGATTCCTTGAAGCCCGGCGAGGGGGAGGCGGAGATCATCCCTTCCCCAACCGGCGAGCGGCGGGTGCACCACGCCTTGATCGCCCTTCCCAGGCTCGGCCTCCTCTCCATCGGCGGCGAGAACCCCTACCGGTCCTCCCTCGCAGCTCCGGAGACCTTGCTGCAGGGGGAGATGTATCTTCCCAGGAAAGGCCTGCTGGCCCCGGCGGCGGTGTTCCTCGACGCTGGCCGGAGCCGCTTCAGGGCGGTGTCCATCCCCGGTGCCGGAGAGACCGGCCTCTTCCTCTTCGGGGGGACCGGCGGCAGGGAGTCGGGGGAGGGGATCGACGATGTGGAGGCGCTGAAGATAAAAAACTAGTGACTGTCGCTAGTTTTTTCTGCCGGCTTGGTGCCCAGCTGCTTGAGCACCTCCTCGTTGCGGTAGTAGTAGAAGGTCAAGGTGGCATCCCAGGCGTCCTTGGTGCTGGCGCGGCGGTTGCGGCTGAAGTTCATGCTGCCGACGCGGATGGAGCTCTGGGCGTGCTTCACCCGCCCGATGAAGTTGAGCAGGCTCTGGAGGTCCGCCTCCTTGAGCTTGATGTTCTGGCTGAACTCGATGGTCTTCCCCTTGAGGGGCCGCGGCTGCATCTCCGGAAAGGTGGTCCAGACCAGAGGATCGAGGTTCGAGTCGACGATGCTGCGCAAGTTGACCTCCGTCCCCGCCTTCTTGAACTCGTTCACCTGGTCGCGGGTCTTGCGAAGCTCCCCCTTGTCATCGAGCTGCTTGATGAGCTCGGTCAAGTCGTTGGCCTGGGTGCGGATGGACTCCTTCTTGCCGGGAAGGATGGCCAGGAGCACCAGCGAGAAGAGGGCGAAGAAGCCGCTGGTCATGAAGAGACTGAGGAGGATGATCTGCAGGATCTCGCTCGCTTTCTTGCTCCCCCTTGCCGCGCCCACGGCGGCTTCGGCATTTTTATCTCTGGACTTGAAAAATCTCATCGCGAATCGCTCCCGTTCATGAACGCAAGCTCCTCAGGTAGCTTTCCTTGGGCGTGAGCTTCAAGGTCAGCTTCACCTTGTCTCCCGACTGGGATTCCGTGGGCGAAGCTTCCCACATCCTCGACTTGTTCTTGAACAAGCTGGCCATTTCCGAACCGATGCGCTGCCCGGCGCTCACATTCAAGATGATCTGCGAATCCGACTCCGCCAGGAGCGCCGGCCCGCCGCTCTGGGAGCCGGCGCCGGCGCCGGTGCGCGGTCGGGTGCGGAACTTGAGGTCGATCATCTCCACCTCGAACTGCATGCCGGACTGCTTGGCCTCGCGGAACATCTCCGAGAGGTCGTTGACGGTCTCGATCTCGTCGATGAACGCCGGGATATCGCCGCCGCCTACGCCCAGCAGCGTGTCCCACTGGGTCTTCTTGAGGCGGACCTGCGGCACCAGCAGGTTGCTCGAGTTGGCCTCGCCGAAAAAATTCTTGTAGATCTCGACCTCCTGCTTCTTGATCACGCCGATCTTGTAGTCGAGGCTGCGGTATTCATTCCACAGGTCGACGGCGGCCTGCAGGAAGCAGGCGCAGAGGAGGACCGCGGTGAGGAGGAGCGGGAACTTGAGCTTCTCGAAGCGCCGCTCATAACGAAACTGGTTCTGCCGGAAGTCGAATCCGATTCGGTCGCGGCCCAGCTCTTTCGCCGCCAGGCCCACTGCCAGGGCTCCGAGGCGGTTGACCTCAACCAGCCGCTCGTCGGTGATCCTCGAGTCGATCTCGAAGGAGTCGCCGGAGCCGAAGTCGAGGTGGATGGTCTCGACGTCGAAGTTCTCCTGGAAGTACTGGCGCGCCTCCTCGCGCGCGCTCATCCCCCCCGTCAGGCAGATGAGGTCGATGGGCGATTCCAGCAGGCTGGTGGTGAAGGTGCGCTGGATCTCGAGGCCGAGGTGGTCGAGGAACTGCCGGTACCGCAGCTCCTCGGATGGCGCGTTCCCCTCTCCGGCGCCCGCGATACCCTCAGCGCCGGCGCTCGTGGTCGAGCCGTTGGCCGAGGCGGTCGAGAGGTTCTTCTCGAGCTCGGTGACCTTCTCGTACTCCTCGTCGGAGAGGATGGCGATGGGCTCATCCCCATCGCCATGGAGCGAGCCGCCCAGGGGATCGCCGCCCAGGGGATCGAGGCGGCGCAGGGCGTTCTCGATTTCATCGAAGCGCGCCTCGATGGAGGAGGCATCGAGGAGCTGAAAGCCCGAGGCCGCGCCGGCGAGCGTCTTGGCGCCCGCCCCCACCGGCTCGGCGATCTGGCGGTGGGCGCGCGCTCCTAGATAGGCGCCCATGCGCAGGGAGCGCACCTTCTTCAGCTTCCCCTTGTCAATGAAGAGGACTTTGGTGGTGGTCTTCCCCATGTCGATGACCAGGCAGGTGCTGTCGGGCTTGTAGACCGGCGCCAGCGTGAAGGCGTTGAAGAGCGCCGTGACGTCGAGATCCATGGCGACGGGATCGACGCCGGCCTCCTGGAAGAGCGCCAGGCGGTCGGCGATCGCTTGATGGCGCGCCGCCACCAGGATGAGCTGGCTCTTGCCGTTCTGCTCGCCGACCTTCAGGTACTCGAGCACCATGTCATCGACATCCATGGTGACCAGGTAATTTTCGGCTTCAAACTTGATGGTGCGCTGGATGTCGCTCTCCTTGGTGAAGTCCATGACGATTTCCCGGATGATGCAGTCCTTGGCATCGAGGGAAACCACCACGTCGGCCCCTTGCAGGCCGCGGGCGGCGAGGAGCTTCTTCACCACCTGGCTCAAGCTCGGCGGCACGCTGGTTTCGAGGTCGACCTTTTCAGCGCTGGGGGGACTGGCCTTAGGAAGCGGAATCTGCGGCACCTCCTCGACGAAGAAGTCGAGGAGCTTCAAGCTCTTCGCGCTTCCGGCCATCACCGCGCCGGTGATGGTCTTGGTTCCGACATCCAGTCCGACGGCAACGTTCATTTGACCTTGGCGCCTTTCATGATCTTGTCGATCTCCTCCAGGCCCTTGCGGTCCTTCTCGGAAATGTTGCCGGAGCCCTGGATCTGTTTCTTGAGGTCCCTCAACTGCTCGAGCTGCTCGCGGGTGGTCGCCGCTGGCTTGGGGCCAGCCGGCGCGGCCGGCGGCGCGCTCGAGGATCCGGAGGCCGGCGCGCTTTTAGGCGCTGCGGCCCCCAGGCCATTCAGCCAGTCATCGAACTCCTTGTCAGGGTCCGGCAGCCCGTTGACATAGATCTGCGATTTGGTCTCCTTGCCGGCGTCGGGATTGTTGGGATCCGGCTCCGGCTTCTCGGTGGCGATGGTCTCCTCGCCGTTCTCGTTGACGGTGACCACGTCCTTCCACTTGCGTTTCAAGGCGAAGGTGGTTTTCGTGCTCCCTTCCTGGTAGGCGTAGACGAACTGCTCCGGGGTGATGCGGAGCGGCCCCACCGCCTTCCCCTCCTCGATCTCCCACTTCTTCTTCACCCGCAGGTAGATGGTGTCGGTGTCCTGCGGCAGCGGCGGCGCCCCCGGCGCCCCGGGGTTGCGGGTCCGGACCACCGGCCTGCGGACGTTGGTGATGGTTCTTTTTGCCCCCGCCGCCGCCGGCAAGCCGGGGACGGCCAGCGTGGTAATCTTCTTCAGGCAGGCGACGTTCTCCGGGTCCTCGAAGCCGTAATAAAGTCCGCCGACGTATTCATAGGTGTCGGCGAGAGGCCCCGGCTTGAACTGCGGCTCCCCGGAATCGCTCAAACCGGAAAGCTGGTCGTCAGGTTTCTTCTCGCCCGGCTTTTCCAGTTGCTTGGCGATCTCCTTGAGCTCTTCCGGAACGAACGGCCCCGCCTTACCGGCAAGGCGTAACATGACATTGGGCTGGCCGGCGGCGCTGCTGCCCTTGGCGGCTTCGGACGGCAAGTAAATTTTCGGATCTTTCTTCATCGGCGTCGAGACGTCGACCACGTCATCGTATCGGTTGAAGGCGCGGTAGACGGTGTGGTAGCCGATCAGGAAGGTGATGACGAAATTCGAGATCAGGATGCCAAGGCGAAACTGGGTGACCGTGAACTTCAGCATGGTTTCAGCTCCTTGATTCCCGGGAAGGCCGCTTTCCCCTGGCCAACCTTCACCTTTCCTTCTCCTTCCACTGGACGATTTCCAGACGCTTGTTCTGGGCGTCCCGGTGGATGATCAGGTCCCCTTCCTTGACCGCCGGGCTCTTCTCCGTCTTGATCTTCAAGTTGGCGGTGAAGTACGTGCTTCCGAAGACCACCACCTTCTCGAGGTCGTGCATCGTCCTCTGGTACGGGGTCTGGTATTTCAGATCGACGCTCTGGACGCCTTCATCCTCCTTGAGCAGGTCCTGCGGGCCGCCGTCCTCGCCGTCGATGAGGACGAGCTGGCGGAGGTTGGTGAAGTAATTGGTCTCGTAGTTCTGATAGGAGTCGAGCTGGCCCAGCGCCTCCGCATCGAGACCGCTCGCGGACCCCATCAAGGCGCCGGCCGCATCCGTCCCGCTTGCTCCACCGGCGCTCAGGGATGTTTCATTCTCCTTCCTGGGCTGGCGCTTCTTCTGGCCGAGATCCTTCTGGGTTCCCGTTTTCACGGTGCCGACGCCGCCGGCCGCCTCCTCTTCGGTCATCTCCTCCTGGTAGGTGTTGCGGTAGTCTTGCACGTTGAGGGCGACATGCTGCGCCTCCTCCTCGGAGAGCGAGAGGAGCAGGCCGTAAACCACCGGCGCCGGCGCGGTGTTCAAGTTGATCTTCCCGGAGGAGATGGTGCAGAAGAGGTCCTTGAGCCCCAGGGGGAGGGGCGGCACCGCCAGGCCGGTCGCATCGGCGTTCTCCGGCAGCTCCTGCATGTTGCGGGTGAGGGGGTTGCCGAGACGGCCCAGCTCCGGGAAGACGCCGTAGTCCCCCCACTGGCCCTGCAGGTCCTTGAGTTGCTGGCGCATGAAGTCCTGCTCCTGCTGCCAATCGGTGTTGATGAGGAGGTACTGGCCGTTGAGGTCGCCGAACTCATCCTTGGTGTAGGAGAACTGCTGGGTACGTTCGAAGAACTCGTCGCCCGGGGCCAGGTCAGGAACCGGGCCGTAAAAAAGCTCCGGGGTGATCTCCACCCCGAACTCGCGGTAGAGGTTGAAAAGCTCGGTCACGAGGGTGATGGTGTTCTGGTACGGCTGCGAGCGGCGGCGGTAGCAGTAGTCCTCGATGGCGTTGGCGACGGCCACAGGCGAGGGGACATTGAACTGGTAGGAGAAGCCGTTCTCTTCGTTGAGCTGGACCATCAGGAGGATGGCCCGCGCCAGCATCAGCCGCACCTGTTCGCGCGCCTCCTCGCTGGGGGGAACCCACTCGAGGCTCGAGGTGTTCATGTCCTTGACCAGCTCCTTGGCAAGGTCCTTGCCGCTGGTTTTCCCCTTGTTGAGCAGGTTGACGAGCCTGGCCTCGGTGTCCTTGGCATTCTTGTCCTTGGCCTGCTGGCGCTGTTCCTCTTCTCTCTGGGCGGCCTGCTGCTCGCTCAAGGTGTCCTCATCGAGCCGCACGTACTCCCACAGGCGGTTGAGGTCAAACAACCGCTCGTTGTCGCGGATCAGGATGCGCACGTTGACTCCGTTCACGGTTTGCGAGTTGTTGAGGAAGAGGTTTTCAAGCAGATAGTCCACCGGGCCCGAGCTGGCGGCGCCGCCGCCGGCCGCGGTTCCGCCCGCCGGGGCCCCGCCGCCGGCCGAAGCGGCAGCTCCGGGGACCAGGCCGGCCGGGAGCGACCTGAGGTCCGGGGTCCCCCCCCCTCCGCCGGCCCCCCCTCCTGGACCCGTCGGGCTGCCGGGGAGGGTCGCCGCGCTGGCGCTGTCCAGGCTGCTGGAGCTGTCCTTGCTGTAATCCTCGGCGAGGAGGGTCATGACGTAAGCGGCGACGGCCGAGATGGCGAAGGAGCCGCTCGCCTCGGTGGTCCGCACCTCGCTCAGCTCCTCCTCGAGCTTGGTGGAGAACTGGAGCTGCGAGACCACGAGGACCAGGATGACGAAGAGGATCAAGACCACCATGAGCGCGATGCCGCTCTGGCGGCCCGGCGCCTCGAGTCGAGAAGCCTGGCAGCTCAAAAGTCTAACTTGTCGCCGGAACCGGAATGTCCGCATAAGGACCTTAATTCTTGTAACGGTCACTGACCATGGCTCTGAACTGATATTTTAATGCAAAAGCGGTTCCATAAACATAAAATGAGCTTTTTGAATATCCCAACTATCGGGCCTTTTCACCGAACTCTTAATCTAGAAATCCTTTAGAAAAATCTCCCGGGCCCGTTGGGACAGCCCGCGAGCCGGCCTCCACCCCGGCGATAAAGGCCGGTCCAGTTTGAATTTCATACAGGGACCTTCCGGCCTGCCGGTCTCGAGCCCGAGGGTCCAAGAGCGCTTTCATTTTTAGAGCCTGGATCCTATAATTTTAGGACAGAAATAACATGGATGCCGCTAAAATTTCGACCGGCCAAGAGCTTCTATCCCGGCGCTACCTCACCGCGTTCCGGATTCCGAAAATCTCCCACCGTTTCACCGATGTCCTGGTGATTGGCAGCGGCGTGGGCGGGCTGTCGGCGGCCATCCATGCCGCCAAGGTCGATGGGGAGACCGAGGTGCTCCTCATCGCCAAGTCGGAGCTCTCCGACTGCTCCACCAACTACGCCCAGGGGGGCATTGCCGCCGTGCTGGAGCCCGAGCTCAACGCCGACTCCACCGCCAGCCATCTCCACGACACCATCGAGGCCGGCTGCGGCCTGGCCGATTCTCAAACCGTCGAGCAGGTGGTGACCGAGGGGGTTGAGCGGGTGCGGGAGCTCATCCAGATGGGGGCTCGCTTCGACCTCGACCAGGGAAAGATCCACTTCACCCGGGAGGGGGGCCACTCCCACCCCCGCATCCTCCACGCCGCCGACAGCACCGGCCGGGAGATCGAGCGGGCGCTCATCGACAACGCCTTGAAATACCCCAACCTCACCAGCCTGCCCCACACTTTCGCCATCGACCTGCTCATCCACCCCGAGGGATCCGCCTGCGGGGCCATCGTCCATCGCCCCACCGGCGTCCTGCAGACCATCTGGGCCAAGCAGGTCATACTGGCGACCGGCGGGGCCGGCCGCCTTTACCGTGAGACCACCAACCCGCCGGTGACCACCGGCGACGGCCTGGCCATGGCCTTCCGCGCCGGCGCCCTCCTCCGGGACATGGAGTTCGTGCAGTTTCACCCGACGACGCTTTACGTCGCCGGCGCCGACCGCTTCCTCATCACCGAGGCGGTGCGTGGCGAGGGGGGTAAGCTCATCGACTCGACCGGCCAGCGATTCATGACCAGCTACCACCCTCGGGGCGAGCTGGCGCCGCGCGATGCCGTCTCCCGCGGCATCATCCGGCGGATGAAGGAAACCGGCGACAACAAGGTCTACCTCGACCTCTCGGACCTTCCGCCCGAAAAGATCCAGGAGCACTTCCCGCAGATCCACCAGATCTGCCTGAGCTTCGGCATCGATATCGCGCGCGAGCCGATCCCGGTGCGGCCCAGCGCCCACTACACCATCGGCGGCGTCAAGGTCGACGCCGAGGGAGCGACCACCATCCCCGGCCTCTACGCCGTCGGCGAGGTCTCGTCCACGGGCCTCCACGGCGCCAACCGCCTGGGCTCCAACTCGCTCCTCGAAGGGCTGGTTTACGGCACCCGGGCGGGCCGCAAGGCGGCCCGGGAGGCGCGGCGCATCTCGCGCCTGCCGATCCCTTTCGAGCCCCGAGAGGAGGAGGGGGCGGCGGCCTCCGAGGCCGGATACCTCGACCTCCCCGACCTGCAAAAGAGCCTGCAGAGCCTGCTCTGGCACCGCGCCGGCATCGAGCGCTCGGGGCCAGAGCTGGAGGCGTCGCTGCGGCAGGTGAAGGAGTGGATCTCCTACGTCCTGCCCATCTCCTTCCACAACCCCGTCGGCTGGACGCTGCAGAACATGCTCACCGGCGCGTACTTGATCATCCGCGGGGCCCTGCGCCGCGCCGAGTCGCGCGGGGTGCACTTCCGCACCGACTTCCCCGAGCAACGCCGCGAGTGGGAGAGGCACCAGGAGGTATCGCGGGAGATCCTGGAGGGGGAAAATGAAGAAATCGGGTCAAAAAGGAAACCTTGATTTTCGTCGATGTCAACGTGAAAGATTCACAAAATTCTTTTTTTTAGGAGGTAATCACCTGATTGTGAACAATAAAAACGGCCTGACCGTCCAGCCCGTCAAAGAACGCGCCCTCGTCCTGAAAGCCCTCTTCCGCGGCGACCGCGGCGTGGAAGATCCTTTTGATGAGATCATCGCCTTGTGCGTGACCGCCGGCGCCGAGGTGATTGAAACGGTGTCCCAGAACCTCGAGCGGATCCATGCCGCCACCTACCTGGGGCGGGGGAAGATCGAGGAGATGGCCCGGCGCGCCGAGGAGCTTCAGCTGGACCTGGTGGTCACCGACAACGACCTCAGCCCGGCGCAGGAGAGAAACCTGGAGAAGATCTTCCGGCGCAAGGTCATCGATCGCAGCCAGCTCATCCTCGACATCTTCGCCCGCCGCGCCAGCACCCAGCAGGCCAAGCTGCAAGTGGAGCTGGCTCAGCTGCAGTACACTTTCCCGCGGCTGAAGCGCATGTGGACCCACCTCTCCCGGTACGAGGGCGGCATCGGCACCCGCGGCCCCGGCGAGACCCAGCTCGAAACCGACAAACGCCTGATGCAGCGCCGCATCCTGAAGCTCGCCCACAAGCTCCAGGAGATCGAGGAGCGCAAGGAGGTGTCGCTGCGCCACCGCAAGAATGACCTGGTCATCGCCCTGGTCGGCTACACCAACGTCGGCAAATCGACGCTCCTCAACCGCCTCACCGGCTCGCACGAGTTCGTCGAGGACAAGCTCTTCGCCACCCTCGACACCCGCACCCGCCGCTGGGACGTTGACAAGAACCGCCACGTCCTCCTCAACGACACCGTCGGCTTCATCCGCGAGCTGCCCCACCATCTGGTGGCGAGCTTCCACGCCACCCTGGCCGAGACCCAGTACGCCGACCTCCTCTTCCACGTGATCGACGCCAGCGCCCCGCAGGTGCGCGAGCAGGTCCGAGCCGTCGAGGAGGTGCTGCGCGAGATCCGCTGCGACCAGAAGCCGGTGTGGTTCCTGCTCAACAAGTTCGACCGACTCGCCCCCGACCGCCAGGTGGAGGCTCGCAGCCTCGAAAGCCTGGCGCCGCCGGGGACGCCGGTCTTCTCCATCTCGGCGGCGACCGGCCGCGGCCTCGAGGAGCTGCGGCAGGCGGTGGCCGCCCACCTCCGCCGCGCCGACGAGAAGCTGTCTCTCATCGTTCCCCACGAGCGCGGCGATGTGCTGGCCTTCATCAACCGCTGCGGCAAGGTGATTTCCCAGGTCGTGCTTGCAGAAGGAACCCGCCTGGATGTGGAAATGCCGCCGGCGAGCGTGGAGAAGCTCCGGCGCATGCTGCCCGGCGGCGGCCTGCCGGCGTTGAGCCCGGCGTCGTGAGCTGCTCAATCTTAACTGACTTCGAAGGCCAATTGACTTCGAATGAGAGCCTCTGCCCATGACCATCAGCGAATTTCAGCACAAAATCGAGGAAATCTACTTCGCCCGCGACTCGGAGCGCGGGCGCGACCGCACCTTTCTGTGGTTCATCGAGGAGGTCGGCGAGCTGGCCAAGGCCATGGCGCGCCCTTGCCCGGACGGCGGCCGCAACTTGCGCGAGGAGTTTGCCGATGTCCTGGCGTGGCTCGCGACCCTCGCTTCCATCGAAGGCATTTCCCTCGAAGAGGCCGCGGTTGAGAAGTACGGCGCCGGCTGCCCCAAGTGCGGAGGGAAGCCGTGCCGGTGTTGATCCGCGACGGCGACAAGCGCCGCGCTTTGAATTGCTCTCTCGGTTTTGCCATTTCCTCAGCTTTTTCCGCGGTTTTGGCCGCCCAGGTTCCTGTCGCCTCCCTGGTCTTCGAGAAATACGCCGTGGCCAGCCAGACGCGGGAGTCGAGCGAGGCCGGGGCGGAGGCGCTCTCCCGCGGCGGCAACGCCGTCGACGCCGCCATTGCCGCGGCCTTCGCGCTCGCCGTCACTTATCCCCAGGCCGGCAATCTCGGCGGCGGCGGCTTCATGGTGATCCACTTTCCCAGGGGCGCGGGCGGCCCGCGCCAGACCACCATTGACTTCCGCGAGGCCGCGCCGGCCAAAGCCCACGCCCGGATGTTCCTCGGCGAGGAGGGGAAGTACGACGCCAGGCGCCACCACTGGAGCCACCTCGCCGTCGGCGTGCCGGGGACCGCGGCCGGCCTCGGCCTCGCCCACGCCCGCTACGGGAAGATGGCCTGGAAGGAACTGCTCGCGCCGGCCATCCGCCTGGCGCGAGATGGCTTCACGGCCACCCGCGGCCTCACCGCATCGCTCCAGCCGGTTCTCGGGCAGCTCCAGCCCCCGGAGGCGGCGAGGTTCTTCATGAAGGACGGCCGGCCGCTCCAGCCGGGGGAGGTCTGGGCCCAGCCGGAGCTGGCCGCGACGCTCGATCGCCTCGCCGGGAGCGGACCCGCGGAGTTTTACCGCGGCGAAACCGCCCGGCTTCTCGTCCGGGAAATGGATCGCGGCGGCGGCTGGATCACTCGCGAGGACCTCGCCGGTTATCAAGCGGTCGAGCGCGAAGCGGTGCGCGGCACTTACCGCGGCTGGGAGGTCATCTCCATGGGCCCGCCCAGTTCCGGCGGCGCGGCGATCATCGAGATGCTCAACCTCCTGGAGGGCGACGATCTCGCTCATGCCGGGTGGGGCAGCGCCGCGAGCATTCACTTGATGGCGGAGGCCATGCGCCGCGCCTTCGCCGACCGGGCCCGCTGGTTAGGCGACCCGGACCAGAACTCGATCCCCCTCCCCGACCTGCTCAGCAAAGCTTACGCCGCCAGGCTGCGCCAGACCATTTCCGAGCATGCCGCCTCGCGCTCCTCGCCGGGCTCCTTCGAGTGGCCGGAAGAGGGCCGCGAGACCACCCATCTCTCGACCGTCGATGGCAACGGCATGGCGGTCGCCTTGACGACGACCCTGGAGCAGCCCTACGGCGCCCGCATCGCCGTCCCCGGCGCCGGTTTCCTCCTCAACAACGAAATGGGCGACTTCAACGCCGCCCCGGAGCTGACCACGAGGGAAGGGCTCATCGGCACGCCGCCCAATCTCGCGGCGCCGCGGAAGCGCATGCTCTCGAGCATGAGCCCGACGGTCATCCTGAAAGACGGAGAGCTGGTGGCGGTGCTGGGAAGCCCCGGCGGCCGCACCATCATCAACACCGTCCTGGGCGCCGTCACGAACCTCCTCGACCACCGCATGAGGATTCAAGAAGCCATTGACGCCCCGCGCCTGCACCACCAGTGGCTGCCGGACGAATTGTGGCTCGAGCGCGGTTTTTCCCCCGACACCCTCCGCCTCCTCGAGGCCCTCGGCCACACCGTCAAAATCCACTCCATTCCGCAAGGCTCGGTGATGGCCATCGCCCGCGACCCCAAGACCGGCCGCCTCGAGGCGGGTGTGGATCGCCGGCTGCCGGACGGAGCGGCGGCGGGGAGATAATTATTCGCATCTTGACCCCGCCTTGCAGTCGAGCCGGTCGCCGGTAGGATCGGGTCCGGCCTGATTGGGGCCGGGATCGGGCGGCACGGTGCCGAACTTGAAGAGGTAGCGGAGGATGAAGACCGAGTCGGCGAAATCGACGCGGCCGTCGTCATTGGCGTCGCAAGCGTCGAGGCAGGACGGATGGAACCGCCAGGCTCCGGTCAGGAAGAGGAAACTGATCACCGCCGCCGCATCGGAAATCTCCACCGACATGTCCCCCAGGTTGGAGAAGTTGCAGTCGCCGCGGTGGAACCGCGGCCGGGCGGCGGCGCAAATCTCGCAGTTGAAGAACTGCGGCTTCTTCGGGAAGTTGTTCACCGAGATCAGGTTCTTGATGGGCACATTGCCGCGCCCATCGGCGCCGTCGCAGAACTCCACCGGGTAGCACTTGCCGCACTGCGCCGCCGGATCGATCTCGAACTGCATGCAGCCGATCTTGAGAAGATCGGCCGTCGGCGGCAGGGTCGAGCCGTCGAAGGGCGGCAAGGCGTCGACCAGGATGCCGATCACCACCTCGCCCGGATCGCCGTCCTCGGTGGAATTTTCGCAGTCGTGGCTGACGAACTCGGCCCCCACCGCCTCGGTGATGGTCCCTTCGATGCTGAAAGTCCCCTCCTTGCAGCGGCTGGCGCGCGGATCGAAGCACAGGGCCATGGACAGGCCCTGGATCTGGTCCTCGCCGGTGTCCCCTGGCGTCCCCTTGGGCGGGCTGCGGTAGTAGAAGCACAGCTCGACGGCATCGCCGGGAAATCCCACCACCGGGTCGGGAACGCCGGTGTGGGGATTGAGGTTACCGCCGCAGCGGAACTCCGGCTGCGGGCCGGCGCCGATCCCCTTGCAGGTGAAGGAGCCGTTCACCAGCTGCGGATCGATGCTGAAGCCATCGATGACGATGACGTTCTCCTTGGGCGGCAATCCCAGCACGTTGTCCGCGAGGACGAGCGGCGTGGTCTTGTCCTCCACCAGGCGCTCGTCAATGCAGCAGTAGGTGACCTTGGCGATCACCTGGCTGGAGCCGGGCGGGATGGTGTTGTTTTCAAGGGGCGGGAAAAGGTCCAGCACCACGCCGACCGTGCCTCCGTCCGGAAAGATATCGACATCGACGAAGTCGGCGTTGTTCTGCTCCGTCACCGTGCCCGCCGTGGTGAGGTTGTCGAGGCGCAACGCCGCCGGGTCGTGGCGAATGGCCACCACGAAACCCTGCACTTCCTCCGGGGCGTCAAGAACGACGCTGGCGCCGCCGCACTGGCCCGCCTCCGCCGCTCCTCCTTGAATGGCCAGGCGCCCCAGCTCGATGATCGGGCAGGTGACCTGGCCATGAGTGAGCCGCAAGCCCTCGTTCCTGGTTATGCTCATGCCGCCCACCACGATGGTGTTATCGAGGATCAGGCCGTTTTCGACGGTGCCGTACTTGTCGTCCTGGAAGACGACATCGGTGCTGACCTGCTGGGTGGCCGGACCGGCGCAGTCGAACCTGGCCGCCGCCAGGACGTGGGTGCCGGGAGGGATGGTCTCGGGGCCAATGCCGTCGTTGTCGATGACGATGCCCAGCACCATGAATCCCGGCTCGACGCGAGCGATCAGCACGTCGGCCTGGTAAAGCGCCTCGCCGGGGCCGCTCGTGAAAGCGAGGTCGGCGCCGGTGAGGGCGTCCGGATTCCAGTCGAAGGCCGCGGTGATTCCTTGCACCTCGGCATCGGATTTGAGGGTCAAGTCGATGACCGGCCGGCGCGAGCGCGCCGAGCCCAGAATCAGCTCGTGCTCCGCCAGCGCCGGCCCGGTGGGCGCGAGCGCCACCGCCCAAAAAACGATCCCCAGGGCGGTCAACCGCCGGAAGCGCCGCTCCACGCGCCCCCTCCTTTTTTCTCCTGGAATTTCCATACCCATCCGGTAAATGCAGTCTTGGATGTCGTCAAAACATGCCCGTGCTTTTCAGACCCTCAAAAATCAATGCAACCCTCGATATTAGTGAGTCCTGGCCCTGGACTCAAACAAAATCCTAACAAATTTGCCGGTGTCAGCGCAGGGAAGATGGCAGTTTGAAGAACCCGCCGCTAGACCGGCAAATCTTCAGTTAATTTTGTTTCTGATCCGCCGCCCGCTTTTTAGAATGAGCGCCGTGCCGAACCGAGAATTAAAAAGAAAAGACTCCCGGAAGCCTTCGGCCGCCGTCCGGAGCGCGGCTCCCTTGCGGCTGGAACTAGCTCTGTCGCCCTCGTCCTTGCCCTCCTCCCGCCGCAAGGCGGCCCGCCAGCCCCGGCTGTCGCGAACCATGATCCGCTACCTGGGCGTGGAAGTGGTGCGGGTCATGGTCATGAGCCTGTTCGTCTTTTCCCTGGTCAGCGGCGTCGTCATAGCCTTCCAGCTGGTTCGGAGCGGCCTGCAGATTCATTTCCTGTGGGGAGTGCTGCTCAAGTCCCTGCTTTACTACCTCGACTACTCGCTGCCGATTTCCCTCCTCTTCGGCATCAGCCTGGGGGCGGGGCGGCTCGCCGGCGATGGCGAAATCAACGCTTTGCGGGCCCATGGGGTCTCTTATCTTCAAATCGCTTGCCCTCTGATCGCCCTGGCTCTCTTCTTCACGGGAGCGGCGGTTTACTTGAACGGCGAGGTCCTCCCCGAAATCCATCACGAAAAAGGGAACCTCCGCGACGCCATCATCTCCCAGCTGGAAAGTCTGGGCTCCGGCTCCGGGCGCAGCCTCCTCCTGCCGGCGGAGGGGCAGCTCTACGTGGAAAATTACCGAGGGACCCGCTTCCGGAACATCAAGCTGGAACTGAAAGGCGACCTCGACAAGCGGCTCTCCAGCAAGATCGGCGAGCGGCTGTTCCACGCCGACCTGCTGCAAGGGTCCCGCTCCTTCTTGACCTTGCTGGCCAAGGAGTGCATCCTCGAGATCTCCCCTGACCGGCAGAAGATTTTTCTGAACCTGCAAGGGGTCACGGTGCTGGTCCCGCAAGGGGTGCCCAGGTCCGGCCAGATCCCCGAAGTCTTCCGTCACAACTACTCGATCGAGAACCTGCGCCTCACCTTGCCGTTTCTCGAGAAGGGGGAGCGGATCAAGGATTTCTCCTGGAAGGAACTTTTCCAGCACGCCGCGGAAGTCGAACAGAAAGCCGCCTTGGCCGAAAAAGAGCTGGGGGGAATGAGCGCCCGGAAGTCCGGGGAGGCAGGGCAGGCGGCGGGCGACGACCCGGAGGCGGAGCGTCGGGCCCTGGAGCGTGAAATCGAGTCGCTCCGCAAGGAGCGCTACCGCACCCGGACCGAAATCCACGCCCGCAGCGCCTTTTGCCTGGCCTGCTTGACCTTCCCGGCAGTCGGCATTCCCCTCGTCTTCCTCACCGACCGGCGCAGCCGGCTCATCCCCTTTTTCCTCGGAAACCTCCTGGTGATGATGCCGTTTCTGCTTCTGGTGATGCTGGGAGTCATCCTGGGAGAGCGGGGATTTTTCCCGGCCCTGGTTCTTGCCGCCCCCAACGCTCTCCTGGCCGGATTGGCGGTTTATCTCTGGTCGAAAGTTTTGCGCCGTTGAAGGTTCTGAATCCTGGCGAAAAGTGCAGCCATGCCTGAGAAGCTGAGCGAACGAAGCGATGCCGAGAGCAGGCCCCTGCCGAAGGGCTCACGGCCGCAAGGTGTCGTCCTCGAGGCCAGGCGCCGGCGGCTCCTCCTCCTCCGGACTTTCGACCGCTACCTCATCCGGTCGTTTCTCTTCGCCTACCTGATCTGCGCCGTTTCATTCATCGGTCTATACGCGCTGGTGGAGGCCTTCACCAAGGTCAACCGCTTCATCCCCGCGGGGCTGTACTCGCCCATCGACATCGCCGGCCAGTTCCTGGGGAACTTCGGCCAGTACCTTCTGGCCATGGTCCCGACCATTTACGTCAATTACATGGGGCCCATCTTGACCCTGGCCGCCGCCATGTTCACCCTCACCCAGCTCAACCGCACGAACGAGTTCACCCCCATCAAGGCTTGCGGCATCAGCATCTTCAGGGCGATCGTCCCCATCTTCTTCCTGGCGGGAGGGCTGGCGGCCTGGTCCTTCTGCCTGCAGGAATGGGTGCTTCCGGAGCTGCGGGAGCCGATCCGCCGCGCCATGACCCTCTCCCGCTCAGGGTCCATCCGCCCCGATCCCTTCGACGACCCGGTCTACAACCTGCACTTGCGCGCCGCGCAGTACGTCCCTGACGCCAAGAGCGCCAGCTTGATCACGGTCATCAAATGGGAGGCGGACGTCAAGGAGGTGCTCGATGCCGAGAAGATGGTCTGGGTGCCCGATCCCGACTCGACGCCGCGAAAGGAGCGCGGCCGCTGGTTGATCCGTAACGGCTCCATCCAGCGCTGGGACAAGAATCGCGATCTGATCATCAATCCGAACGCCAAGGATTTCGACCGCCTCAAGGAGCCCTTTCAGGAGCTCTGGCTGGAGAGCACCTTGACGCCGCTGGATCTGGAAACTTCGGACCAGGACATCTCCTATCTCTCCTGGCGGGAGTTGAGGGAGCAGGCCAGCCGGCTGCGCAGCAACCGCTCCTTCAGGGTGAAGCTGCACCACCACTTCGCTTTCCCCTTTAGCCACGTCATCTTGCTTTTCCTGGGCATCCCCTTCGTCCTCAACTACCAGACCCGCAGCTTCTTCCTCAACCTGGCGGTGAGCTTCTGCCTGTGCGCCGCTTATTTCTTCGTCAGCTCCATGACCTTGAGCCTGGCCACCGACCCCGGCAACCTGCCACCCGTGGTGGCGGCGTGGCTGCCAAATATTCTGTTCGGCTCTCTGGGCCTGACGATCTTCACGAACATGAGGACGTGAAAGGCCGGCGATTTCATCCTTTCTGGCCTTTTGCATATTTTTGCTCGCAGACGGTCAAAAATATGCAAAAGTACAGATCCTTTCCTTTTCCCCAAGGCGGGCTGCGCCCCCAACCCAAAAGGCAGAGGGCGATCCGCCCGCAACCCAATAATAACCGCAAAGACGCAGAGGACGCAAAGTTAAGACGCAAAGCGAATTGGAGAGCGGTCCTGGGACGCCAAGACATCTCCGCAGCCTGCGAAGAAGTTTTGATGATAGAGTCTATAATCTCTCCGCCTC